>SFGA01000058.1 GCA_004556705.1 Ruminococcus sp. | reverse complement strand
CATTCCGCTACGCTCCACTCAAAAGGCGTTCAAAAACATTGTACTATATTTTGACTTATTTTTTTATCAAAAATGGGTCACATCTATTTACAACGCAGAGTATTTGAAAATGTTTTTCCGTTCGGCTCTATTGACATTAAATGAAATTTCCCGTATAATATTCATTTGTATATAGGCAAAAGCCGAAAGGAGTTTTAACAATATGTTACAGGAAACTTTGCTTAATGCCGAGGGCTATAAAGAATTACAGGACGAGCTTGAAAACTTAAAAACCGTCGGACGTAAAGAAGCTGCGGAAAAAATCAAGGTTGCAAGAAGCTACGGCGACCTTTCAGAGAACGCTGAGTATGATGAGGCAATGAGTGATCAGGCAAAGCTTGAGGCACGCATAAATGAGCTTGAAAATATGCTCAAAAACGCTAAGGTGTTTGACGAGTCCTCATTGAGCAAGGACGTCATTCACATTGGCTCAAATGTTGTAATCGTTGATGACAAGAAAAATGAATTTTCATATAAGATTGTCGGCTATGCACAGGCTGATCCCGATGCAGGCAAGATTTCTGACGAATCTCCCGTCGGCAAGGCTCTTTTGGGCAAAAAGGTCGGCGACGACGTTCAGGTAGAAGCGCCTATCGGTATTCGTAGCTTTACAGTTAAGGCTATTTCATAAAAATAAAATACTCGGGCGGCAAGTCCGCCCATATTTTTTAGTAAATCGGAAGTGAAAATATGGCACAGACAAACAATCAGAAGAATGCGGCTCAGCAGGATGTTAATGAGCTTCGTCAAATCAGATTTGACAAATTAAAGGAATTGCAGGATGCAGGCAACGATCCCTTTGTTATTACAAAGTATGACGTTTCCCATCACAGCACAGATATTAAAGAAAATTTTGACTCTCTTGAGGGCAAGACCGTTACCGTTGCAGGCAGACTTATGTCAAAACGTGTAATGGGTAAGGCTTCGTTTTGCAATATTCAGGACTTAAAGGGTAGTATTCAGTCCTATGTTGCAAGGGATTGCATAGGCGAAGAGGAATATAAGGCATTCAAGAAAATGGATATCGGCGATATTGTCGGCCTTAAAGGCGAGGTTTTCAAGACTAAAACGGGCGAGATTTCTCTACACGCTACAGAGCTTGTGCTTCTTTCAAAGAGCCTTCAGATTTTGCCTGAAAAGTTCCACGGACTTACAAATACAGACACAAGATACCGTCAGAGATATATTGACCTTATCATGAACGCAGAGTCAAAGCAGACCTTTATCAACCGTTCAAAGATAATAAGCACTATCCGTCGTTATCTTGACTCACAGGGCTTTATGGAGGTTGAAACCCCCATGCTTGTTCCAAACGCAGGCGGTGCGGCTGCAAGACCGTTCGAAACGCATTTTAACGCTCTTGACGAGGATGTTAAGCTTCGTATTTCGCTTGAGCTCTACCTTAAAAGGCTTATTGTCGGCGGTATGGAGAGAGTTTACGAAATCGGCAGAGTTTTCCGTAATGAGGGACTTGATACAAGGCACAATCCCGAGTTTACGCTTATGGAGCTTTATCAAGCTTATACCGATTACCACGGTATGATGGACCTTACCGAAAATCTTTACAGATTTGTTGCACAAGAGGTTCTCGGCACAACTAAAATCACTTATAACGGTATCGAAATGGATCTCGGAAAGCCGTTTGAGAGAATAACAATGCTTGACGCTGTTAAAAAGTATTCGGGCGTTGATTTTAACGAGATTGAAACACTTGAGCAGGCGAGAGCCGTTGCAAAAGAGCATCATGTTGAATATGAGGAAAGACATAAAAAGGGCGACATTCTCAACCTCTTCTTTGAGGAGTTTGTCGAGGAGCACCTTGTTCAGCCGACATTTGTAATGGATCACCCGATTGAGATTTCTCCGCTTACGAAAAAGAAACCCGAAAATCCCGATTATGTTGAGCGTTTTGAGTTCTTTATGAACGGTTGGGAAATGGCAAACGCTTATTCGGAGCTTAATGACCCGATTGACCAGCGTGAACGCTTTAAGGCGCAGGAGGAATTGCTTGCACAGGGTGATGAAGAGGCTAACCACACCGACGAGGACTTCCTTTATGCACTTGAGCTCGGTATGCCTCCCACAGGCGGTATAGGCTTCGGTATCGACAGAATGGTTATGCTTCTTACCGATTCCCCCGCAATCCGTGATGTTTTGCTTTTCCCGACGATGAAGCCCCTCTCGGACTAAAAACCCATAAAAATCAGGTTTTGACAGCGTTTGCGGCGTTTTGTTAATCCAAAAAAATGTCGTAAAACGGGGGTTACGACAAATTTACGACAAATGACTTTTTGAGCATCGCTCGTCTTTTACGACAAATGCATGTCGTAAATCACAAGAATCGTAAATTGTTAATCCAGTGGCTTCATTGTAACGGCTACATTGTAAATTGAATAAAAAAGCCTTGTAAACTCGGCATTTAACGATGTTTACGACAGAACCTCGGACTGTATAGTTCGGGGTTCTTTTTTTGCATATTTGAAGCTGGCAACGATTATGGATATACTGTAATCAAATGGAGGGACTACAAATGAAGAAGTATTATATCAATCTAACCGAGAAGGAACGCTCTCAAATCATACATTCGCTTATAGATAAGAAGAACGCACTTATGGCTCAAGGCAGATACACCGACGCTGTTGATGAAGTCATCTTAAAGATGATGAAAGCAAAGAAAAAGGCTTTCATAGTGCGTACTTTTTCGTAGTCATTTCCTTTTCAAAAAATAAAATATAGATCTATATAAGCAAGCCGCTTATTCCTTTATCGGGATAGGCGGCGTTTTTATTTTTCCGACACAAAAAAATTTTCAAACTTTTTTTCAAAAACACCCGATAAATTGACCTCTCCCAGTCCGAACAAGTGAAAGGGTTATTTTTTAACTCCGATTAGGAGCAACTCTTTCGCTGTTCCTTGACAACTGAATATATAGGCACATCGGACTTTAGTTCTGATGATGAGCCACCTTATCGGGTACGCCAAGACCTCTGATAATAGAGCGAGCGAGAATCCCCGGTAAAAGTGTCAGGCTGCACCTGATACGGCGATGACAGTCAGAATGATAATGATACTTCTCTACGGAGCTGGCGGAGAACCCGGCAGAGGTGAAATTCCTATGACACGGTTTCGCAAACTGTGACCGATGTGCTTCCCACACAAAGCAACAGCTTTACGCAGGGGGTGTTGAAAACAAATACTGCGTTGATACATAGCCGTCTGAACACAGTCGGCTATAAATCTATCGAAAGGAGGAAAGCCAATGCCTAACTGTAAAACCATTGCCATCTGCAATCAGAAGGGCGGCACAGGCAAAACCACCACAACGGTCAATTTAGGGATAGGGCTTGCGAGACTTGGTAAAAAGGTACTCCTTGTAGACGCTGATCCGCAGGGCGACCTCACGACTTGCCTCGGATGGAAAGATAATGACAGTCTGCCGACTACCATTACCACTAAGTTATCCGAGATAATGCGTGAAGAAAACGGAAACCCGCATTTCGGTATTCTGCATCACGAGGAAAATGTTGATTTGCTTCCCGCAAACCTTGAACTGTCCGCTATGGAAATGATGCTTGTAACGACTATGAGCCGTGAAACCGTTTTGAGAACCTATCTGAATAAGGTAAAGAACGATTATGAATATATCCTGATCGACTGTATGCCTTCCCTCGGTATGGTAACTCTGAACGCTTTAGCGGCGGCAGACAGCGTAATTATTCCCGTTCAGGCTCAGTATCTTCCCGCAAAAGGAATGACACAGCTTATGCAGACCATCGGGAAGGTCAAGCAGCATATCAATCCGAACCTGAAGATTGACGGTATCTTACTGAATATTGTAGATAACCGAACAAACCTTGCGAAAAGCACGGCGGATGCACTGCGGAAAAACTACGGAAGCGTGATTAAGATATATCACTCAGCCATTCCTATGGCAGTAAAAGCCGCAGAGGTAGCATCGAAAGGTGTCAGCATATATAAGTATGAACCGAACAGTCCTGCGGCGAAGGCTTACGCTGAATTGACAAAGGAGGTGTTAGCCGATGGCAGGAAGAAAGAGCGACTTCACTCTGCCGACGCTCGATGACCTGTTCTCAACACAGGAAATGAGAGATGATGCGAAACTCGCAAAAATCCGGGATATTCCCTTAGAGCTGATTGACGATTTTCCCGACCACCCTTTTAAGGTGCGTGACGATGAAGATATGATGCAGCTTGTTGAGAGCGTCAAGGAGCGTGGGGTTATCACACCGGCAACCGTCCGTCAAAAAGAGGACGGCAGATATGAGCTTGTTTCGGGGCACAGACGAAAAAGAGCGTGTGAGCTTGCAGGCTTTGAAACACTCCGATGTGAAGTTGTTGACCTAACGAGAGATGAAGCAACCATCTTAATGGTGGAAAGCAATTTTCAAAGGTCGCAGATACTTCCCTCGGAAAAAGCGTTCGCATACAAAATGCGTTTGGAAGCAATGAACAGGCAAGCAGGCAGACCAAAAAAAGAAAATTCGACACCAGTGGTGTCAGATTTTGAACGGCAACGAACAAACGAGGTTTTAGCAAACGAAGTTGGCGAAAGTCGTGAGCAAATTCGCAGATATATTCGCTTGACCAATCTTGTCCCCGAACTGCTTGACCTTGTGGACGAGGGCAGAATGAAAATGCGACCTGCCGTTGAGATTTCTTTTCTTGACGAGGACTGCCAGCGTGATTTGGTAGATGAAATCGACCTGAACGACTGCACTCCGTCCCACGACCAAACAATCCGTATGCGAAAGATGTTTGAAGAAAAGAAACTCACACCCGAAGCCATACAAGCCATTATGTCGGAGCAGAAACCCAATCAGCGCGAGAGAATTGTGCTGAGTGGGGATAAGATACGACAGTATATCCCGAAAAATATTCCCCTTAACCAAACGGAGGATTATGTCTGCAAGGCTTTGGAGCATTATGCGAGCTATTTGAGAAAACGGGCAGAGCGTGACGCAAGGTAGCAGGAGTAACATTTTCCGTTTCCCCTTCCTCACACTCTAACCCCTAAGTACAATCTAACCTACCGAAGAAAGATATATAACTATCTCTCAATATATATCTATCTTCATAACTTAAAGCTATCTCAAACAATTCGCATCATTCCCACTTAAAGGAGGTGGTTGCTAAAATGAAAGATTAGCCTATTCGCACCTTTGTCAAATTGCAGAGAACTTTCTACAATGAAGGCGAAAGGAGCGAATCGCAATGAAAAACAAAATCTTATGCTTTGGCTTGGTTCTCATTTTCCTTGCCTCAATGTGCGGATGTAATGCAGAAAAAGCCGATGTTTTGGAAAGCTCGGATATAGCCGACTGTTCTTCTTCGGTGAGTAATACGGAAACTTCCGATGAAACGGATACGACCGTAGAAATTGAGCCTGAAAAAGCAACAGAAACGGAGAAAACATCTTTTGAGCCGACATCGGAAAGTAACGAGCCTGAAACTGCTCCGACAGAGAGCAAGAAACCCGTTGAAGCCGACAAAACGGATATTCCAGCCGCACCAAAGGCAGAAATAGAAACACCAAAGCCCGAAGCACCCAAACCGCCCGTAAGCGAAGAAACAAAAGAGCCGGAAAAGCCTGTCCAGCCGGAAAAAGAACCTCCGGCAGAACAGCCTACGGAAGAAGTAAAGCCAAAAACAGCTTACGACTACGAGTTTGACATTGAAGCAATTCGGAGCGACCTCATTTCTCTCGGCTGCTCTATGGGACTAACCCATATTACTACCGATGACGGAACGGCGATCTCACCGGACAATGCTTCGTGGGCAACGCCTGTTACGGCTTCCGAGTCGTTTCAGGGAGAACGCCTGAAAAGAAAACTCACGGACTATGTGCAGTCGATGCCGGATATTATCACCGCTTACGGCGGCGCACCAATCGAATATTTCACGATATATATTGAACCGCTTGGAAGCGGCAGCTACCGGATATATTTCCTGTACTGAATTCGTGAGAACCTACCCTCTGCCCGAAAAGACAGAGGGTTTTTTATATCCAAATTAAGAAAGGACGGTTAAACCGAAATGAAAAATTTTGCAAAATCCAAAGGAAAGCGCATCACTGCCGCACTCCTGTGTGCCGTTATGTGCATTATGTCCCTTCCGCTTTCTGCCTTTGCCTTTACAGCAGAGGAAGGAAAGACAGTAAACGCATATTACGGTGATAAGTATGTGAGTGCAGACGGAGAAATGTATTATTCTCCTTCAACCTATCAGTATATCGCCTATGATGCAAACGGCAATGAAAGTCTGCACACTCAAAGTGCAGGCAATTCGAGAACCAAGCTGATGATTAAGGACAGCAGCGGTTCCCGACAGATTATGTGTATCGAGTCCGGTATTCCATATAATGCCGGAGGAACTTATGACAGCAAAAGCGGAACAAACAGCTCATATTTTCAGAACCTGCCGACAACGGCACAGTACGGAATTATGCTGACCTCTGTGTACGGCTGGCGTCCGGGTAAAACGGCTCCGATCAGCGGAACAAACGAGGACGATTTCTCTATGGCGACACAGATTATTCTTTGGGAGTATCAGCAGCAGCTTCGTACCTCTCCGACTACTCTCAAAGCAAACAGCTACGGTGTTCCTGCTGACACTTACTTCAAGGGTATCAAAGGCAGACCTGCCGAGAAGTGCTACAACTGGCTTCTTACGCAGATGCAGAACCACGCAACCATTCCGAGCTTTGCGTCCAACAAGAGCAGCTCTGCAACCACCTATACGCTGAAATACAATCAGGCGGCAGACAATTACAGTCTTACGCTGACCGATACGAATAATACGCTGTCGGATATT
>SFGA01000057.1 GCA_004556705.1 Ruminococcus sp. | reverse complement strand
GGAAGAAGAAGGTTTCCCGGAATTAGCCGCTCAGTTCAGAGGTGTTGCTGCGATTGAAAAACTTCATGAAGAAAGATATCGTGCACTTCTTAAGAATGTTGAAACTATGGAAGTGTTTAAGAAGAGTGGCATTACAATGTGGGAATGTCGCAATTGCGGACATATTGTAGTTAGTGCAGAAGCTCCTGAAAAATGCCCTGTATGTAATCATCCTCAGGCTTACTTTGAGGTAAGAAAAGAGAACTATTAAGATACCGTATCTATTTGATCAAAGACTATTTACAGTGTACAAAAATGTAAATTTACAAAACAGTTAGACATATTCCAATTTGTTGAACTGAATAGCATATACTGACCGATAGGAGCAAGGTTGAAACCCACCTTGCTCCTATTCGTTTGTCAATGAGCATTCATACAAAATGAATAAAAAGGTCAGTTATACATACCAATACTTATCTCGGACAGAGACTAAAATAAAGGAGTGTGTTCGTATGATATATAATATTATTCAATCAGTGACAGAAAAATTATCCTCTTTGCCTTATATAGAAGGCATCGTATTAAGTCAACCTCTTTTGAGGAGTTGTTCGAAAAGACCAAGGCGCTTCCTTGGGAGCGGTATATCCCGGAAAACGGTAAGTTCTGGGTGACGAAGGCGAACTCCGTAAAGAGTAAGCTGTTCAGCCCATCGGATATCCAGCGTATTATGAAAAAAGCCATGGTAGAGCGCATGAAGCAAAGCTACAAGAAGGAATGGTTCCCGGAGGACGGAGCACCGTTCCTGATTCGTGTGTCTATCATGAAGGACGAGGTGACAGTGGGACCGGACACCTCCGGTGAGTCCCTGCAGATCCCCGAAAATCCTTGATTTTACTGGCTTTTCCGGGGTTTTGCTGTCAATAAATTCTCGTCCAAAACCTGCTAATTTTTCGTGGTTTTTTGCCTTCCTTTTAGCAGGGTATTAGCAAATGCAAAAAAATATGGGAATATGAGTTGTATTTATACCGCCGTATTTCAAATTATTTGATGTCAATAGACGGCGGGTAGAAATATTCATAATTTTGGTGTATAATAAGAGATTAAGAGAAAGACAAATTTGAATTTGTGGAGGATAATATGAAAGTAGATGTCATTAAGAAATATTTTCAGTCTTGGTTAGATAACGATGTTGAGATTGTAAAACAGACTTTTTCTGAAAATGCTTTGTATAGTGAATGCTATGGACCTGAATATCATGGCTTATCACAAATTGTAACATGGTTTGAAAATTGGAATAATAAGGGACAAGTATTGGAATGGACAATCAAACGAATATTCGAGCAAAACCAAACGTTAATTGTTGAATGGTACTTCAGATGTAATTATGATGGTAAGATAGATGGCTTTGATGGTGTTACAATAGCAGATTTTGATAAGGATATGAAAATATTAAAATTATGTGAATTTCAGTCGAATGCAGAACACTACTATCCATATGAATCATGATCTAAATTCCAGTTTGTCGAACTTACTCTAAATTAGCAAAGACCGCTTACAAAAGTGTAGGCGGTCTCTTTTTGTGTTTAGAAATATTTGTTTTTGAGCTTTCTTTTCTTGGCTGAAAGCGCCTTGCAGAGAACATCGTCAACAAGTCAGGTTTTTTAAATTTCTTTAAATAATTTTTCTGAACGCAAAAAAGCCGCCTATATTCCTCTAAATAGAGGTCAATAGACGGCGGGTTGAAATATTCATAATTCTGATATATAATAAAAGATTAAGAGAAAGATAAATTGGAATTTGTTAGTTAGGAGGATTATATGAAAAGTAAATGGTATTTAATAAGTTCAATATTTCAATTAGTAGTTGGTTTATTAGCGATTATTGCTTTTATAATATTAGCAATAAATGGTGAAATTATGACTAAATGGATAATTACTTTATTATTGGCTATTGCGTTTGTTATTCTTGGGATTATTGGAATAATAGATTATAAATCACAAAATAAATAAGAATTTGACGGAGAACAGGATATGGGACTTGACATATATGCAGGAACATTAACACGATATTATACACACAATTGGAAAACATTAGCACAGCAATTTGCTGAAACTAATGGCATAGATTTTCAAACTATACGGTCACAACAAAATGAGGGTGAACTTTCTCCCGATGAAACTCGAAAAATCGTAACGCAATGGCGTGACAATATTATCAGAGGACTTGGGCTAAATCCTGCACCGCTATGGAACGAGGATTATGACCTAACACCATATTATACAAACAAACCTGATTGGGATGCCCTGAATGCATTGTTGCTTTACATCGCTGCGAAATACAGCGAAAAAGAAGTTCCAACCAAAATTAACAAGAATTTTGATGTTTATAAACATCCTATCGTAAAGGAATTTCTTGATACAAAAGATTTTCAATTATCATTATTTGATGGAAATGGTTGGTGGCTCCCCATTACAAAAAATCTTCTGTTTAATTATGTTCTGCCAAATTCAGAAAAGAGTCCTTTATCAACAAGCGCATTATTGCTTGAAGAATTGAAAATATACAATTCTTTTGAATGGAATGCCGACAGAGACACGATTATTTCGTGGAGTACAACAGAAGGTTATTCCGCTGATGCAATATATAGCAAGGAAACAGGATACAAAGAAGTGATTGAGCATGGAACATACAACACGGAATCTTTAGCAAAATTTGCTTTTTCTATTTTGTGGCAAGCGTCAGAATTTTCGCTTGAACACGGTGTGGTCATTGTTTATGACTTTTAAAGGACATCGACAATCTGGATTTGAAGGTGAGATTAAGCAATATGAAAAAACAAAAGGTAGATAAAGGTTTTGAATTATTGTATGAAAATTTATCATATAAAAGAAAGTTTATTAGAACTCTATGGCTTATTCCAATAGGAATCATAGTTGGAATAGTAATTACTTATATCAGTATAATAGTTTCCATATTTTATTGGATATGGTTTATAATTGTTACAATAAAACAATTAAAAGATAATTATACTATGTGGAAAAATGAATCAAACAAATAAATTCCAGTTTGTCGAACTTACTCTAAATTAGCAAAGACCGCTTACATCGTGTAGGCGGTCTCTTTTCGTGTTTAGATATATTTGATTTTGAACTTTCTTTTCTTGGCTGAAAGCGCCTTGCAAAGAATATCGTCAACAAGTCAGGGTATTTTTTCAATATTTCTTAAAAATTTTTTTGCAAACAAAAAAGCCGCCTATTTTTCTCGTAATTGAGGTCAATAGACGGCGGGTAGAAATATTCATAATTTTGGTGTATAATAGGAAATTAAAAGGAAGACAAATATGAAGTTGGAGGTGCGATGAATGAATAGCAGCGAATTTCCGTTTGCAGACGCTCCTAATACTGCTTGCTTTACTTGTTGTCATGTATTAGAGGAGAACAAGCCTATATTATACGTGTCTCATGATAAAGATGGATACTGGCAGTTTCTATGTGGCGGAAGTCATAAGGAAGAAGATGCGAGAGTGGTCTCATTAGCATCTATTTTAAGTATTGATGAAAAAATGAGTGATTTAGCAGAATTGGATTATGGTGAATATGCGGAAGCAGAAAGTGAGACAAGCGATTGGACTGTAAGATGCAAAAATAAATAAAATTCCAGTTTGTCGGACTAACTCTAAATAGGTAACGACCGCCTTGTCCATTAGCAAGAATTTTGCTCGTTTTTTTCTCTCATTAGCAGAGAGGGCATTTTCATTAGCAAAATAGCGAAAATCCTGCTAATTTTTATTAGCAAGCCGTACACCTGAAAGGCGGACGACATTAGTCCTAATTTCCATTAGCTGACGGTGAATTTGCTAATGAAAATCCGTGAATTTCTCGATTTTTCTCTTTTCCCGTAAAAATGAAAAACGCCGGAAACCCTTGATTTTACTGGGTTTTCCGGCGGAGTTTTTGGCGTTCCCGAGGTGATTCGAACCTCCAACCTACCGCTTAGGAGATACCGATGGAAATGATAACGGCATCCCTTATAATACCTCAAAATCCCCTGCTGTCAGGGGATTTTTAAGGTTAAAGTATTATCTTGTGTTACGCCGTTACCGCAGATATTATCCTGTTTTAACTCATTTGATTAGCAGGCAATTAGCAAGGACGATTGAATTAGGGTAAAGGTAATATTGCTGCAAAATGCTTCGAAATTACTTGCGGTATTTTCTCGTATTATTCTATTTCATATTCAACCGAGTTGATTACCAAGCAATTATCGTCTTTCCAATGAATCTGTATATTGTTGAATTCGCCCCATTCACCCCAATAGACTCTTTGGGGTTCCTTTTCGATTTTAAAAAGAATTAAGTTGATTCCGCTTTTCTTATAAACATCAACAAGGGTATCTCCGCCAAGAGCGCCTTGGTCGCTGTCAATAACTTGAGCGTAGTATTTTCCACTCGGAGATTCAACAGTTTGTACAACTGTGTTTTGACCAATGTTGCCGAAAATTAAGACAATAAAACTGAAAAAACCAATCGGCAAAATCATTAGTGCAGACAAAACCAATGTGACAACTTTGAGTGTCAAGGGTTTTTCGTATTTAACCGTTAAGTAACAGCAACAACCTGAAGAAAGCAATACGCTTACTATTACACAAATTTGCGAACACTTAAAAACATAAAATACAGCGTTGATTAAAGATAATGGCGTTATAATAGCCGGTAGAATCTGTACCATTTTGCTTTCAAGTTGATTTTTGAAAACAAGGTCGAGTATAACAATACAAACTGATAATACAGCAATAGCGATTGCAAAAGCCGAAACACTGATAAGCTCAAAGCTATATCCGAAACACGCTGTTATTATTGCGCCTGCAGGATACAGTATTGCCAGTACAAATAACAAGCACATCAGAATTGATATTGCTTTTTTCATATAATCACCTTACTCTTTCCCCAACATCTTTGCGTATTGGTTTGAGAGTGTCTTGGATAAAGTGCAAAATACAACTGTCAACAATATGCCGATTCCATTTAGAAGTAATAATGCGTGCAGGATTTCTAAAACATTAGCAAAATCATTTCCTGCAAATAGGTCAAAAAGATTAATTTCGTAATGGAAACCCGACCATATATAAGCACTTAATGTAATGCCAAGTGTTGCAATTAAAGAATAATTGGAAAAACATTTTCTGCTTTTATAAACTCTTATAAAATACCAGTTTACCAAAGAAAGCATAAATCCGGTTGCCGGAATAACGAGATTCAACGCCCAAAAACCATTTCTAATACCCGATGGTGTTCTTGCCTCTAGGGCAACTCCAAAGGTAATCAAAGCAAATGAAAGAAACAACAAAACCGACTGTAAAACAGAAGCCTTCCAATCATTGAGCTTGCTGAAAGTTTTTGGTGACTCCAAAACCGTGATAATATCGGATGACGATTTCATATCTTCAAGAAGTCTCTTGCAATCGTCGCAATCTCTAATATGTACTTCAACAACCTTTTCGCTTTCCTCACTGCAACATCCGTCAATGTACAGTGGGATCAAATCCTTAACAATGTTACAATTCATACCGTTACCTCATTCTTTCTAATAGTTTTTGCTTGGCACGGTAAAATGTAACTCGTGCCCAGCTTTCACTTTTTCCGAAGATCGAGCTAATGTCTTTTAGCGAGAAACCGCCAAACACAGAAAGCATAAAAACTTCTTTATACGGATCTTCTAATTCGTGCAAGCATATAAGTGCTTTTTGGGAAAGTTCTTTTTGAACAAAGGCATCTTCTATGCTTACATCGCAGTTTGCCACTTCAAGATCGTCGAGAGAATCTTTTTTCTTTTGTTCGTTATACCACGCAAAATATGTATTCTTTGCAATTTGGCAGAGCCACGCGGATGCTTTATCCTTGTCTCGCAGAGAAGCATAGTTCATATATGCACGAAAAAAGGTTTCTTGTGTCAACTCTTCGGATAGCGTAATATTCCGTGTCATTTTCATCAGATATTTAAAAATGAATTCTCGGTTTTCGTTGAAAAGCTTTTCAAAATCAGTCACATTTTCACCGCCCTTTCAACTGTTAGATTAGGGAACTTACAAAACGTTACAATAATTATAACCTGTTTTCTTCAAAAATTCAAAAGGACTATGGATGTAACATACGCCTGTGCAAATTAGCAGATTTTTGATAAAAAACCGATTAGCAGACGATTAGCAAAACGGCGATTTTCTGCTAATCACAATTAGCAAGAATTTTGACAGGTTGCGATAAAAGTCCGATTTTGTTTTACTCCTTGAAAACAACAAAACTCACTCCGAAAAAAAGTGAGCAAAGAAAAGTAAAAGTGCCGAGAAGCCTTGATTTCTCGGCACTTTTTGGCGTTCCCGAGAGGATTCGAACCTCCGACCTACCGCTTAGGAGAAGCCCCCGAGGGGCATTTTTGACTCCCTGCAAATCCCCGAAAATCCTTGATTTTACTGGCTTTTCCGGGGTTTCACTGTCAATAAATTCTCGTCTAAAACCTGCTAATTTTTCGTGGTTTTTTGCCTTCCTTTTAGCAGGGTATTAGCAAATGCAAAGAAATATGGGAAACATCATTGAGTTAATCTGTAGCCCATAAATCACAGGAAACGCATTCAAAGTTTACGCATTCTCTTATGCAAATAAGAAATCTGTGTTCAAGTATTATAATGGTTTTTCACACCTTGATTTCAAGGTTCTTCAGGTATTACAAAAAAGGCAACCATGATTGATGTGTACCCAATAAACTGAACAAGTTAATTGGATTATATCATAAGCTTTACATGGATGCCTCCCTAAATTTAGAAGGGGACATCCATTTTGTTGTAAAGAAAAACCCACGGTTGGACCGTGGGTTAGGTAAGGCTTAAGCGGAGTGATAATGCAAAAATAAGCCTCCTTGCTATATAATTCGTGTGTGGTCTGCGAAATCACAACGAAGAATAAAGAAAGAGGAAT
>SFGA01000056.1 GCA_004556705.1 Ruminococcus sp. | reverse complement strand
ATTCCGCTACGCTCCACTCAAAAGGCGTTCAAAAACATTGTACTATATTTTGACTTATTTTTTTATCAAAAATGGGTCACATCTATTTACAACGCAGATGATTACCAGCCGTCAACCTCTCCCCTTTGCAATGCGCCGACAATTTTTTTTCGAAGCTGCGGATAGTCCTTTTCAAGCGAAAGCAAAAGCTCCTTGACTGTCTGCCTCTGCGTAACCTTATCGGCAGGGCATTTGCTCTTTACTATCGGCAATTCAAGACGGCTTGCCGCCCTTGCAACGTCCTTTTCATAGCAGAAAATCATAGGGCGTATCAAATACAAATCTTTATTCGACAGATATGAAACAGGCGAGAAGCAGCCTATCGTTCCGCCGTTAAAAAGATTCATTATAACGGTCTGTGCCGCATCGTCCAAATGATGTCCGAGAGCAATTTTATTGCATCCTGCCTCTTTAGCTGTATCGTGCAGTATTCCCCTGCGCATTTTAGCGCAAAGCGAGCAGGGATTTTTTTCTTTTCTGTCAACAAAAATCACTTTGTAAAGGTCTGTTTTCTTGACTATATACTCAACGCCCAATTCATCGCAAAGCGTCTGAACACGGCTGAAATCTCCGTCCTCAAAATTGAAGCGATAGTCAAGCGTTATCGCCACAACCTCAAATTTTTTCGGATAAAACTCCCTAAGTCTTGCAAGAGCGTACAAAAGGACAAGCGAGTCCTTACCGCCCGAAACACCGACGGCAATTCTGTCTCCCTCGTCGATCATATTGTATTTGTCAACCGCCGCCCTCGTAAGGCTCAAAAGTTGTTTCATTAAATCACCGTAAAATATTTTACCGCATTTTGCATTCAATGTAAATAAAAACGTATTTTGAAATATAAAAATCCCGTCCACACGTCAGTATGAACGGGATTAAATCACTTATTGATTTTTAATTTTAATCTTCTCTTTTACGCTTTTTAATACAAACGGGAATAACTATCGCCGCTGTAACAGCTACCGTAGCCGCACCTACAAGCGAATAGGTCTTAAAGCCTGTCTTTGCAATATCAGCCTTTTCAACCTTATTTGCATTGTTCTGTGCTCCGTTGGTATCGGTTATGCTTCCGCCCTGATTTGCACCGCCCGTAGAGTTGTCAACGTTTCCGTGCTCTTTGGAAACTATCTTGCCCTCGCCTCTGTGTCCCGTTGTCTGTGTCGGGTCAAAGGCAAGTGTACGCATCTTAACTCTGCAAAGGTCATACGTGCAAAGTCTGAGTGCGTTACCGAAGCCTATCGGGTCTTTTTCGTAGGTCTGCTTCATATTTGTTGTCATCTGAAGCTTCTCCGCAAAGTACCAAAGAGAAGTAAGGTAAGCGTCGTTTCTTGCGTAGGTTGCAAGTACGGGGTCCATATAGTTAGCACCCGTTACATTGATATAAGCGTCCGAAACAACGAAGCCGTCAAAGCCCCACTCGGTACGCAAAAGGTCGGTTATAAGTGCCTTGTTACCGCTGCACCAATCTGCGCCTATTCTGTTGTAAGCCGACATAATGCCCCAAGCCTTGCCCTCTTTTACCGCTATTTCAAACGGCTCAAGATAAAGCTCACGCATTGCCTGCTCGTTCGTCCAAGTGAACAAACCTCTTGTCTGTCTGTTTGTCTCCTGATCGTTACATACAAAGTGCTTAACCGTAACAACAAGCTTCTGGCTCTGTGCACCTCTTGTTACAGCAGCCGCCATCTTACCCGAAAGCAACGGATCCTCTGAATAATACTCAAAGTTTCTGCCGCCCATAGGGCTTCTGTGAAGGTTGCAGGCAGGAGCGTACCAAATGTGCGTGCCAAGCTCCTTAGCCTCTTTACCTATCGACTCACCGTAAGCATAAGCAAGGTCGTCATTCCAGCTGCTTGCAAGTGCGAACGCAACGGGGTATGCGATACCCGACTCCTTATAGAGAAGTCCGCCCTCACCCTTAACGGTAGCAGGTCCGTCATTGTCAACTGTTGTCGGAACGCCGAGTCTCTCAAGTCCGAGAGTCTTGTATCCGCTTTCGCAAATCATATCAATCATTTCATCAACCGTGAACTGATCAAGGAACTTGTCCCAGAGCGAATTATCAGCGGCAACGTCGGCGAGCATTATTGCGCCGTCCTCATAAACAACACCTGTGTTCTGAATAACACCCTCTGTTGTGGGCGACGGTCGTGTATCGCAATCCTTAACAGCCTGAGTTGCAAGGAAATGTGTCGGAGCTGACGGCTTTGAATAAAGTCCGTCCGTTCTTGAAAGATAATGGAATGAGCCGAGTGCGTTATCAAAATGGTTTTTGATTTCAACGCCTGTTGTATCGTCGTTCTTAATTACCTTAGTTGTCGGAACCTCATAGTTGTAAACAACCTCGAAGTCTCTTACCGTATGTCCTACCTTAATCTGATATGTACCCGCATCAAGCACCCATGCCTGTCTGTTCTTATAGTCATAGGAAGCCATATCGTCGGTATCGAAGGTTATCGTTACCTTATCGCTGTGTCCGGGAGCGATAAGCTTTGTCTTTGCATAGCCTGCAAGCTCAAGGAGCTCTTTTCAATTCCGCCCGAATAGTACGGTGCCGAGAAATAGAGCTGTACTACGTCCTTACCTGCATATTCGCCCGTGTTCGTAACCTTAACCGTTACCGAAATCTTATTGCTGTCAGCCGAATAATCTGTTACCTCCCAATCAAAAGAGGTGTAGGAAAGACCGTATCCGAACGGGAAAAGAACTCTGTTCGGAGCAAAGGTCTCAAAATATCTGTAGCCTACATATATGCCCTCTGCATAGTTGACAAAATACTTTGCAACCTGATCGGAATAAGCAAAGTTGCCGAAGTTTGCGGTTGTGGGATAATCTGAAATATTATAAGCAACCGTATCAACAAGCTTACCCGACGGGTTTATCTCGCCCGAAAGCACCTTGCCGATTGAATCCGCACCGAACTCGCCCGGAGTCCACGCAAGCATTACTGCGTTTACGTTACGGCAATCGTTTATCCAATCAAGCTCAAGAATATTACAGGTATTGAATATTACAATTACATTTCTGAAATTACGGTCAAGCTTTTTGATTATAGCCTTTTCCGTATCGGTAATTTTAATATCCTCGGGAGTCAGATCAGCCATTTCCGTACCTGTTCTCGTGATAACAAAAATTGCGGTATCGGAAAAGTCCTTTGCGTTTTTAAGTATGCTCGGAGTAAGATTTTCAGCCGGAAGCTCCTGCTGTATTTTACTGTTGAGCATCTGCACAAGCATATCCACAAGACCTTGTCCCGTTTCTGCGATTGAATGCTTCTTTGCCCATTCCTCATAGAAATTGAGCAATTCCTTATTGTACGTTATGCCTGCGTTTTCAAGTCCCTGATAAAACGAAATCGCATTTTCGGCAACTACCGAACCCGAGCCGCCTCCGCCGAGTGCGAATGCTATTGAGCCCATACCGAACACATTTACCTTTTTATCGGTAAGCGGTAAAGCGTTATTTTCGTTTTTAAGAAGAACTATGCCCTCCGCCTCCATCTGCTTTGCAATGCTTTCGGCGTTTTTCTTCGTTGAAGCCGAAACACTGCCCGCAAATGCCAATGTTACCGTTGACATCATTATCAACAGGCAAAGAACAGCGGCAAGTATGCGTTTTGACACTTTCATTTTTTTCCACCTCTAAACAATGTGTTTGTCCATAATCTTACACAATAATACAAAACTTTAACAAAAAAATAAAGAGTTATTTACCTTTTGTTCAAAAAATTGGCAACCTGCATTAAAGGAGTATTAACATTTTAGTTAAAAAGCCTAAAGAACGAAATCCCTGTGTGAAGCGAGCATGAAGCCGCACAAAAAATCCCCCGAAATATGCTTTCGCATACTCGGGGAACTCCAACGCATTTATTGTGCTAAAAATGTAATTTTGAAGCAAAACTGCCTTATTAACACTCAGCCTTATGTTGTATGCTTATGCGTTTTCTTCCTTCATCTTCGCAAAGCATTCGCTGCAATAAACGGGTCTGTCATCTCTGGGCTGGAAGGGAACTTTAGCCTCTCCGCCGCAGCTTGCACATGTTGCTGTGAACATCTGTCTCTCGCCTTTTACTGCGTTCTTTCTTGCGTCACGGCAAGCCTTACATCTCTGAGGCTCGTTTACAAAGCCTTTCTCAGCGTAAAACTCCTGCTCGCCTGCTGTGAATACGAACTCTTTGCCGCAATCTTTGCAAATAAGGGTCTTGTCTTCGTACATTTTAGTAACCTCGCTAAAATAAAAAATATTTTTACCCCCAACGGACTTGCACCGTTACATAAATCAAAATGCTCTCCTTCGAGAAGGGCTTATTATTTGAACAATTTAAGTTTCTTTCTTGCTCTTTGAAGCGTTCCGTCAACAGCCTTGACGGTTGTGCCCGTCTTATCGGCTATTTCCTCATACGAAAGACCGCTTATAAACAGAAGCAACGTTTCACGTTCTTTCTCCGAAAGTTCGGAGTCAATAAACTCAAAAATTCTTTTATATCCGTCCTCGCCGATAAGCTGTTCCTCAAGCGACTGTGAGGATGCCATATCCGAGTCGTCGGTTGAAAGGGAAATCGCTTTATCGAAAAAGACGCTTTTCTCCGAACGCTTGCGAATTACGGAAAGGAGCCTGTTTTTAACACAGATATTGAGATAGGTTTTGAAGCTTGCGCCAGCGTCCTTGTTATATGTTCCGATAGCACAAAGAACGCCTATCATACCCTCCTGAGAGAGGTCGGCAAATTCAAAGCCGTTGCCCGAAAAGCTTTTCGCCTGTGCCTCGACAATGGGCAAAGCCATATCAACAAGCTTTGAAACAGCGTCCTTATCGCCCTGCTGTGCAAGAGTGAGAAGTCCCGCAATTTCTTCCTCGGAAAAACCGTTAATACAATCAGACAACCCAATTACCTCACACAACAAACATATAAAGCAAAAACATAAAACTTATCCACAATAGAATAATTATAACAGATTTCTAAATAAAGTCAAGTTTTTTGTGCAACTTGTAGAATTGCATTAAAACAGGCAGCTTATTTTGTGTAAACTCCACAAAAGCAAGCCGCCTAAAGCTTAAAGTATTACATTTAAGAGGATTGTCAGCACGCTCGCTGCCATAAGCACGGCAAGAAAAACGCAAAGACCTTTAACAATTTTTCGATTGTTGAACATATCAGCTTTCACCTTGTTTTCCGTTATTTGATTCCCATAATTTTTTCCATATCGCAGGAAATTTCATTTGTAAACGCCTCAGCCGACGCCCTGTCCGAAGCCACAGCGGTAATATAAATCTTTATCTTCGGCTCTGTGCCCGACGGACGAACGATTACGCCGCTGCCCGAAGGAAGCTTATATGCCAAAACGTTTGATTTCGGAAGCTTGATTTCCTCGACCGTACCTGATTTAGTATCCGTTCTTGTGCTGAGCTTATAGTCAGAAACCTCAACAACCTCTCTGCCTGCGATTGTTTTCGGCGGATTATTACGAAGTTCGGTCATCATATCGCTCATCTTCTGCATACCTGCCGCACCCTCAAAGCCGAAGTTGAGAAGCGTGTTCAGGAACATGCCGTATTCCTTGTATATGTTCTGCATTTGATTGTAAAGGCTTATACCTTTACTCTTATAGTAAGCCGCCATTTCGCAAATAAGCATTGAAGCAACAACAGCATCCTTATCTCTTGCGTGTGCGCCTCTCAAATATCCGTATGACTCCTCCATACCGAGGATAAATCTATCTGTTTCATTCTTCTTTTCAAGCTTTGTAACAAGCTCACCGATATACTTAAAGCCCGTGAGCAAATCCACAGTTTCCGCACCGTATTTGCTTGCGATAACGGAAACGAGATGTGAGGTGACAATCGTTTTTACGACAATCGGATTTTTCGGAAGCTTACCCTGCTCTTTGAGTGAGGAAAGAATATACTCCGTGAGCATAATTCCGACCTCGTTGCCCGTCATAAGCTTATATTCGCCGTTATCAAGCACCGCAATTCCCACTCTGTCGCAATCGGGGTCGGTAGCAAGAAGCAAATCAGCCTTTCTCTCCTTTGTCATTTCAATTCCGCACTCGAAAACCTGCTTGATTTCGGGGTTCGGGAACGGACAGGTCGGGAAATTGCCGTCGGGAAGCTCCTGCTCCTTGACAACTCTGACGTCCTTTATGCCTATTCTGTCAAGAATTGCACGGACATGCTTATTGCCTGTGCCGTTAAGCGGAGAATAGATAACAGACAAGTCTGCTTTTTCGCAAACCTCGGGGTTAACCCTTGCTTTAAGAACTTCATCATAGAAACTCTCGACAACATCATTTGAGATATACTCGATTGTGCCGTCAGCCAAAGCCTTATCAAAATCGGCTGTCTTTGCACCCGAGAACATATCGACATTTTGAATAAAATCATAGGTTTTAGCAGCCGCTTCGTCGGTCATCTGGTAACCGTTGGGGTCATAGCACTTGTAACCGTTATATTTTGCGGGATTATGGCTTGCGGTTATGATAATACCCGAACTGCACTTATAGTAACGAACGGCGTATGAAAGCATGGGTGTCGGAACAAGCTCCGGATAGATATACACCTTAATTCCGTTGCCTGCAAGCACCGAAGCCGCCGAGCGAGCAAACACGTCGGACTTAATTCTCGAATCGTAGGCTATCGCAACAGACGGATTTTCAAATTCCGAGTTGAGATAATCCGCAAGTCCCTGCGTCGCCTGATTTACGGTATATACATTCATTCTGTTAGTGCCTGCACCGATTACACCTCGAAGTCCTGCTGTGCCGAATTCAAGGCTTTTATAGAAGCGGTCAAGGATTTCATCCTCGTTGCCGTTAATGCTTTTAAGTTCTTCAACAAGGTCTGCGTCGGCAGTTGCCTTTTCACTCCAAAGCTTATAAAGAGCGTTTATATCGTTCATAGTCTTAACACCTCTTAAAATTTTTCACTTATATTATACTCACTTTATATGTCAAAGTAAATAAAAATTTGTAATGTGTAAAAAATACAACTCTTTATAAATATGCAAAAAAGCAGGACAAAATTGTAAAATGATATAATGATGGTAGACACAAAAAAGTGTCTACCATCATTTTTTGTGTTAAAATGAGAAAGAGGAGATGAAAAGATATGGGACGACCAAAA
>SFGA01000055.1 GCA_004556705.1 Ruminococcus sp. | reverse complement strand
TTTGTGGGGGTGGATAGGCATAATAACAGACGATGCTATAAACAGACAAGGGATTTTAGAGGAAATGTGACTTGTTTTCACTTCATTTTCCAAGTTTTTGCCGCTTGATACAAAGCAAAAGCAAATAGTTCCCGAACGAAGTGAGGTTTAAGGAGCGAACTTTCTGCGCGTGTACACAAATAAGTACACAAAAGCTTTGTTTTATTGGCTTTTATTCCTATTTTTGCAGTGAAAACCAATATGTTAGAACTATGCAGATTGTTACAACACGCGAATTTCGTGCCAACCAGAAGAAATACTTCGAAATGGCAGAGACGGAAACGATCCTGGTCTCCAGACGCAATGCAGCCCCTATCATGGTGTGTGCGGTCAGAGAAGGCGATTTCCCTTCAAGGGAAGAGCTTGCGGCCATCCAGAGGGGTATTGATGATGTCAGGAGCGGAAATACCTTCAGAATGGCTAAAAACGAGTCCCTGGACGATTTTCTTAACCGTATAGAGGGTGAAGGCAATGTATGAGATAGAATTTTCCAAAGAAGCGGTAAAACATGTCCTGTTAATGAGAAAATCCTCTCCGCAGCTTTTCAGGAAGCTGGAGAAGCTGCTGGATGAACTCCGGGAACACCCATATACGGGTACAGGGCATCCGGAACAGTTGAGATACCTGGAGGGTGTATGGTCAAGGCAGCTGGACAAGAAGAACCGTATCAGGTATATGATCAACGAGACTACCGTAATCGTGTTCATCATTTCAGCCTGGGGACACTATGACGACAAATGAAGGATTGCAGTATGTGCCGTTTCGGAACTTACTGCAATCCTTTTGAATTTGTGACAGAATCAAAATAAAGACAACTGCCGTTTATCCTCTTCTTCCTGTTTGTGCGCTTTCTGGCTCTGCTTCTCATAATCGAGTATTTCCTGTATTGACCGGATAGCTCTCATTCTCTGTTCCGGAGTGGTACGCCTTGCCATACCCTTTTCCATTTTCCCGTACTTCAGCCAGTTCGAATACATGTCGATCAGGCAAAGCACTTCTTCTTCCATTACTGTAGGCACTCTCATGGTCTTGGTGTACATGCCGGACACAGCCTTTCTTCCGGCTCCTTCTCTTACCCCACCTTTTCCGGTCTTTTTTCCTGGTTCCTTTTCCATAGGTCTGTTTTGTTTGATTTCGTTACATAATCAAAGTTAGGTATTTTATATCGGATATCCAAGTAAAACCGCACACTGATTTGCACTGCAAACGGCTGCACTCGTCGGGAGTGTTGGTACACCCCCTTGCCGTGCGGCGCTCCCCGACCGATGAGTTTTGTGTGGTGTTCCGGACACGTTCTGTTGTGCGGTTTTGTTAGGTAATTCTGTTGTGTACCGGGTGTGCGGTTTTCGTGGATGTTCACGTGTGTGGGATAGGTTCCATCTCTCCCCGTCCCCTTTGCTAATTTCGCGCTGGGGAGGGTGTTCGATAGAACAGCAAGAGGAAACCGGGCAAGCCCTGTTTTTTCCTCTTGCCCTACGGGGTTATGCTTTGATTATCAAAGCATTAGAAAAATTAACCGTTATATGTTGGTTATAACGAAAAAATATACTACCTTGTAAACCAACAAGTTAATATATTTATTCGTTATAATAAGCCTTATAGTATCATGGAAAAAGACAGCAAAACAACGGTAGCGGTAGAACGTACCACTTTTACTAAACTTGACCGTCTGGCCAAGGCAAACGGTGTGTCAAAAATGGAGTTCCTTACTCATGCCATCAACTACTTCGAAAAGTACGGTATAAACCCGGTCGAGCATGAAAGCCCGGCACAGGAAATGCAGAGACTTATCAAGCGCATGGATCAGGTTTTCGCATTCCTGAAGAAACAGGAAACGGATCTTGTGCGTCCGGCTTGTGAAGCTCTGGCTGGAGCCAGCACACGGATAACCATAAGCCTTTCATCCTTACTTTCGGAAGAAAGGTTCAGCGAGTTCCTGATGGAGAACAACGGACTGTTTGCCGAGGTAATCAACAGTTCAGGCAAAAACGGCAAGGCCATCGAGAGGGCTGAAATGACGGTCAGGAGTTCCGGCAAGGAAGCCCAGGACAAACTGAAGGAGATCATGTCCAAGCTCGAGAAGAGCGAAACGGCACATATGCAGGCCATGAAGTATATTGCATCATACATTGACGCAAAGGGAAAGACAGGGCTGCTCGATGATATAAACAAGGTTTATGGCAAGGAGAAAAACAGGAGGGGAATATGAACATAAAGATACAGGGTGGCGGTTCCGGAACCTATGCCAATACAGGGAGCTGCACAGGAGTAACGACCTATCTCCAGCATGAGGATCTGGAGCGCATGAAGAACGGCCGGGAGGTGCAGCCGTTCTTCAACAACTCACGTGACTACATAAGTGCGCAGGAAGTAACCTTTAAGATAGACAACAATAAGGCAAAATTAAGCCGGAACGATGCAAAGTTCTATGTGATCACGGTAAGTCCTTCCAGCCGGGAACTGGAGCAGATGGGCAAGACAGAGAAGGAACAGGCTGAAGCCATGAGAAAGTATGTGCGTGATGATGTGATGCAGCACTATGCGGAAGGGTTCGGAAAAGGCCTGAACAAAGAGGATATCGAGTATTACGGAAAGATCCATTTCGAGAGGAAGGGAGCCGACCGGTACGACATGCACGCACATATCATCGTCAGCCGGAAGGACAGGAGCAACACCAGGAAGCTAAGCCCAAAGACCAACCACACCGGGAAGAAGAACTGCGGAAACGTGAAGGGAGGTTTTGACAGGACAGATTTTTTCCGAAAGTGTGAATCTTCATTTGATAAGCGCACAGGGTATGACCGGGCTCCGGAACAGACATTCGACTATCTCAATACCATGAAGAACGGAAGCCCGAAAGAAATCTTCCAGATGAAGGAGTGGGCGGAACGTGTGAACCATGAGCGTCTGGAGAGAATGAAGGCCGAATGGAGCCGGAGCCTTCAGGAACAGCACCAGGAACAAGGCCGGGAAGAGATCCAACAACAGGGAAACAGTATTTCCCAAGTTCCGGAAATCAACCAGGCACCGCAGCGAAAGAAGCAACAGGAGGAGGAACTCGACCAGCCAAGGAAAAGAAGCCGGGGGGTTGGAATGGGTATGTAAATTTAGAGTTGAATATATGGTTCTTTGTGTCATTTTGCGCTGCCGATGTTGCAGACTCTTACGTTGATACTTGTCTTTGCCATAAGCTTTCTATTTTTTTCTTGGTACATATTTTGGGGAAAGCCATAGTGTCAAGCGCTATGACGCATGGGATTAAGGGGTATCCCTTGGATACATACCACCCCTTAGGGTATAATATGAACATTCTTTGACTTACTTTGAAATATGAAAAGTGTTTTGTGAAAAAATAATGTTTTGTTGTGTGCTATTGTTCTTCTATTAATTACTTATATAAGATTGATATTTTTAATGGAATTTTGTTTGAATTGTATCAAAATGATTATATATATAAATTTTTAGTGTTAAATTTATACGATTATTTGCGTTGTTTGCGTAAATTAGATATATTTACAGTGTTGTAATAACTAAATTATTTTTATTATGTGTAGATTCAAATCTATTTTGAGTACTTCTTTATTTTTAGGAGTTTCTCTAATCGCATTTAATGCTTGTTCTAATGAAGAGTTGGATTCTACATCGCTTGCTAACGAAGCAGAAGTTGCAACTAGGTCTATCGATTTTCAGATTGAGGATATTTATAATTTATCTAAGTCTGAATTTGATTTTGTTAATCAGAGCATGAATAACTGCTTATCTTCTGGTTCTAGTGAAAATATGTTGTCTGAAAATGAAAGCAAGCAGTTGGAAGATGCTTTGAGCTTGTATAGCAGAACTGATATAGAAACAGTGCTGGACTACTATAATGTCGATGAAAAACTGTATGAAGCATGTTTGTTCTATAAGGAAAATGCAGGAAAAGAGGACGTTTTTAATCTTTTGTCCGAAAAATACATAGACTTTACGTATGATGAATGGAAAACTGTGTTTGATATGTACAACTGTGGAATGCTAATAAATAATAATTTTACCACAACTCGTGCGATGAGTGCTAGCTGTGCTATAAGTGTTGGTGGAGCTGTTATTTCTTGTATGTCTGCTGTAGCTATAGGTAATTTAGCCGGGTTAGGATGGTGGTTGGCTTCGTATAGTGCGTCCTTAGCAGGGCTTGTTGCTTCTTGTTCATAATGAATTAATGGTATGAGATTTTTTATTAATATTTTATTGACTATTAATAGTTTGATATTACTATTGGTCGTATATATGAAAGTTGTAAACGAAATAGGTTTCATTGCATTCATTTTGATGGTGATTTCATATATTTGCTTTTTGATGTTTTATGTAGTTACTTTAAAGAAGCTGAAATAATGTGTTTAGAATGGGGGATTCTTTATTTTTTTGTAATCTCCCATCCTGATTAAAATCTTCATATTCTTAGTTTTCTGATTGCAGTTCTTACAATTCTGTATTTACTTTTATTTTCCCTATCGTTTTCTGTTTGTCATGTACCCGGCATAGTTCCCGGTGAACTCTGATATAAGTATGTGGTGGAAATTTTCCACCGCATACTTTATGCATTTCTTACAATGTCAGTGAAGTTTGACCAGTTCTCTACTTTATAACCTCTGATATCCCTTACTGATTTCTTAAACCAGTCTATCTTTGACAAGTCCATTATTGCTTTTACAACATGGCCCATATCATCACTTTCACTAAGGTATGTACTGCCCTGTATCCAGCTGAAACCATTCTGCTTTAATATCTCCTTGATTTCAAAATAGGCTCTGTTATACGGTTTACCGTAATATATCTCGAGATCTGAGATAACCATGTCAAAACTTATGGCAAACATATTTCTTCTGTTTGAGGTTTAAACAAATCTTCCTGACCGAAATATACGTCCTTGTCTTCAGTCTCAGCAGATATTACTATCCCTACAAATGGGTTGTCCTCGACCTCTATAACTGTACCAGATATCCACTGTGGCAGTCTGGTAAGGTCTGGCGAAATTAATACTTTATCTCCGACTTTCATGTTGTTGATATATTTATAGTTCTGTATTTACTTTTATTTTCCCTATTGTTTTCTGTTCATCACGTACACGGCACAGTTCCCGGTGTGCCTTTTCCTTATACTCCTGTAGAACTTTGATTTCGTTACGCAATCGGTTATTTTCTTCCTGAAGATCCTGTAGTTCTTTGGCCTGTTCTTCAGCTTTTATTTCAGCACGTACCTTTTCTTCAGCTGCCTTTGCGATAAGTTCTGGAGCCGGAAGCTGTATCTGCTTCTGTGTCGTTATAAACTCGCTCATAAGCATACACAAAGCTTCTACCTGATTCCTTTCCTTTTCGATGTCTGGAGGAACAGGAAGAAACGGTGTTGTTTCCTTGTCATAGATGTCGAAGTCATTCTTCTCTATGAATTTCCAGGCTGTTTCAACCCATTCACCGACAGGCTTCCCGGCTTTTCGGCAATATATTTTTATTTCCTCGAGTATGTTTTTAGGTACTCTTAGTGTTGATGTTTGTATATTTGTTTTCTCTTGCATATCAATAATTTAGGCACAAAAATATAAAGAATATATTTAGGAATATACATATTCTACAAAAAATATATTATTGCTTTGTTATGTGTGCATCTACAAAACAGCCACCGAAGCCAGATAAGGCGTCAGGTTGCGTGTAAGTAACCGTTACAAGGGTTTGTCCCATGAATATCTCAATCTTGTCTATAACTGCTTCCATTGGCTTTCCTAAGCCTGTTGCTTCTGCTGAAACCATTACCAAATCACCTTCTTTCATATTCTTATTCTTTTTTGATTGTGTAACATAATCAAAGTTATTCCTTGTCTTTTATTTTTCCCTTCAGTGCGTTTATTATATATCCCTTGGGGTTCTTTTTGTCCCTTGATTTTCCCTTCAGAAGTGACAGTTCATAAACCAAATCTGGTATGATTCTTTGGGCTTCTATGAGGATTTCCTTATTCCGGTTGACTTCTTCTTTGGTAAATCCTATTTGTGTAGTTAGATAGTTGTATATCTCTTTATCAAGAAGAGCCTTTCCTGGTATTTGAATAAGTAGTTCTTTCTTTTCAAGTTCTTGATCTCGGTATTTTGGCTGATAAACAGGGTAAAACCTGAATCCTATCACTCGACTTCTTGGATTGCGTTCGTTTTCCTTGATTTTTGTGTAGTCAAACGTGTATGGACAAGTCTTGTCCAATATTTCTTTTGCAGGTTTTATTACCTTAGCTTCGATGTTGTCTATGCGGAATTTGCCGTTTTTATCCCTATATGCAGCTTTTACAATTTTAGGCATTCCATCCTTATCGAGAATAGCTGTATCTTTAAGTGGTATTGCAAGCCATTCAAAAAGCTTTTCAATACTAAATTCAAACGGTTTTTTCTGTCCGCTCATTAGCAGATAAAACCTAAAACTATATGTGGTTGGTAGTGCTAAAGCTTTGTTCAGTTCAAATTCCCGGTAACCTCCTACAAAGTTTTTCATGGCCCACCACATAAGCTTTGGTACGGTAAATGTTACTCTGCCAGTCCCTTTTTCATAAAAAGGCTCTGCAATATAGGTTGCTTGTGTCCATACTTTATCGTCTTCATAAGTAAAAAAGCGTCTGGATAGTCTGTTAAGCATGCCTTGAACATATTCATGAGACCATCCTTCGCTACTAAGCATGAAATCTTTTACATTTAATTCCATGTTTACAGCACCCCATTCGGAACGCTTGAATCTGTGTATCTCGTCTTTCATAAGCTTTCCTTGCAGTTCGAGGCTTGCAAATTCAAGGATCCTGGCTAAAACCCTTTGTTCGTCTACTGATATATCAGGATGATGGCCGAAAACAAACTTAAATGTGGTTGTCACATCTTTGTTTTGGGTTGTGATAGGTACTGTTATTCCTTTTTTTCTTGGCATATCTCTGCTATTTTTAGAGTGGATATACGGCAAAGATATGTTTTTTATTTTTCATAACCTACATTTTTTATAACAAAGTAGTATATAACGCTAAAAGAGTAGGTTAAAAAGGGGGGTAAGCAACGCTAAAAAAGTAGGTAATATAACGCTAAAAGAGTAGGTAAACAAGTGTCTTAAGTGCTTGTAATTAAGGTCGTTTTGTGGGGGTGGATAGGCATAATAACAGACGATGCTATAAACAGACAAGGGATTTTAGAGGAAATGTGACTTGTTTTCACTTCATTTTCCAAGTTTTT
>SFGA01000054.1 GCA_004556705.1 Ruminococcus sp. | reverse complement strand
TTCCTCCGCTTTTGTATTTTCCACCTGTTTTCTTGTTCTTTTATTACCTGAAATCATTTTATGACCAGAATAGACTGCCATAATCATGCATATCAGAGAACCAAATGCAAAGTATTTATGTGCTTTCACTTAATACCTCCAAATTGATTAAGCTGTTTCCAAAATAAATATCTCTGGATCATTAACAATATTATACATTCCATCCATTACTTTTGACAAGTAGGGAAAGAAAAATAATTATTCCAAATACAAAAGGATGTATCACGATAATTCCGGCATTAACTTGACGCATCCTTTCGTGTTGTATTTTTTTATTCTTCTTGATGACAGCTATGGCTTCCGCATCCATGCTTCCCACACGTATGTCCTTTCCCATGGTTGTGCTCATGGTGAGAACACTTCACATCCGGTTTATAATCAAGCGTATCATTGATAAAAGCTTCTACTGCTTTATCCGCATCTCCTGAAGCTCCGCCAAAAAGCTTAATGCCCGCTACCGCTAACGCAGTCTGAGCACCTCCTCCGATTCCGCCGCAGATCAAAACATCGGCATTTAAGGCATTAAGAACTCCTGCCAATGCACCATGTCCGCTTCCATTCGTATCTACTAAATGACGTATTTTCTCCATAACTCAAAAAAGAGGACATCTTCTAAATTGCTTTAGAAAATGTCCTCTTAGCAGTTCATATTCGATTGAATCTTATTCTTTTCAGATTGTATACTCTTTCATACTGATGTAAATGACTATGCCAAAATACGTCTTTTAATGCGTCCTTTGACGTACTCAAATGCCTCAATCCCGCATAAACACTGGGTTTTTCTTACTTGTCGTTCGGTAAGCTCTTCATTGTGGGGATTTCAAGGGAGAGTATCTTATACCCTGATTTAACCTCTCTATAAGATGTCATAACTTTATTTGGTTTGTCGTAAAAATTGTCGTAAAAAAACGAGGGTGTTTTCATTGTCCAACAAAGAAGCACATCTCGGATACCCCCGACTATTTGCCACGTAAACCTTTATTTGTTTATACAGTATAACATATTCTTACACAGAAATCAAGGAGCCTATCACCGTTTTGTGGTAAGCTCCCTTTTTTCATCGTATCTTGATTTTCCCCTCAAGCCCTGCAAAGGACTCCATCTTCTTATCCTTTGTTGCTTCGTTATATATGTCCATCGTGGTTGTAATATCTGCGTGTCCCATAATCTCCTGAATTACCTTCAGGTTAGTTTCGTTTTCGCAGAAACGAGTGCAGAATGTATGTCGCAAATGGTGGCAACTGAAATGCGGTAACAGTTCAGGTTCTCGACCTTCCGCTTTTGCATCTTCTTCCTCTTTCGCATTACACGCTTTGATTATTCGGTCTATCGCTCGATTAACACAATGTGGGGATAATACCGTGTTGTATCTTGATTTGAATATAAAGCCTGAGTACCCGTCTACAACGCTCTCATTAAATCCACTCTCAAGCTGCTCCTTGTATTCTTCTGTGAGAGCCGCCTTTACATCGGAAAGCATCGGAATTATTCTGACACCTGATTTTGTTTTTGGAGTGGTTATTGCGAAGTGCGATGCTTCGTCCGTGTACTTCCTATAAATAAGGGTGTGGTTGATATTGATGATGTTACCTTGAAAGTCACAATCTTCCCACCTTAAACCGAGTATCTCACCGATTCGTCCGCCCGTACCGAGCAGGACTGTAAAGAGTGGCAGCCAATGCTTGTACTGATAGGATTGTGCCGTGAACTCAACGAACTTCGTTTGCTGTTGCTCGGTGAGTGCGTGTCGCTTTGGCTTTTCCCAAGTATGGCTCTTTTTAATATCTGCCATTACGCCGTCCGAAGGGTTGTTGCGTATATATCCGTCACGAACCGCCGAAGTGAATACCGGATGCAGAATGGTATTGATTATCTCCATACTGTTCGGCTTGAACCCTCTTTCGTGAATAAGGGATATATAAAACTTCTTGACATCACTATACTTGATTGTGGTGATGTTCTTTTTGCCAAAGTCAGGGCGAACATAATTGTCGTACATATAGATGTAGTTGGTTCTCGTGGACTCTTTCAGTTCTTTCTTGAGTTCGATGTATTGATCCCAAAAGGAATTGAGTGTCATCTTGCGGGTTTGATAAATAAGTAGGTTGTCCTCCAAGTCCTTCTGAATTTGCTTCTCCATATCACGAAGCGAAGTCCCGCCTTGCTTTCCTTCTGGAACCTTGTCGGTTGCTACGAGTTTCCAACTATATACGGAATGACGCTCACCGTTACTGTCCGCATACTTATATTCATACTTACCGTCAGGCCGCTGCGATTCGCCTGCTCGCAAAACCCTGCCTTTATTATCTCGTCTTTTTTCTGCCATAATTCTTTACCTCCTATATCTCATTGATTGTGTCTAAAAACGACTCCATTTCTTTCCTTCGGATATACACCCGATTGTCTTTCCAAAGGACGAAGTCTTTGCCTTTGTGTTCTCTTGTGAGCCGTCTAATATTGCTCTCACCGATTTGAAAGTATTTCGCCGCTTCTACTACCGTTAAAAGCGGTTTTTCCCAAATCGGAAGCTCTTGCATTTTGCGGTTATGCCCTTCGGCATCTATCATAATCTCACCTTGTAAGAAGGTTTTCGTTTCATTAGTCATACTGACCTCCTAAATGATATTGCTTTCATCTAAGAACATTTCAAACATCTTGCGTTTCACCAAAAGCCTTGCTCCACCTTTTAAGACGAAAGGTGCATCACGATTGGCAAGCAGATAATCCCTCAATTTCGTTTCAGCGATATTGTAGTATTCAGCCGCTTCTTTAACAGTCAAAGCGTACTTTTCCCAAACAGGGATTTGAATACTTTGCCGATCATCTACCTTACGAGTTCTTAAAACCCCTCTGTCGTGTGTAACAGCTTCTTTCTTGACTGCGCCCGTTCCGGTTATAAATCTCGGTGCTTCAGCATCCTTTTTCTTTTTTACCTCATCGGCAACACTCTCACTCAGTCCGGGTACATAGATGTAATTATTCTTCATAGGCTTGTCCTCCTTAATCATCTGTCAGCTCATGCTTCGTATATATGATACGAAGTCACGAGCATATTGACAAATGTGCGATTTTTCAAAACGCATAATTATCAGAGGGCATTGATTTCATCAAGAAACTTTTCAAAAAGCTCTCGTTTAATTTCAACCTTTGTGCCTATCCATAGCACAAAATCTGCTTGACGGTTTTCTCTTACCAATTGCCTTAAACGATGCTCTCCAATATTGAAATACTCTGTTGCTTCGTAAATCGTTAAGGCGTATTTTTCCCAAATTGGGACGCTCTCTTTTTTTACGGTAGTGTTTTTATCTTCCATAGACACTACCTCCGCACGGAACTTCTATCATATATAATGTAGTCGTAACCGCTGCCCGAACATTTATCGCACTGGTGCTTGATATTCTCAAACGGATCAAGTCGTCTGACGATATACTCAGGATTAAATTTGTAATCATTTAAGCACTTACTACAAAGACACCGAATGTCGTTTTTGCGTTTAGGTGGTCTTTCCACCCAAAAGCCGAGAACCTTCTTCAACCCAACATTGATTCTCTTTTGTAGATACTCGCTATCCACAAAACCGATGTATTTTGTCAGTTCGGACTGGTTTACCGTTCTTATCTGCTCAAGCATTACCATTGACGGCTCTCTCAAGCCGAAATTATCTCCCAATACGATATGGGATGGCATATAGCGTTTCTTAATTACGGTCGTCATTGCCGCAATTATGGTTGTCGTACTCGCTTCATTGCCTTCATCGCATTGAACGACAAGAACAGGTCTTACGCCGTTTTGGATAGACTCAGGATTTGTCCCAAAATCATATAAATAGATTTCGCCACGCTTAACCTTACGGATGATATTTGTTTCTTCCATTTTATTTAACCTCTCAAATGTATTAGTTTGAAGGTTGTTTCTCTCCGGATAAGAAATAGTCCCTTCACTTGTTCGGACTGGGAGAGGTCAAATTATCGGGTATTTTCAAATATTTTTTTCAGTTTCTTCAAGGCAGCTTGATACGATTCATAAACAGTTGAATAAGATTTCCCTTCTTCAGCGGCAATTTGAAGCAAACTCTTTCCTTCAAAGAAATATTTGATAAGGCGTTCCCGTTGAATAGGCTTTAGTAAAGCTATTGCAGCCTGGACTTGTTCTGCCGTTTCATTTGAGATTGCCTCTTCTTCAAGATCGTTTGCAGCTATTTCAGGATGATGTTCTTCGGTTTCCTCGCTGAAATCGAAAATACTTATGCTCCGTTTGGCTCGTTTGATGAATTTATCTTCATTCCTAATAAAATCAGCTCGCACGCTACCGAACAAAGAAGATAAAATAATAAACGGTCTATACGAGGAGATTATCTCCTCATACTTTTTACTAAGTTCTTCTTCGGTTAAATCAGTAATAATCGCCCATTTTTCCTCTCCTGTATATCCGGGATATTCGTAACTCAGGTTTATTACCTTACAATCGTATTTGAATTGCTCATCAAGAGCAGAAAGATAGTATGTATTCATTTTCGTAATCTCCTTTGAATTTTGAATTTGGTGTTGAACTCAAAATTCGGAGATCACGGATATTCAGCTATGTAACAAAGTCCTCGCTGTTCAGTCATCTGCCGAAAACAAAAAGCCACCGGCAAGACAGAGTTAGCCTATGGCTATCTGTCCTGTCGGCAGCCTCTCATGTTTGCTTTACGCAGGTCTGGATTAACTGACCGAAGTGTTTTCAAAGCAAGTGACCTGATAAGGATTTAGTGCGGTTCTGTTTCAGCCCGACCTTACCGTCGTTTCGCCGTATTCAGTTTTAAGTTTCTTAAATTACGCTTTCCTGTCCCGGAGGAGCGAACATCTCAATCGTATCGTGCCTTCTGCCTTTTCGCACCCGCACGAACTTGACCATACATCGGTCACATTCGTATTTAATCTTTTCATCAATGCCTTTATATCCGTAGTTCATCTTTCCGCAGTTGGGGCAGAACATCGGTATCGGCTTCCAAGTTTCTGTCATCAACGCTATCACCTCGTATAATTTTGTTGTTCTGTATATTCGCAACTTTGCGAATATACAGAGTAAAAAAATCCCGCAGGATTTTAGATTAGGGCAAAGTCCTTCAATCGGATTTCCATTGCCTGTTTTGACACTTCAAAGATTTCTGCCATTTTGCAGACATACGCGCTTTTTGTTTTGCACACGGGGCGGAGTGCGTAGAAACAGCGTTTGATCTGACCGTTTGGCATAAGAATAGCCTTTGCAAGATAATTTGCCTGCCATTCTGTTGCATCCTCGTCGGTATCATTGTTATATAAAGCGGCGGCAACGCCTGTCCCGCTGAATATCTGCTTGTGTATAATGTAATGTGCCAGCTCGTGAGCCAAGGTGAACCGAAGTCTGCCGTATGATTTCTCATCCTCCAGCAAAGCCGCTTCAATAAGCATAGTACCACCTTCAACTCTCATCAGGGCATAGTCCATAATCTCCCGGTTGTAATAGGTTGTAATACCGCTATCGTAAATCATTCTGCCAAGCTCACGGGCATCATTGGTTAGATATTGGTATTCTATTCTTAAACCGAAAGTCTTTTCGATGATTGTTTCAATCGGCACTGCACGGGGACTGCCGTTCAGATACATTGGATCATATTCACTTAATGTACGGCGGGCAATCGTTTCAAGCGCCTGCGGTCGATAGAATACTGTTGCCACTGCTGCGTCCTTTCTGTCCGAAAGATTAGTCGGACTCCTTTGTTATGCGGCGGATAAAATCTTCCCATTGTTTATCGGTTACATTGTGCTTCTTTGCGGTTCTCAGTGCAGCCCGGACAATATCTTTTTCCATTATATATTCAGGTAAATCTGCACTTACGGTATTCCTTGACCTTGCCGCCAAATCGTACATCTCCTCCGTTTCTGCTTCGGTCAGATGGAGAAGTGCGGGAAGCTTTTCAAGAATATCGTCAGGAACCGGTCTGCGGTCTTTTTCAATGTCACAGATATATACGGCTGAATAATCAAGGGCGATAGCAAGCTGCCGAGCAGACATTTCGTGTTCCATTCGCTTTGAAATCAAAAACCTCCCAAAGGTCTTGTTATTTTCCATAAGGTAGCTCCTTTCAAATTCGCTCATTTGCGAATACCGTAAGTATATTATATCCGAACACTTGTTCACAGTCAATGCTTTTGGGGAAAGTGAAAATGAGTTGGGCGTTTTTTCACCCAACTCATTTTTTTGAACCGTTCGATATTCCTTTATTTCAAGGCGTTTTCAAGCATTTCACGGTATCTTGAAACAACCGCTGACGGATTTGTAATTATAATATCTCCGTTAAACTGAAACACCCACGCAAAGAAGGTTTGGCTTACGGACACTTCTACGACTGCCTTGAAATGGCTGTTATCCGTTGGCGAGGTTTCAACCTCATCTCCAAATTTATCTACGATGTAGTTCATCAGCTCGTTCTTGCAGAGCAGCGTAACTTTCTCTTTTGTGCCGTCGTACATATCAAATACCTGACGGGTAAAGTCCGGTAGATTAAAGTCCTTTGGCTGCGGCACTGCATCAGAACAAAGAATACTGATTGATTTCATCCTGTCCACTCGGAATGTTGTAATGCGCTGATGTTTTTCACAAAAGCCGACCACATAGTAATGATCTTCATTCCACACAAGGTAGTAAGGGGAAAAATGATAGCGCTTACCGTTGTTATTCGGAACTTCCTCTCTGTATTGGTTATAGTGAAAATACAGGAACGAAATTTGTTTGCCCTGGTTGATTGCCGTATTTATATTATCTACCAAATAGTAAATCTGCTCATTCATCGGTTTGACACGCTGGGAAATATAGATATTCCTTTTCAGTCCTTCCGACTGATACACGCTTGTCATCTGCGACAGCTTATTCGCAAGCTCCGAGCTTTTCTTTGCCGTAATGAACTTTGAGGATTCCACCGCATCAATCAGTAGCTTCACTTCCGGCAATGTAAACAAATGGCTGCTCAGGGAATAGCGGTTCTCACGGCTTCTTTCTTCTTCAATATCAATGCCAATGTCACAGAGCTTCGCAATGTCGCCCGGTATCGTTTTTCTGTCACAGGAAATACCGTTTTCCTTTAAGTATGTAAGAATATCTCCGGTTGTGGCGTAATGCTCGGCGTCAGTGTTGTGCCATAGGTATTTTAGAATATATAAAATCCTGCTTTTTGTTTCAGCCATAAGTACCTCCGTGGTATTTTATCTTATTTGCTCTACACCTATCACAACCATTCTGCTGTCTTTACTGTCTCCGAAGCAGGTGGAAAGGGTTAGTAGCTGTTCTTTGAAATGCGGCTCGATTCCGGTATAGTAAAGCGACCTGTCTTTAATTTCCGTAATTGCCTTTTGATAATGTTCTTTGCTTTCAAAGCAAGATATATTATACCATAAATCTGTTTTCTTTAGGCAAACCACCGCAAAGACTTGGTATACTTTCAGTCCGTCTGCTGTTTCAAACTCAATGTACGGGTGTTCCTCACAGTATGCTTTATTCCTATATTGCGTAATATCTGAGAACATTGTGCCGTTTTTCATATTGTGACCGTAGATAATCAAATTGTCACATTCCGGGGTAGAAGCCCCGTCCAAAAACGGAACGCCCGACACACTGTATTCGCCCTCGAAGTTTTTACGAAGGTACTTCTGAGGTTCTTCGGGTGTAAACATAACCGGATAATTCACTGCGGTATTCGGAATACATATCCAGCCGATACAATCTCCGTTTGCTTCAAATAACGGTGTTAGATTGCGTGAGGACTGCTTCTGTTCCTGCGGTATATCGGTTTGTTCAACATTATTCGTAAATTCCGTTTGTTCTGCCTCAGTAATAATTTCTTCTAACCTTTCAAACCATTCCGACAGAAAAGAGCATTATAGCGACAAACAGGAGCGAAATTAACGGTAATACTTTTTTAGTTTTCATATAGACCTCCGTTAATAGCTACTGTTGTGTTTAGCACGCTTCATTCCTGTTTTGTCAGCTCATAAACCTTACCAGGTTCAACGGTGCCATTACCGCCCACAAGAGTCAGTTTGTCACCGTCAACGGTGTAGGTATATTCGCAGTCGGTCACATAATCAAGTGCGTAATCCACCTTGAGTGTGTCTCCGTCTATGTCGTATGTAAATTCATAGTGATTGGTTTTATCAATACACATACATCCGTTGCCTTTGCCATCAAACTCATACTCTGTGTATTGGTCGTAATACCAAGTCCCCTGTAAAACAGAGAGGTCTTTTTTACCGCCCGCGCAGCCTTTACAAATCAGCACAACAATAAGAATGACGATAAGGAGGGCAAATAACGAAACAATCACAGCCCTTTGCCTTTTTCTGCGCTTTATTGCTGCCTTGCGTTTAGGCGAGAGATACCTGCCTTTACTTGACTGAGGTTGTCTTTTGTATGCAGTATGATTTGATGTGCGGGCAGTCCGTTCGGCGTCAATTGGCTTTTGGGAAATCTGCCGAGACTGCAAATTGTTCTGCCGCATTTGAGCTTGGTTATTTCTTTCTGACGAAGGCGAGGGTGCTTTGTCAAACATTCTAAGTATTTCTTCAAGTTCTTTTTCTTGTTCGTCCATTTGGTTTCTCCTTATTCGATTTCTTTCCGAAAAACGGCAAAGCGCCTTTCTTTACCGCCTTTCGGAAAGGGACTTCCGAAGAAATCCTTTTCATAAGGAAAAGGCGGCAGCGGAAGCTCCGCCACCGCCCTCCTTAAATGGTCAGTTATCCGTTATTTCACAGATTTTCTCTTTTTACCGTATACGGCAGTTGAAACAACTCCGAAGCCGGAAACAAAGAGCAGAGCGATCCAAAGACCCATCATGCTGTTATCGCCGGTCTGAGGATTATCAGGTGCTCCTGTATCCGGGTTGCTTTCCGTCGGCTTACTCGAATCTCCAGGGTTTGAAGGTCCTGTCGGTGTTCCGGTTGCCGGAATTTCAACAGCAGCCTTCTTGTAGCCACAAACCTTACATTCTTCGTGTTTGGAGCCCTTTTCGGTCGCCGTAGCATCCTTGTCAATCTTCCACTCAAATTCATGAGCTGAAACGTTCTGCTTCTCACTGCAGCCGGAGCAGGTATTCCAATGATTTGTTTCGTCAGATTCAAACTTCGTAGTGTCTACATCGTGGGTATGACCGAGAGCAGGGGTAATCACATATCCGCATACAGAGCACTTAACCGCATCGGTTTCGGTTGCTGCCTCACGGTCAGGAGTATGAGCCGCCTTGCTGCTTTCGATTACCACACCACAGCCTGCAACAGTACAAGTGTGCCAATGATTGTCCTTGTCAGACTTCCATTCGGTGCCTTCGGTATGTCCGAGAGGATCACCCTCGGTTGCCTGGCATGCAGAGCAGGTTTTAGGAGCAGTACAGGTAGCCGGCGTCCAGTTGTGCTCAGCCAGTTCACCGTACTCAAAGGTTGCCGTGCCCTTTGCGCCGCAAACGCAGGAATGGTAATAAGTAGCCTTTGCTGTGCAGGTAGCATTAGATGCCTTGTAAGCATCGGTTGAAACTTCCTTGTTAAACACATGGGTATGAGCGAGCTGTGCTTCAATTACATATCCGCACTCGGTACACTTAATGGCGTATTCCTCGGTTGCGTTACCTGTATGGTCGGGAGTATGACTTGCAAAATCGCATTTCTCTGTGCAGTTTGCATTCTGGCAAGCGTGCCAGTGACCGCTTGCATCACTTGTCCAGCCGGAAGCCGGATTATGCGCTGCCAATGCACCATACTCAAAGGTTGTCGTACCCTTTGCGCCGCAAACGCAGGAATGGTAATAAGTAGCCTTTGCTGTGCAGGTAGCATCAGATGCCTTGTAAGTATCGGTTGTTACTTCCTTGTCAAACACATGGGTATGAGCAAGCTGTGCTTCAATGACATATTCGCACTCGGTACACTTAATAGCGTATTCCTCGGTAGCGTGACCTGTATGATCAGGTGTATGACTTGCAAAATCGCACTTCTCTGTGCAGTTTGCAGTCTGGCAAGCGTGCCAGTGACCGCTTGCATCACTTGTCCAGCCGGAAGCCGGATTATGCGCTGCTAATGCACCGTACTCTACATTACATACATCGCAGACTGCCTTATGCTGGCAAGTTGCAACATTCGCACCGGTAGAGCTGTGTTTAGCCTTGCTGCCGTCAATTACAACGCCACAGCCCATAGTCGTACACTCTTTCCAGTGATAAGTTCCGTCACTGTTCCAAGTAGAAGACGGGGTGTGTGCGCCGGCAGGAATAGATGTACCGGTTGCAATGATTCCTCCACAGCCGAGGCACTTTGTGTCGCCGGTATAGCCGTCAATCTGATTCTTGTGGTCGGGTTCGCTGGCGTTAACGGTAGATGTACCGCCTACATGGGTGTTTGCATCCTTGTCGCCCAAGAAAGTGTGAGCATCATTGCTTTCCACAGCACCGCAATCAGAGCAGGAATAGTAGTACACCGCTTTGTCACGGCAGTTTCCGGCAGTTTTCAGTGCTTCCGCTTTCTTCGTCTCAGCAGTATAGCTGTGAGCAGCATAATCGTCGTAAGGCTGATGACACACAGAACAAACGGCTTTCGTTGTACAGGTTGCTGTTCCTCCGGTGTGGTTTGCAAGGTTGCGAAACGGAACCTCATTGATTTCTACATCGGATGTGTCGAAAAGCTGTCCGCAATCGTCACATTCCTTGTACTCGTCCCAACCTTTTACCGTACAGGTAGAGTCCTTTGCAGGTACGGTGGACTTGTTTGTGTGAGCACAGGATACCGTTACCGTGCAGGTATCGGTAAAGTTGCCATCCGCAGTGGTGATAGTGATGGTGGCGGTGCCTTTCTTAACACCGGTCACTTCACCGGTCGTTGCGTTTACGGTGGCAACAGCAGGGTTGTCAGATGTAAACGAAACAGTTTTTTCTGTTGCTTCTGCAGGGGAAACGGTGAAAGACGGGGTCTTTGTTTGACCGATATTGACGGACAGTATCTCGTCAATGGTTACGCCGGTAACGGATACCGGTGCTGCTGTGACATTGACGGTTGCAACACTGGTAGTAAATGCAATATTGTCATAGCCTCCCGAAGGCGCTTCAAAGACCTCATCTTCATCAATAATAAAATTGACAGTCTTATTTCCGCTGGCATCTGCATCAACTTTGCATTGGAATTTCATAATTTCCGTGTCTAAAGTTGAAGTGTAACCGTCTTGGGCTTTAGCATTTCCGATGAGAATAACCATTGTGGATTCGGTAAATTCAGCTCCGTCAACATTCATTGTTGTTGCCAGTCCTTCTGTAATTTTACCTGAACCTGTAACAAAGGTTAACCCTGCCGGAATGTCCAACTTGATTTTCAGAGAATCCAAGTTGGTGACAGCGCCCATTGTCACTGTGTAGGTGATAATATCACCCGGGTGCGCTTCTGTTTTGTCTGCTGTCATTTTGAACGAGGTAGATCCCGCTGCCAATACCGGCACTGCAGTTGCCAGCATCGTGAAAAGCATAACAAAACTCAGCACAATTGATGTGATTCGCTTGTTCATGACCAAGCTCCTCCTTTTTAGTATTTGCGAGGCATTTTTCATACACACCTTTTCATAGCCTCGCTTAGTTATGATTCGGTGGGGATATTTCTATCCAATGTATTCTTAAATCGACCTTCACTCCCTATAAGGCGTATAGGGAGGAAGATAGATATTAAGACAATTATATTAACAATTCATTATTTACCACAACGGATTGGATTCGTTAACATGAGCTTTCAACCGAGCCCAATCCTTGATGTTCACCTTGCTGTCCCCGTTTACATCGCCGCACGCCAATTCATAGCCTGTGAGATTACTGGTTTCATTAACGTAAGCTTTCAAACGTGCCCAGTCTTTCGTATTTACTTTGCCGTCACCTGTAACATCACCAAGCAGGCAAATCTTCACATCCTGCACCACATTGCTGCTTCCCACTGTGACGGTGTACTCACGGGTGACGTGGTTCTTCTTCATCACCTTCATGGTGTAGGTACCTGCGAAAACGCCTTCGAAAGAGTACTTCGCAGTGTTTCCGGTCAACATAACGATAAAGGCAGGTATTTCCGACCCGGACGGGAAAAGTTGAACGGTGGTCTGTTCCGCCTCATCGCCGAAGCTCGTTACCGTACCGCTTAAGGATACGCCCGTTTGAGGCGCTTCCTCGCAGGTGAACTCGAAATAGATGGTCGCGGATGTATAGCCAACCTCGTTGATCGTACACTGGTAATCCTCGGCATCAATGCCGGAAAGCACTACTGCAATATCCTCGGGATTTGCAGGGTAAATATGATCAGCCTTCAGGTGGATCCTTGCTTTGAAGCGGTAGGTATGACCGATCTGGAAAACGTCGCCGCTGCTCATTGCAAATTCGGGCTCTCCGTCGGTGATGTCATACCAATAGCTGATGCCGAGGGTATAGCCGGCATCTGCGGGAACGCTGCAGCCCCACTTATAGGAATAATCCGAGTTGTCGATGGCAATGCCTGCGGAGGGCTTGGTCATACCGCCTATGACGATCTCGTCCACAAGGGTCTCATAGACGGGTGTAAGAACAACGTCGCTGTCATATACCGTGAAGGTTGTCTCGGCAGATTCAGAATCACCGAACCAACCGTGACCGCCCACGACAGCGAAGGTTCTGCTCCAATAGCTGAACACCTTGCCCTCGGGCGCAGGGTCAGCTACAATGTAGACCACTTGATTCTCAGCCGCCGCCGAGATGGGTATAGTATGTGCCTCGTCGGCGTATGCCTTACCGTTTTCAACGGTGATGTTATAAAGTCCCGTGAATGCGGCATTGACCGCGATCTCACCGGTGCCCTTCACAGTGAAGGTATCGCCGGGCTGATAGGTCTTGCCGCCGATCTTCCAACCGGTAAATGTGGAATTCTCGGGCACTGTTGCGCCGAACTCAGCAAGGGTCTTAAAGGTATAGGTTTCGCCAACGTAGAGCTTTTCGGTCACTGTCTTTCCGTTGGCAGAAATGATAAGGTTGGAGTAGCCGGTGAAGGCAGAGCCGTCACAGTAGATGTCAAGATCCTCGGTAACGTTACTCACATAATATCCACCGTTTCCGCTTGGAGTTACCAGTTCTCCATTGACATAGACCTTCAAAGCATCGGGGTCTGTCAGCTCATAGTAGTCGTTAGGTAAAATCACAAAGGCACAGGTTTCGCCCTCCACGATTTCATCCCAGCCGTTATCCCCGGTCACATAGCAATGCAAGCAGTTGTCGGTTACGGTGTAGACACGCTTAACGTCAACTCTAAAATCCTTACGGAGATAGGCAACCTGCTGTAATAAAGGACCTTCGTCTTCTACATAAACACCAAGTCCGAAGCTTATATTTACATCGTTGGGATATTCGGAGTAATCAAGCGTTATCTTGGACTTTGCATAGGTTTTGGGCTCGATGTTGGAGTTCGGACGGGTAACGGTGATCATAGGCTGACACACCACCTCCCCTTCCAAATAGGAAGGAATCGTCCAGCTCATTTCAAAGGTATCACTTTGCTTGACGGTTCTTGTGAGCTTGGTAAGATTGCTCGTTCCTTCGTGTGTTACTTTAAACTCGAAAAGCTCCGAAGATACAACAGCGCACTTTTGCATATCGTGCAGATCGTCCCAAGTCCAGTTCGTAATATCGTAACTCTTATTGCCGTCCCTGTCCACACCCACAAAATACGCCGTTTTAGGAATAATTTCGGAAGCAGGGCGGCTGTTCAGGTCGGAGTCACCTTCGCTGTCGGTAAGGGTAAGACCGGTGAAGCCCAGCTGACCTTCAAAATATCCGCCGTTGATGGTGGGATAGTTCATATGAAAATGGCTGTTCAAACTAACACAATATACATAGGTGGGGTAGTTCCAATAATAATAATCATAGATTCCATTATCAAGATATGTTTGGCAATTATCAAAATGGTGGAAGGCGTAACCATCGGATATGAATGAACCACCGTTGATCACGGTGTGTCCTTTTTCCACAAACGGTATCACTGTGCCATATTCAGGATTTTTATCTTCAGGAAATCCATTTACTTCATCATTGCGAATTATCGTTCCGAAAGCGGAATGCTCCCGGGGGCCCTCTTTGTCCGATGTGTTTTCGGCAATAAAGGTACCACCGTTGATCTCCACATCGACATAATCGGCGATTACAGTACCTATGTAACTACTTGGGGCGCTCAATCGAGAGTCGTTACCGATGTAAGTAAATTCGCCGATAAGTTTATATGTACCGTCGTTGAATGTAACCTTGGCTGGATAGGAGTTAGGATCTTCCGTGTTATAACCTTCGCCACGCTTACCGATTGTGTAAATATAAAGTGCGGAAATATCCAAATCCGTGTTACTGTATGTAGCATCAAAGGTAATACCGCCGCCGCCCACCGAATCAGTAAAGGTGACGTGGTTTCCTTCACGCACTTCCATCTTTATAAAATTTTTCGAATTGCTGCGGACGTTCGTGCCGCTCAGAGTATGGCCGTTGAAGTCAAAAATAACATTATTAAGACCTGCGGGTATTATGTATCTTTTAAAATAGCCGTCGTAAAGGTCAGAGTCAGCACTCGTCAATTCCAAATTTTCCATCAGTTTGACGGTCACGTAGCCATAGTTGGTCATGCTGGCGCTGTCCAACTTTTTGAACACCTGATCCATATCGTCCCAGTCGTAGACCTCGCGGACCCAGGTGCCGCCCTCCCAATAGCCTCTGCCACCTAAAAAGTAGCCGTGCTCATAGTTAGGATCTTTAGCATAGATGTCCGACTCCTCCACCGCAAAGACGGGGATCGCCGCTGTAGGTAAGAGGCCTACGAGCATTACCACGGCGAGCAGCAGACTCAGGATTTGTTTTTTTGCCTTGTGTTTCATCTTTTCTTCCTCCTTAATCAAAGTGTTTCCATTACACCAAGCAGATAGCTTGCCGAAATAGAAGTGTAAATGAATTGGTCGATCAGACCGTCGGTTTTGGCTCTCCGCACCTTTTGGGCAACGGCAGGCTCTGCCTTTTCGTCCACTAAGAAGGCAATTTTGCAATCCGGATCAATTTGCTTTATCTGATTTCGAAGCTTCATACGTTCTTCAAATGCTCATGTACGGTAAAGAAGCAAGCAACCGAAAACAATAGATAGACCGCCAGCACTACACTATTCCGAACCAAAGACCAAAAGATAAGCATTTTGA
>SFGA01000053.1 GCA_004556705.1 Ruminococcus sp. | reverse complement strand
GACCTATTAGAAAACTAAATAAAAAGCCACCAGTTCAATATAGAATTGATCTGGCAGCTTAATTCTTTTTTGTGTCTACAAAGTATTGACTACTTTACTGTGTTCGCCCTTTGATAAATTTATAAATTTAATTTATTGTTAAACCGAAAGGATTGTGTCGAGGCTGCATTTTTCGAGCTGTTCACGATTTCCGACAACGCACACAGCGGGATTCTTATAGCATTCCTCAAGGCTTTCTGCGACCGCTTTCAAGTCATTGTGAGAAGTGGAAACAATCTGCTCCATTCTCGTCTTTCTGTCCTTTTCGCTGACGCCTCTGAAATAGAGCCTGTCGCCGAGTTCACCCTTTGCCCTCGGAGTGAGAACGGGAAGCGAATCGGCAACCGTACCGATAATAAAGCCTGTTATGTCGCTGTTTGCATCTGCAACACTTCTAAGATAATCGGGCGTTTTTTTGAAGCTATCAAGCGAAGCCGAAACCGACGGGTCACGGTATGAATAGCACGAAACAGTACCCGACGGGCGGACAACCATACCCGTACCGTAAGCGCCGCCCTGCATACGAATTACTGTCCACAAATAGTTAAGGCTGACGATTTTTCCTGCGACGGATACACTTCCCGTAGCCGTTTTACCGAGCTTTCGCAAATCGCCCGTCATAACCGCAAAGGACACATCTGCCGGAATTGCAATTCCCTCTTTTCTCAATCCCCACGGCTCAATTTTGCCGTCAAGTGCTCCGTCTGATTTTTCAGGGAGAGTGCTTGCGATTTCGTTTACGATTTTTTCTACACTTTCGGGCGTACCCGTCACGCTGACGGTCAGCTTTTCACGGCAAATTATTTTACCGAGCAGAGCGTTGATCTTCTTGCAAAATTCCTCTGCCGACCAATTTCCCTGCATATTTTTAAGCCAATTATAGTATTCAAAGCCGTAATTGCACTCAGAAATTACACCGCCTTTTGAAAGCTGTGCGGCTGTCCTGCCCATTGCAAGCTGTGAGCCGCTGACAAGAATACTCTGAAGCAGCTCCATTCTGTTTTGACAGAGCAAGGAGAAAGCGTCCTCGCCGTTTGAAAAATCGGTAGTTGTAAGCACCTCGCCGATAAGATGTATTGCCTTTTCGATATTCTTTTCCATCGCCGAGAAATTAACGTGGAAATAAGCGGAGCACTCCGTGCTGCCGTCCTTTTCATAACAGGAAACGGTGCTTGAAACACTGCCGCACAGGGTTCTTTTAAGCGTCAAAAGTTCTTCTGACGAATGTTTTTCGGTTGCAAGTTCGCCCAAAAGAGAGGTTGCGAATGACAAAGCCGATATTTCTTTTTCGGTGCAGCCGTTTGCATCAAAATAAAGATTTACATAGACAATTCCGTTGCTGTTTATCTTATGCGCAAGCGTAGGAATATTGCCTACTGTGATTTTTTCTGTCGGTATTGCCTCGGGTTGAGCCTTTATGTCTTGGAGTGTAAGCCTCGGAAGTGTGGCAACGGCTTCTTCCGTATCGGGTGTATCCTGCCAAAGTGCAAGCTTTTCGCACTCATTTTCTACCCTCTCCCAATCCTCGTCGTCAAAACGCTCCGACGTTTTTTTAAGACGTTCCGTTTCCTCTGCTCTTATCTTGTCGCCGACGGTCTTTGACGGCACAAGCATAACCTTGCAGCGATGCGGATTTTCAATAAATTCCTCTTTGATGATTTTCTCAAAATATCCCTCGTCAATCTTTGCACGAAGATTTTTGAAAATTTCGCCGACCTCAAGATTTTTCTCGGGCTTACCGCCGTAAAGCCAGCTGTCGAGAATATCCATTCCGAAAACCAAGCCCTGCGGATAGCTTCCGTAGTCCTTTTCACGCATTTGGAATTCAAGATATGTCAAAGCCGCTTCAAGCTGATTGCGGTTAATTCCGTTTTCGGCAAGTTCTGAAAGAGTATCGAAAATTCTCTTTTCAATCTCGTCGGCATTCTCTTTTTTGAGGTTTTGCACCTTGATTATAAGCTGAGGCTGTAAAACAATTTCGGGCAGGTCAACGCTGACCGCTTCGGCAAGTGAGTCGCCTAAAACACAGGCGTTAAGCGGAGATTTTACGCTTCCGCAAAGCACGTCCGAAAGTGCTCTGACAGCCACGATTTTTTCTGTATCGGAAAAGTCGCCTACAACCCTTCCCCACGCAAGAATGTATCTGTTATCTGCGTTTTCGTCGGGAGAAATTTCATATTCGGCTACGATTTCGCCTGCGTCAACAGCCTTTTGAAGCTCGGGCAATTCGACTCTTTCGCCTGCCGGAATATTTTCAAGATATTCATCGTTAATAATTTTCAAAACAGCGTCAATATCCATTTTACCGTCAAGAATTACAAACGCATTTGACGGAGAATAGTGCTTTTTATGCGCTGCGATAAAGCTTTCATACGTGAGCTCGGGTATGCTCTTTGGGTCGCCGCCCGAAACATAGCCGTATGCGTTATCGGGGAAAAGCGCCTTGCTCATAACGGTTTCAAGTTTTGCGTCGGGATCTGCGAAAACACCCTTCATCTCGTTGAAAACAACGCCCTTGTATAAAAGCTCGCCGTTCTCGCCCTTTTCATAGTGCCAACCCTCCTGACGGAAGCACTCGGGGTTTTGATATATGGCAGGATAAAAAACGGCGTCAAGGTAAACCCTCATAAGATTTATAAAATCCTTGTCGTTTTTACTGCTTATCGGATAAAAGGTCTTGTCCGAAAAGGTCATTGCGTTCAAAAAAGTGTTCATCGAGCTTTTGAGAAGTTCAACAAACGGATCTTTCACAGGATAATTCTTTGAGCCGCACAAAACCGAGTGCTCGATTATATGGAACACGCCCGTATCGTCCTCGGGAAATGTCGGGAATGCGATACCGAAGGTCTTGTTTTCCTCGTCCCTGTCAAGCCAAAGGAGCTTGAGTCCCGTTTTTTCGTGCACCATCTCGTACATATCGGCTTTAAGCTCGCCGAGGTGCTCTTTTCTTAACTGTTTGAAACCGTGAGCCATTTTATTTTTATATCTCCTATCAATTATCAATCTTTCTCTTTATAGTAGAGCTTGCAATGGCAATAGCCCTCAAAATCGGGGTCTGCTATCTGATTGCGAAACTCCTCGCAGATACATTTATACTTTTCGTCTTTGCCTATTCTGCAAGGACAATAGCCGCCTTTTTTCTTCAAGCCCTCTTTTATCGTCCTGACGATTTCCTCGTCTGAATTAAGTCTGACCTTTGCCATAATATCGCCCCTTTATTACTTTTTCTTTTTAACCTTATTGAGAATTGCGTTCATACGGAGGATTTCCTCTTTAGTGAATTTTCCGCCCGTCATCGAAACTGCTCTTTTCACGGTAAAGCCGTAAGCGAGCTTTAGCATACCCGTATTGAAGCTGAAGCCTGCAAAGCTTGCGCCCTTTTTCTTCTTTTTATCGCCCTTTTCCTTCGGCTTATCGTCCTTTAATGCACCGAGCATCATTTTGCCTATTCGAAGCATTGCGATTTTACCGCCGAGCGTTGACATAATATCGCCGATAGTATCGTTTACCGAGTAGTAGCCTGTCGGGGTGTTAATCTCAAACCAGTTTATGACCGCACCCTCTTCTTTCATTCGGTAAGCCTCGTTGAATTTATCAACCTTGCGGATATGAGCTTCGTCGGTAAGTTCTCCTGCCTTTGCTAATATAACCGACTCGCCGACGTTTGCGATTTCAAACTTAAAGAACGGATATTTACCCTTTTTCTGAGCTCCGACGCTCTCGCCGTTTACAAAAAGTTCAACCTCATCAAGATTTGAATAAACGGTAATGCTCGTCTTGTCCTCAACCCTGTCTACATAACGCTTCGAGCAAATATGAAGCACCGGCTCGCTCGAAAGCCAAGCCTTATATGCGTAAAAGCTGTCCTTTTTATATTTTCTGTCAAAGGTAACAAGTCCCTTGTGGTTCATACCGTTTTCGCCGCCCTCGGCTCTTGCGTCTGCGGCAAAATCAAACATATTCCAAACGTGAGTTGCCCAAAGATACGGTCTGTCGATTATCTGCTTTATGACCTCTTCGTGATAATATGCCTGATATTCCTCGGTATAATCGCCCTGCTCGGGAGTGCTTGTGTGCCAATTCAGCGCCTCACAGCCGTACTCGCTGATACCGATAGGCTTATTAGGATATTTCTTATGGAATTTATCAAACCACGGGCCGTACATATCGACCTTTCCGCCGTACCATCCGAAATAATGGTTATATGAAACAACATCGCTTATATGAACATACTCGTCGTCAATCGGGCACATTGTAACAACCGCCACGGTAGTAGGTCTTGTGCTGTCAAGCGAATGTGCAAGCGAATTTAACATACGGTGGTTGTCGACAACCGATTTTCCGCTTCCTGCCATTGTAATTTCGTTTGAAAGTCCCCAGACAACTATTGACGGGTGGTTATAGTTTTGATAAATCAGCTCGGTCATTTGAGTTTTCGTGTTCTCAACACCGTTTTCAAGGTGCTTGGAGATATACGGAATTTCCGCCCATACGACCATTCCTCGCTCATCGCAGAGGTCATAAAACTCCTGTGCGTGCTGATAATGAGCAAGTCTGATCGTGTTAGCACCCATTTCGCAGATTAAATCCATATCTTCCTTATGGTGTTCATACGAAAGAGCGTTACCGATTTCAGGTCTGTCCTGATGCCTTGAAACACCTCTCAACGGGTAAACCTCGCCATTGAGGATAAAGCCCTTTTCCGCATCGATTTTGAATGAACGGATACCGAATTTTGTCGAAACCTCGTCCTCGACAACGCCGTCAACCACAAGCTGTGCGGTTGCGGTGTACAAGAACGGGTCTTTAGTTCCGTTCCACAAATGAGGGCTCTCGATTTCAAAGGTTACATCGCTTCCGACAAGCTCTTTTCCGTCAACAAAAACGTGAATTTCGCCCAATCCTTGTGTAAAGGTCTTTACATTTACACTTGCAATATTTCCTTTAATATCAGGGGTTACGGCGATTGCGTTTGAGCCGAAGCGGTCAAGACTGAAATGATTGTGAGAAACGCCTATCAAGGTTACGCTTCTGTAAATTCCGCCGTAAAAAGTGAAGTCTGCCTGCTGCGGATAGACAAAATCATTGGGGGAATTATCGACCTCAACCTTGATTTTATTCTCATCTTTGATGTTCTCAAGCTTAACTCTGAACGCAGAATATCCGCCGTGATGCGTCGTGAGCTTTTCGCCGTTAAAATAGACTGTCGCAGAAGAATTTACGCCGTCAAACTGAAGATAAAATTCCTCGCCCAACGGAAAATCCTCCCTTTTCAAAGTCTTTTCATAGGTGCAGGTGCCACGGAAATAATCGTTTCCGCCGTCCTGTCCGTCCTTACCGTTCCATGTGTGCGGCAAATCGAGCGTTACGCGCTCGCCCTGCTTTGTAAAGTCCCATTGGGAGTTGATAATTTTTGTCTCTCTCATAATACGCCACCTCATTAAAATTATAGTTTAAGTATAACACAATTTCCGTTTATGCTCAACTTATATAACTATATTTTTACTCCTTATTAACATTTAATTCCCTTATTGACTCAAATGCGTAAAAACATTATAATATTTACGACTTCAAGAAAGGAGAATCGTTATGAATACAAACATTTCAAACAACATTAAATATATCGGCGTAAACGACCGTGACATTACGCTTTTTGAGGGACAATACCCCATTAAAAACGGTATGGCTTATAACTCTTATGTGATTTTTGACGAAAAAATCGCAGTAACAGATACTGTTGATAAAATTGCAGTTGAAAGATGGCTTGAAAAGCTTGAAAGTGAACTTTGCGGCAGAAAGGTTGATTATCTCATAGTTCAGCACCTTGAGCCTGACCATTCGGCAGGAATCGACGCACTTTCGGAGAAATTCCCCGAAATGAAAATAGTCTGCTCGGCAGGCGCTTTGAAAATGCTTCCGAATTTCTGTGATGTGAGCCTTGACAGAGTTATGACTGTTAAAGAAAATGACACTCTCTGCTTGGGTAAGCATACACTTACATTTGTTATGGCGCCGATGGTGCATTGGCCCGAGGTAATGATGACTTATGACAGCACGGACAAGGTGCTTTTCTCCGCTGACGGCTTCGGAAAATTCGGCACGGTTGACGCCGACGAAAATTGGACGGACGAGGCGAGAAGATACTATATAAACATTGTCGGAAAATACGGAAAGCAGGTTCAGGCGCTTCTCAAAAAGGCTTCGGCACTTGAAATTGACACGATTTGCCCCTTGCACGGCCCTGTTTTAACAGACACAATCGGCGAAGTGTTAAGGCTCTATGACCTCTGGTCGTCATACACTCCCGAAAAGAAGGGTGTACTTATTGCCTGCGCCTCAATTCACGGCAATACTCTCAAGGCGGCAAACGAATTAAAGGAAATGCTCGAAGCAAAGGGCGAAAGCGTTGTCCTCTTCGACCTTACAAAAGGCGATATTTCCGAATGTGTTTCGCTTTGCTTCTGCTATGACAGAATTGTATTTATGGCATCAAGCTATGATGCGGGCGTGTTCGCACCTATGAGCGATTTGCTACATCATCTTCAGTCAAAGTCGTTCCAAAACAGAACGGTTGCTCTTTGCGAAAATGCAAGCTGGGCGCCGTCGGGTATCAGGACAATGAAAGCAGAGCTTGAAAAATGCGGTAACATCACAATTCTTGACAAAACGGTTTCGATTAAGACAAGACTTTCCGAAACCTCCCGTTTGGAACTTCAAGAGCTTGCAGACGAAATATCAAAATAACAGATTATATAAAATCGGAGTTGATAATATGGACGCTAACGAATTCAAAAGGAATGAAATGCTTGCACAGCAGATAATTAAAGGCTTGCAGTCAAGAAATATGACGGGCTACTATGCCGAGTCAAAGGAAAAGGCAAAGGAAATTGCACTTTCGCTTATGCCGAACGGCTGTTCGGTATCGCACGGCGGCTCGTGTTCAATTAAGGAAATCGGACTTATCGACGAGCTCAAAAGCGGTAGATTTAATTACATTGACCGCAACACCGCACCCGACAAGCACCAAGCAGAGCTTGACGCTTATGACTGTGATGTATTTTTGGGCAGCTCCAACGCAATAACCGAGGATGGCGTGCTTGTGAATATCGACGGCAACTCGAACAGGGTTTCGGCTTACGCTTACGGACCTAAAAAGGTAGTGCTTATCGTCGGAATGAACAAGGTCGCAAAGGACGTTGACGCTGCGCTTAAAAGAGCGAGAAACGTTGCCGCACCCGTAAACGCACAACGCTTCGGGCTTGATACTCCTTGTTCAAAAACAGGCTCCTGCCTTAATTGCAAGTCTCCCGACACAATCTGCTGCCAGTTCCTTATAACAAGATTTTCTCGCCATAAGGGCAGAATTCACGTTGTTTTGGTAAACGATACGTTGGGGTATTAAATTTAATTCACGGTAGTTGCATTTCAGGCTCCCTCTGACGAGGGAGCTGTCGTTTTTCGAAGAAAAATGACTGAGGGAGAGAAAGCAATAAACATCAAACTTTCGTTATCTCTCCTTCCGTCACGCCTGCGGCGTGCCACCTATTGCCCTCTTGCGGTATCCCGATTTTGTTTATGCGGCTTGGAGTGCCGCACAAAATCGACCGCTGCGCCAACAGATGCTCC
>SFGA01000052.1 GCA_004556705.1 Ruminococcus sp. | reverse complement strand
TATTTTAAATTCTGCACTATAAACCTTGTTTTTTCTTCCTGTTTTACCCATAAAAATATGCACCTCCAAAAGTGTCTAACTTTTGGGGTGCATATCATGCAGTCGGTGCTTTCTTATTTATATTTATTCTGACAATTCAAGCCATTCTATTTCTTTTTCTTCGAGGGCAGCTTCTTTTTGTTTGATTTCTTCGAGGACCTCACCGAGCTTTACATAGTCGGTTACGATTTCCTCGGTTGCCGAGAGGGTTTTTAATTCCTCAATTTCGCCTTCAAGTGCTTCGATTTCCTTTGAAAGAGCATTGATTTTCGCCCTGCGCTTGCGCTCATCCGCTTTATTGAGCTTTGAGGCCATATATGCTGTTTTTTGCTCCGAGTCCTGCTTTTCCGTGACTTGCGGCTGAACAGTCTTGCGGTGTTCAAGATAATAATCATATTTTCCGTTATATATTTCCAACCCGTCGGGGAACATTTCAATTATCTTTGTCGGCACGTTATTGAGGAAATATCTGTCGTGCGAAACGGTTATAAGCGTGCCCGTAAACTGCTTCAACGCCTCGTCGAGAGCCTCTTTTGCAATGTAATCAAGATGGTTTGTCGGCTCGTCAAGAATAAGCACATTTGCACGCTTAAACATTATAATACAAAACTGCACCTTTGCCCTGTTTGCGCCCGACAACTCACGCACTCTTTTGAAAACGGCCTCGTCCTCAATCAAAAGCCTGCCGAGAGCGCTGCGAATTTCAAAATCTGTCTTGGTCGGGAATTGCTTGTGCACCGCCTCGATAACCGTGTCGTTCAAATCGAGGTCACGAAGCTCCTGATCGAAATACGCAACCTTGACATTTCCTCCGAAGCGGACAGTGCCTGAACAGCTTATACGCTTCATAATCGCCTTCAAAAATGATGATTTTCCGACGCCGTTTTTGCCGACAATAGCTATTTTATCGCCGCAGAGAACTTCAAGTGAAATGTTGTCGTATAACTGCTTGCCCGTTACCCTGTCGCCCACGTGAACGCCCATATCCTTAACCGTAAGCACCGTTTTGTGAGGCTCAATGTCATAGTCGAATTTGAAATGAATATCTTTCGGCCTCGGGTTCGGCTTTTGCATAATTTCCATTTTTTCAAGTGCCTTAACCCTTGAACCGACGCTGTTTGAGCTGCTTGAACGGGCAAGGTTACGGCTGACATAATCACGCATTGCCGTAAGCTCCTGCTGTTGCTTGTCGTATTCCTTTTCAAGCACACGAAGTCGCTCTTCCTTTTGCTTTATGAACGCCGAGTAGCCACCCTTATATTTGTAAATGTGCTTTTGCTCGATTTCATATATACTTGAAACAATGCTGTCAAGGAAGTATCTGTCGTGCGACACCGTCAAAACTGCACCCTTATACGATTTTATATAATCCTCAAGCCATGCGAGCATTGAAAAATCAAGATGGTTTGTCGGCTCGTCCAAAATCAGAAGCTCGGGGTTGCGAAGCAGGATTTTCGCCATTCCGAAACGCATTTTTTCGCCGCCCGAAAGCGCCGAGGTTTTCATTTTGAGGTCAAAATCACGAAATCCGAGACCCGTGAGCACACGGTTTATCCTCGTATCCGCCGTGTAGCCGTCAAGAGCCGTGTATTCGTTGTCAAGAGCTGCGTATTCGTTCTCAAGGCGTTTGTACTCGTCGCTTCCGACATCAGCCGAAGCCATTTTTGCGGAAATTTCAGCCATAAGCCTGCGCACCGTGTATGTGCGTTCAAGTGCGGATTTGATTTCCTCTTCAAGCGTGTTGCCGTCGTCAAGAGCTTCATTTTGCTGTAGGTAGCCGATTTCGAGGTTGCTCTTTTTCGACACCGTTCCCTCGTCGCAGGGGAGTACGCCCGCAATAATATTGAGAAGCGTCGTTTTGCCTGCGCCGTTTACGCCCATAAGACCGATTTTGTCGCCCTCGTTTATTGACATATTTATTTTTTCGAGTATCGTTTCATCAAGGAATCCTTTTGAAACGTCGGTAAGCGTAACTAACATAATTTCTCCGAAATATATAATGTATTAAATAACCACAATACTATAACACATATTTCCCGATTTTACAAACAAAACAGCTTGTTTTGTGCAATGCTTATAAAACGGGTGCGGCTGTTGTTGTGTAATCCGATAAAAATATCATTTTTTATCAAAAATTTTTGACAATCTTATTGCAAAAGGCGTTATCTTGTGATATTATATGAAATGTAATTATGCACCCTAAGGGGGTTCACCCTTAAGTAGCGGTGAAAATACAAATTCTTATAAGGAGCTTTTGAAAATGAAAAAGATCTTATCGATTCTTCTTGCAATGGTTATGATTGTTTCAAGCATCACAGTTGCTTTTGTTGCATTTGCGGCTGCTGCTGATCCTGCAGACGTTGTTGAGATGATCAATGCACAGTCTGCATACATAGCTAATGCAGACAACGGTGACGGCACATCGCACAAATTGCCCGGTTATTCGTTCATTAGAAAACTCACTCCCAGTACTGTTGTTACAGGCGAGGGCAGAGAGATTATTAACGAAATCATGGCAAACAAATACCCTGAATACGCTGAGAAGCCCTACCACACTGACTCAGGTTATGATTTGGGCGCTATTTTGGCGAATGTTGTCGGTGTAAGTGCAGTTGACAAAAAAGTTAAAAAGAATTCAGACGCTTCTCTTACAATCGGAAGAGATGCTCTTAAGCCTCTCAAACTTGATGCTGCTGATGTAAAATCCGCAACAAAATCAGGCAATATCTATACACTTAAATATAATGATATTGATATCGTTGCCGGTGAAAGAGTTGAGGATTCCGTACTTGCTGACATAACAGCAAATTTCCCTCAGGCAACAGGACTTGACAAAACTATTGTTAATAGCTTGAAATCACACGATACAGCTCTTACGCCTTCAAACTTTACTCTTACTATTAAGGACATTAAAGTAACAGCTAAATTTGACTCCACAGGAAGATTTACAGAGCTTAGCTACAATTACACAATTGCCGGCAAAGTTTCATTAACATATGTAGATCCTACCCCGTTTGATGTCGCATTTACCCTTAAGGATTATACAAGATATACTTCATTTGATTATTATAATGAGGGTATCGATTTCGATTATGATGAGCTTGCAAAAAAGATTAACGAAGGTACTGCTTATATGGTCGACACCAAAGCCGGTTATACTTATGCAAGAGACAACAAATATGAGAAGCAGGAAAATTCAAATGGCGACTATGTTGACTATTTGTTCACTTTGAATACAGCTGAATTGCTTTCGTCAAATGCTGCTCTTTCGACTGTTTTCGGTACAATCTTGGGCTATGTTGATAAGATTGAAATAAGTGTTGACGAAAAGCTTGGCACAGATCTCAGAGCAAGCAAATGGGTTTGTAAGAACGCTAACTCAAGTGATCCCAATGTAAGAAAGTGTACATCATCTGATCCTCATCAGATATGGCAGTGCACATGTAAGGATGTTTCAGGCTGCTGCTCATGCTGCCCGGCAGGCACAGGCTGTACTTCAACTCATCCCTGTGACAAGGACGGAGCTTGCAGAAGCGAAGATTGCAAGTGCGGATATGTAAACGATCCGGATTGTAAATATGTTTTCAATACCGAAAAAGAACTCTCGGATTTAGATGCGAATGTTGCAGGAATTTTCAGCACAATTGGTTCAGCGTTAAACGGTACGATTGGCGAAACAGCAAAAACGAAATTTGCAATCGGCAGCACAACAGCCAACATTGCTCCTACATCTGATCCTACTAAGAAGCTTGACAAGAAATTTACAGTCAAGGCAACACAGCTTGATGTATTTGACATTGAAGAGCCGAGCTTTGATCCTTCGGATGGTACAATTACCTTTAAGATTGCAGATCAGTCCGAAGAGAATGGATACAAATCTCTTTCTCATCTTACCGATGACTACGTTACAAACGAAGAGTTCGTTAATGCACTTAACGCTTCATTTGCAAACAGCCTCAGTAGCTTAACAGAAAAGTTGAATATTGCTGTACTTAATTCAAAACTTGTTTATAGCAATATAACCTGCACAGTTAAGTTTGTTGATGCAGCAGAAGATAATATGTATGGTACCGGCGAAATTGAGAGCATTAACCTTTCTTATGATATGTTAGCTGCTTCTAAGGATCCCAAGAAAAATGCCGATGATCCCAGCACAGAGACTTCTACTCCGATAATTGACTATACATTTGTAACTTCAATGAGATCAAGTGTCAAGGATGTTGAGTATATCGATTACGAAAAGGGCGACGTTAATATGGATACAAGCGTATCTCTTATGGACGCTAAGCTCGTTCTCAGATATGTTGCTGAGTTGGAGACTCTTAACGATTATCAGATGCTCCTTGCAGATATGAACGAAGATAGTGCGGTTACTATCGTAGACGCAAAGGCTATCCTCGAAAAGATTGCAAGCCAGACGGTTTAATCAGCTTCTTTTATAAGATTTAATAATAAAAGACACCGTTTTCGAACGGTGTCTTTTTTGTTGCATAGGGCGGTTATTTATCGTCTGCGGAAACAAGCTCATTATCTCTGAAAAGCAGGGAAATGCACCAAATTGCCGACAGCGCAACAAGCGTGTAGATAATTCTTGCAAGTACTGCGTCTTGACCTCCGCATATCCAGCTCACTATGTCAAACCGGAACATTCTCGCATAAAAATCCATTATGCTTTTGCCAAAAAGCCTCGCAAGGCGACAGCCTTGCATCATTTCTCGGCTTCGGCATAAAAGAATTTTTATAGCTACGAAACTGTAACGCACTTCAAAATAATATATTTTTGATGCAAGAAAAGGCAAACCCCGCAGATAATGCTAACGCATATCTTCGGGGGTTAACGAATTATTGTGCAAAAAGATGTTGTTTTGAAGCAAAAATGCCTTATTAACACTCATCCCTCACTTGCTTTTTTTAGCTTAAATTTTACAAAATTATACAAATTAAGCCGTTACAACCCTCGTTGATAACCCTTTCAAGAGTTTCCTGCATTTTCATTCTTGCCTCGTTTGGCATGTGGAAAAGCTTGCTGCGCAGTCCCTCGTTTACAAGGTCGTTAAGCGATTTTCCGAAAATGTTCGACTCCCAAATCTTCGTCGGATCCTCCTCAAAGCCTGCAAGCAGGTATTTTACAAGCTCCTCCGATTGACTTTCCGTGCCGACGATCGGTGCAACCTCCGTCTGTATATTCGCCTTTATCATGTGAATTGACGGTGCGGATGCCGAGAGTCTTACGCCGTATCTTCCGCCTTGCTTGATTATCTCCGGCTCTTGCAGCTTCAATTCGTCAATGTCGGGCATTATAATTCCGTAGCCCGTGCTTTCAACCTCGTCAAGAGCGTTTTTGATTTTGTCGTATTCCTTTTTCGTGCGACTCAAATCACACATACATTTCATCAACTCATACTCGTCGCTCACTTCAAGACCTGTGTATTCCGCAATGATTTTGTAAAACAGCGAATTATCCATTTTAATATCGACAAATGCGCTGCCCTCTCCGAGATTCATTCGAGTAACCGAAGCGTCCTTGATGTATTCGCTTTGCTTCAAATCATTCGTCAGAAGTCCCACGTCACGCACAAGAGATAGATTTTCCGTTGCCTTTGTAACAACTTCTGTAATGCTCTGTCGAAGCCAATGGTCGGAGGGCAGGGAAATGAGCCATGCAGGGAAGTCGATGCTGATTTCCTTAATCGGAAATTCAAAGAGGATTTGCGTTAAAATCTCCTTGATTTCGCCCTCGTCAAGCTCAAGACAATTCACGGGAATAACCGGAACGCTGTACTTTTCCGTAAGCCGTGCGGCAGTTGACAGCGCACTTTCGCTTTTTGGATAAGTGCAGTTCAAAAGGACGATAAACGGCTTGTTGAGTTCACGCAGCTCGTTTACCACTCTTTCCTCCGCCTGCTCGTATTCTTCTCTCGGAATATCGGAAATACTGCCGTCCGTCGTGATTACAAGCCCGATTGTCGAGTGTTCGGTAATAACCTTTTTAGTGCCTATTTCCGCCGCCATATTAAACGGAATTTCGTGGTCAAACCACGGTGTGTTTACCATTCTCGGATTGTCGCCCTCAATATATCCGAGTGAGCTCGGCACGATATAGCCAACGCAGTCAATCATTCTGACCTTTAGCGAGGCGTTGTCGGGCAGAGTGATTTCAACCGCATTTTCGGGTATGAATTTCGGCTCTGTCGTCATAATTGTTCTTCCGGCGGCAGATTGCGGAAGCTCGTCTGTGGCACGGTCGTGGACAGCAGGGTCGTCAATGTTAGGGATAACAAGTGTGTCCATAAATTTCTTGATAAAGGTCGATTTTCCCGTTCTTACGGGGCCGACGACACCGATATAAATATCCCCGTTAGTTCTGTTTGCTATATCGGCATATATACTTCTCTCTGCCATTAACAGTACCTCCTAAAACCCTCTTTTGAGAGGACTTGAATTTGTATTTCGATAAATTTATATTCGGAAGTTGTACGGTTTATGACAAAATAAAGGCATGGTATTCATTGGCTGAGTATTCATAAGGAAGTATTGGTTTCTCACATAAAACTGCCTTATGAACACTTAGCCTTGAACACCATGCCCTTGAAATTAAATTATACCGATTAGATGTACTTTTTAAGGAAGTTGATAATTGTATTCCAATACAAATCGGGGTGAGCACAAACAGAGCGTGCGTGAGGCGCGTCGGGAACGGAAAGCTTTTCCTTTTCGCACTTGTCGGCAGCGTCATAAACAATGTCGAGCATTGAATAAGGAACGAAATCGTCAGCCTCGCCGTGAATGAACAGCAACGGAGTGATGCATTTCTTGAGCTGCTCTGTGCAAGAAGCCTCCTTCAAGCTGAAATTCTCCCTCATTCTGTTTATGCCGTCCGCACTGTAAAGGAACGGGAAATCCGGAATTTTCATCTTCGACATCTTGTGCTTGATAACGTCCCAAGCGTTTGTATAACCGCAGTCCTCGATAGCAGCCTTAACGTTTGAGGGAAGCTCCTCGCCGAGAGCCATCATAGTTGTAGCCGCACCCATTGAAACACCGTGAAGAACAATTTCACAGTCGGGATGCTCCTTGACGATGTAGTTAATCCAATCGACGACGTCAAGCCTGTCCTTCCAACCCATTGAAATAAATTCCTCTTCGCTGTCAGCGTGACCTCTAAGGCTCGGAAGAACAACATTGTAGCCGAGCTCACGGAACTTCTTAGCGTAAATTCCCATAAATTTCGGTGCAGAGGTGTAGCCGTGAATACAGAGAACATAAATATTGCTCTCCTTTTCGGGCTTAATTAAATCGGCGTGCAGAATATCTCCGTTTCTGTTTTCGGTTTCAAGCTTTTCCTTCGGGAAGGACTCGAACCAATCAGTACCCTCGTGGAGAATTCTCTCAAGGTTTGCTCTGTATTCGTTTTCCTGAATAGACTTTCTTTCCTTATCCTGCACAGCGGTTGCGATAGGGCCGTTAAGTCCTTTTCTTGAAAGCATAAAGTGATATGCTATTTCACCTGAAATGTAAAATGTTGTTGCAAACGCACCTGCCACGATAGCCATATATTTCAAGGCACCGTGATTTTTTTCGTTTGACATAATCCTCACTCCTTTTGCACATATTTTAACATAAAGTAAAGGTAAAATCAATTTATTTGACAATTATCCACATTTAGGTTGTATTTGGTTCAGAAATCTGTTAAAATAAAAAATAATAATGACAATTTATCCGTAGGGGTGTTTATATGGACGCAGAAAAAATTATGAGAACAAGCGTTTTCGGTGGTTTTAAGAAAGAGGATGTTATTTCTTATGTCGAAGAGCTTAAAAAGGAAATCGAAAGCTTAAAGGCTGATGTCGAAAAGAAGGACGGCAAAATCGGCGAGCTTAACTCTAAGGTTTTAGAGCTGACTGACGATTGCGCACAGCTTGAGGAGCTTAAAAAGGAAACTGCCGAGAAGTCGGAGAGGATTTCCGCACTTGAAAATCAGAACGGCGAAATCGTCGAGAGATTGGAAACGCTTTCAAAGGTTTCCGAGGAGTATTCAAATGCGAAGTCTGTAATCGAGAGGAATAACAGGGAAATTGAGGCGGCTCAGGCTCGCTTGGGCGCAGCGTTCCTCGATGCGAGAAAGTATTCCGAAAATCTCGTTGCGGCTGCCAATGAAAAGGCTCATGCCGCTTCAAAGACAATTTCTGAGGACATTTCAAAGCAGGCAAGCGAAATCGCAAGACTTTCATCGGAGGTCGATAAAATCTCCGCTATTTTCACAAAGTCGGTGGACGAGCTTCAGGCTAATATTTCTATCCTTGCACAGCGTATGGCGGCGACGGCTAAGAATTTGTCTATAAGACAGGACGCAGTATTTGAGCCCGATCTTTCGCTTTCGTTTGAGGTCGATGACGACGCTTCGGGAGTGCTTGAAACAAATGACGGCAGCGGTCTTACATATATTCAGTATCCGCCTCACACCGATTTTCATGAGGATTTGAATATCAAGCCCGACAGCTTCCCCTTTAACACGAAAGAGGGCTGACCGTGAGCGAATACCGTATTAACACAAGTGAAATCAAAAAGGCGGCGGAGTACCTCAAGGCAGGGGACACCGTGTATTTAAGCGGTACTGTCTACACCTCCCGTGACGCCGCACATAAGCGTATATTTGAGCTTTTGAAAAACGGCGAAAAAACGCCCTATGACATAGACGGCGCAACTGTTTACTATGCAGGTCCCACTCCCACACCGGAAGGGCTTGCAATAGGCTCCTGCGGCCCTACAACCTCGTCGAGAATGGACGTTTACGCACCTCGTATGCTTGATATGGGGCTTGCGGCAATGGTCGGCAAAGGTCCTCGCTCAAAGGACGTCTGTGATGCGATTGTCAGAAACGGCGCAGTGTATTTTTGTGCGATAGGCGGAGCAGGTGCGCTTGCTTCAAAGTGCATTGCTTCGTGCGAGGTTATCGCATTTGAGGATTTGGGCTGCGAGTCGGTCAAAAAATTAGAATTTAATTCATTTCCGCTTACGGTTGCCATTGATGCGCACGGCGGAAATCTTTTCATAAAATAATCGGAGAATTTTAATGGACAAAAGCGAAATTTTAACTTTAAGAAGACAGATAATCGAAAACGAATTTAAGAGAATGAACGATATGCAGAAGAAAGCGGTCTTTAATACGAAAGGGCCGCTTTTAATTCTTGCCGGCGCAGGTTCGGGAAAAACTACGGTCGTTGTAAACAGAATTGCAAACCTTATAAAATACGGCGATGCGTATAATTCCGAGTGGCTTGAAAGAACTCCCGACGATACGGATATTGAAAAAATGCGCCGCTATCTTGACGGCGACAAGACCGTTTATGAGGACATAAAGGACCTTTTGAGCGTTAATGCCGTGAAGCCGTGGCAGATACTCGCCATTACCTTTACGAATAAGGCGGCAAATGAGCTCAAAGAGAGGCTTTCTCTTATTTTAGGTGAAGATGCACTTGATATATGGGCAAGCACCTTCCACTCGTCCTGCGTGCGTATTTTGAGGCGTGACGGCGACAAAATCGGCTTTTCAAGTCATTTTACCATCTATGATACCGACGACAGCAAGCGTATTGTCAAGGAGTGTCAAAGACTTCTCGATATTGACGATAAATTCCTGCCGCATAAGTCAATTCTCAATGAAATCAGCCGTGCAAAGGATCAACTCATAACTCCCGAGCAGTTTATCAATGACAATTCGGGCGATATAAGGCTTGAAAAAATCGGTCAGGTGTATAAAAAGTACGAGCAGATGCTTAAAGAGGCTGATGCTATGGACTTTGACGACATTATCGTAAACACAATCAAGCTCTTTGAGAGCTGTCCCGAGGTGCTTGAATATTATCAAAGAAGATTTCGTCATATTATGGTTGACGAGTATCAGGACACAAACTTTGCACAGTATAAGCTTACCTCAATGCTTGCAGACGGATATAAAAATATTTGTGTTGTCGGCGATGATGACCAGAGTATTTACCGTTTCAGAGGTGCGACGATTGAAAATATCTTGCAGTTTGAGAACAGATACTCGGATGCTGTTGTCATCAGACTTGAGCAGAACTACCGTTCAACGCAGAATATCCTTGACGCCGCAAATGCCGTAATTTCAAACAACAGCGAGAGAAAGGGCAAAAATCTTTGGACTGCCAACGGTGCAGGCGAAAAGGTTGAGTGCCGCACCGTAAACGATGAAACGGGAGAGGCTAAATACATAGTTAAAAAGATTTCCGAGGAATACGACAGGGGAAGAAAGCGTAAATTAAGCGATTTTGCTATTTTATACCGAATGAATGCAATGTCGAGTCCGATAGAGCAGGAGCTTATGCGCAACTCAATCCCGTACAGGATAATCGGCGGACATAAGTTCTATGACCGTATGGAAATCAAAGACGCTATGGCATACCTGAGCGTAATCAATAACACTTCGGATAAGGTAAGACTTATGCGAATTATCAATACTCCGAAAAGGGGAATAGGCGATACCACCGTGAACAATGCTTCACAGATTGCCGACACGCTCGGAGTACCGCTTTATGAGGTGCTAAAAACCGCCGATAATTACGAATTATTAAAGCGAAGTGCTGTAAAGCTAAAAGGCTTTACAGATATGATAGATGCTTTCATATCAAGGCTTGAGGAGATTTCTCCGGCTGAGCTTTTAGCGGAAGTGCTTGAAACGACAGGCTATGCCCGTTCGCTCAAGGATGACCCAGTAAAGTATGAGGACAGAATGGAAAACCTCAATCAGTTGGGCGCAAATATGACAAGATATTTCGAGGAAGACCCCGAAAAAACGCTCGGCGATTTCCTTGAAGAGGTTGCGTTGATGACCGATATTGACAATTACAATCAGGATGCGGATGCGGTTGTGCTTATGACTCTCCACTCCGCAAAGGGACTTGAATTTCCCGTTGTGTTTATGCCCGGTATGGAGGAGGGTGTTTTCCCCGGCAGACAGAGTATGTTCTCCGAAGCGGAAACCGAGGAGGAGCGCCGCCTTTGCTACGTCGGAATTACAAGGGCCAAGCAGAAGCTTTATTTGACCGATGCAAAGCAGAGAATGATGTACGGCTCTACAAACTACAACAGACCGTCAAGATTTTTGGACGAAATTCCGAGCGATTTGCTTGAACGCTCTTCGGATAATCCGTTCTTCGGACATTCCTCGTTTTCAAGCTTCGGCTCGGGCGGTTCAGCAAGAGATAACTCGACTTCCTCTGCCCGTTACGCACAGCAGGGCTTATATTCAAGCCACAGCAATACCGTAAACAGAGGCTTTTCCGGCGCAGGAAATAGCAAATCCGCCTCGACGGTTAAGCTTGATTTCAAGGCAGGCGACACCGTAAGCCACCGAGTTTTCGGAGAGGGCGTTGTGTCGAGAGCAACCCCGATGGGCAACGATATGCTCCTTGAAATCGCCTTCCAAAAGGTTGGAACAAAAAAACTTATGGCAAAAATGGCGAATTTGAAGAAGATATAAAATCAAAACGACCGCAGGGACAATCCTTGCGGTCGTTCGACACAGGCTCCCTCTGACGAGGGAGCTGTCGTTTTTTTGTAACAAAAAAATGACTGAGGGATTTTTATAAAATCATATAAAATCAACCTTACAATCCCTCCGCCTCACGTTCGTTCGGCACCTCCCTTTACACAAGGGAGGCTGAAAATGCGGTTGTCCGTGAATGTGAAATTTATATCCCACAGTGTAGGGCAGGGGCTTGCTCCTGCCGAGGTAATCAGTGAATATATAACAACTAAAGGTTGCTATCAAAATTGAATTTAACATCATACCGTAGGGACAGGGCTTGCCCCTGTCCGCAAAAAATTACATATTAAATCAAATCGACGGACAACCGCAAGGGTTGTCCCTACGGTTGTGCGAATACTTTAATATTATATCAGCCAAAAATTATCATATATCAACAGCAATCAAACGGCGGCGGCAAACCACCGCCGAGCGGATTTGCAGATATATAACGGTTATCGGCTACTATCAAATTTGATAATTTATTAAGCTTAAGGCTCCCTTGTAAAGGGAGCTGTCGTTTTTTTGTAACAAAAAAATGACTGAGGTATTTTTATAAAATCATATAAAATCAACCTTACAATCCCTCCGCCTCACGTTCGTTCGGCACCTCCCTTTACACAAGGGAGGCTGAAAATGCGGTTGTACGTGAATGTGAAATTTATATCCCACAGTGTAGGGCAGGGGTTTGCTCCTGCCGTTAGGTTGTTGCTGATGTATGACGGGTTACGGATTTTATCAAATGAAAATGCTAGCAGAATAAAGCCTTCCTCTGACGGGCAACGTATGCGACCGCCGCCTGCGGCGGATAAAGGGAGCATCTGTTGGCGCAGCGGTCGATTTTGTGCGGCACTCCAAGCCGCATAAACAAAATCGGGATACCGCAAGAGGGCAATAGGTGG
>SFGA01000012.1 GCA_004556705.1 Ruminococcus sp. | reverse complement strand
AATTTCCTTAAAACTAAAAGGAATGAGCCCGGTACAATACCGAACTCATTCACTAACAATTTAATATTTAATTTTGTCTAAACTTTTGGGTTCACTTCAGCATTAGGAGACAACAGTCGGTGTTTTCTATACTATATGGGAAAAGGGAAATTATCGTTTTTTAAGTCGGGAAAGAAAGTCGTTTATCTCGATTGTTATAGACCGAGACGAGGTGGAAGTCAAAACAAAAAACAAGTTTAACAACACAGAAAAAAAGCCGAAGCGTGACGAGTCAAAACACGGCTTCGGTACAAAGATAATCAAGGATATTGCCAAGAGATACGGCGGTAAATATTCGGTCGAAATATCAGGCGACGAATATGTTACGGTTACGACGTTGAAAAATTATAGGTTATCTGTAAATTGAATTAAATATCATATCGTAGGGGCTGTCCGTCAAAGGCTCCCTTGCAAAGGGAGCTGTCGTTTTTTTGGAACAAAAAAATGACTGAGGGATTTTATAAATTCATATAAAATCAACCTTACAATCCCTCCGAGTTGCCTACGGCAACCCACCGTCTCACCTGCCGGTTCGGTCGGTGCTTCTGCATTAAATGCAGAGGTCTCCACAGGAGACCCGCACCCTTTACACAAGGGGGGCTGGAAATGCGGTTGTCCGTGAATGTGAATTTAAAACCAACCGCCATACGCTGAAAAATTAAATTTCTGCTTTCTTTTTCGGCAATGAAACGAGCATAACCGTTCCGTTTTCGGCGCTTTCCTCGGCTTTGACCGTGCCGCCGTGGAGTGAGGCGATTTCCCAAACCAATGCAAGTCCTAAGCCGACTCCGCCGTGCTCTCTGCTGCGTGATTTATCGACACGGAAGAACGGCTGAAAAATGCTCTCCTTGTACTGTTCGGGTATGCCGAAGCCGTTGTCCTTAACCCTGATAAGAACATCATCATTCTTTTCGCTGACAGAAATTTGAACCTTGAATCAGGGCGGCTATATCTTATTGCGTTTTCGATAAGATTGAAAAGCATACGGTAAATGAGCGTGTCGCAAAGAGCCCTTTCGTCCTCGACAACCAAAATATGCATATAAACACTCCTAACGCTGATTTTTTTAATATATTTATTGTGGCATACCGAGAAAAAACAAAAAAGTATATTTTGAAAATTTACTGTGAATTCGGTTTGATATATAAAAAGGGTGCTGTACGCTGTCAGAATACATATTACAGTTACATTTTTAACAATTTAGGGCAAATTTACAGCCGTCCGGATTTGCAAAAAAACACGAAAAAAGGAATTATTGTACATTTCGCCGAAAAATCGTCTAAAACTTCACAATCTTTTTCTCAAAAATAGCCTAAAAACATTTACTGAATGTCAAATTGGCATATATGCTTTGGTAAAATATATATAATTTTAAGGTGGATAACTGTCTAAATCTATTGGTTGATCCATAAAGCGTACACAATCCGTGAATAAATACAGAAAAAGGGAACGGAGGAACTGAAATTGTCCGATTTAAGGTTTATTCAGTCGTCATTTACGGGCGACGGAGTGTTTCGGGATAAGAAGGCTGATTTCGCAACAACCTATATTCTTAAAAAGCAGATGAAAAGCCTTTATCCTGCCGGCGGCTATACCGTTGTCGGTCAGGTCGGAAAGGGAGACGAGGAAATCGGCGTGCTTGTTTCTAACGAGCAGGAGGAAAAGGTTTATAAGCCGAGCAAGCCTGCGTTTTCCTGCGTTAAGGGCTATATTGAGGTCGGCGACGGCAAATATTTAGCCGTTGTCAAGAGCGCACTTCTTATGTGGCTTTTGTATTTGCTGATTGCGGCGGCTGTGATTGTCGGCTTGGCACTTCTCATTAAAAATTTCGTTCCGTCGAAGGATGATGAGCAGACAACCACAAATCCGATCGGTGTAATCGACCCGAACGCAGTTTTGGGCAACGGAGAAATCTCGGTACCCGTCAAGACGGACACAAAGGGTGCGCAGATTAAAATAAACGGCATCCCCGAAATGAAATTGAAAGCAGGCACAAAGGAGCAGAGCTTCGTTTTTTCAAACCCCGAGGAAAATCCCTGCTACTTCGTTATTGAAATTGAGCTTGCGGACACGGGCGAGATTATCTACACCTCGAACCTGCTGCCGCCGGGATATTCAATTTCGGCTTTCACAATGAATAAGGCTCTTGAAGCAGGAACCTATAACGCAATAGTGCATGTTAAGACTTTTAGCTTCGACAGCGAGCAGAGAAAGCTTAACAATATGGATATTAAAACGACCATAATCGCTTCTTAATAAATTTACTATACTATTATATATTGATTTTGGAAAGGAGTTGCAGTTAATGCAAAGAGATAAGAAAATTAAGCTCGGAAAAAGCATAACTGCTTTGCTGTTGAGTGTCGTACTGTTGGTAACCTCAGTACCGTTTACTTTGGCGGCAGGTCCGGGTACATACGACCCGATACCAACCTTTAACGACGATGATGCACGTGAGGTGTCGGCGTCAATCAATGCCGATGGGGGAATTTCGGTCAGATTCCCTGCGGCTACTGTCAGCGTGCTTAAAAAGGCAAAAACTATTTCAGGCTATATGTTAGAGCTTGTTGACCTCGGTACATACACAAGCCTGCATACGGATACGGTTATATTGCGTAAAATAGTTAAGCCGACAGGAACGGCACCGTATTCGGCTGAAATCACAAAGGCAGAAATCGAACAGAAATTGAGCACGGGACTTTTAGAGGATCACCGCTACAATGTGTCTGTTGTGGCATTTGACAGCGAGGGCTGGTTCTCTGAGCCTGTAAACGCTTATGTTTCCGACGTTCCGATTTTCATATATGATGAGAGCGAATATGCACCCATTACATCGAACGCATACGCTGCTCGTGAAATTCTTACATTTGAAAGCAAGTCGGACAACGACAACCACGGTACATATTCCTCCTACGGAATAACAGAGAGAACGCAGGACGATAATAACACCCGTGGTAAATCCGCTTCGTTCGACTTTATGCAGGAGGGTAATCATCTTACCTACGGCGGCAGCACAAATGGCGTCGGCGCAAAGAAATATACCTATGACGCAAGCGGCAACCTGACTGATTACAGCAGAACAAAAGGCTATGCTATGCGTATTGAGTCTGCTCCCACGGAGGCTGTTCCGCAGGTATTCGACGTTGCTTGGAGCCGTCAGACATGGGATCCGGCAGGTGCTTCCGAGGTTTGGTTCTATGTTGACTTCTCACAGGTCAGCGTAACGGGACTTTCATTCCGTTTGCGTTCAAACGATAAGTGGTTTGCTCAGGACTACGATAACGACTACACAGACAGCAAAAACGCTTTCAACAGATACGGCGATATAATTTACTCGACTGTCGGTGCGGCTATCGGTGCTTCAAAGCCCGGATACACGGGAGAAGCTCCCTACTTGTATCTTCAGCAGGCAGACGGCGGCTGGAAAAAGGTATTGCTCAGCGCAGACGGTACGATTGACCTCGACCATTTCTGCGGATATGTAAGCGTACCGCTTAAATTTATGTGCTCCGAGACGGATTCGGTTGTTACCAATTCCAATACAGAGTTTGGAACAACCACCCCGCAAATAGACGGAAAATACATTTATGACGGGTGGTCTTCAAGTAACACAACTGCAAGAGCAAATAAATATTATAACGATGTAATTAAACTTGCAAATCCGGTATTGGTTGACCCTGCGGGAACATCCATTTCGGATGCGCTTCTTGTAAGACACTATGCCTTTACGGTCAACAGACCCGGTCTAAATAGTCGTTACTATGTCGGCGAAGGCTTGATGCTCGCACCTTGTATGGATGTTTCGGAGGGAACCAAGACGACAGCAGAGCTTCCCAAAAAAGCGTACATTGATGCTGACGGAAACGTTGTAAACCGTGAAAACGGCTATAAGGCTATCGAGGATATTATGTCCGCAGGCTTTAAGTTTACGGGCTGTACGGCAGATTCGGATAATCCGAGCCTTGAAACAAGCCAGAACAGTATCGGAAAAAAGATTTTCCTCGATAACGTATTGTTCTACCGTACAGACGGTCAGCAGTACAGCGAAAATACACTTAACGGAGCAGTAAATACCGGCTCCCCTGTTAAGAATTATTACGATCAGGAAACTGAAATTCCGCGCGCTATATTCAATGCTTGCCAAAAGTACATTGAAAGCCCCGATTCTTATGATTACCGTGCTGTTAAGTATATAGAGAACTTGATAAACGGTTATAAACAATCTATTGAGGATTATAACAAATCCGAAGAAGCTGCAAAATGCGGTACAATCGACGCTTCCTTCCTTGAGGACGCTAACCTTGACGCAAAAGCGGCGGCTCTCGGAATGACCGAGGTTTGGGAAAAATACAAGGCTGCCAAGCAGGCTTGTATGGATGAGGGAACCTATGGTTCGGTTAACTCGGGTGCAAATGATTTCATTCCGATAATTGCAACAAAGCTTGAGCAGCTTCCCGACTTTGACGAAAATACTCTTACGGTAAGCGATGAGGATAAAGCCGTCGTTAAGAGTATTTATGAGATTTATATCCGCCTCAACCTGAGCCAGCTTACAATGCTCGGCAAAGCGGAGGAGGAGAAGCTCTTAAAGTACTTCAACTTCATTGAGGAAGAGCTTGCCGATAACTCTGTTATAATAGGTCAGGCGCTTACAAACAACAAGGTTATACCGTTCGGCGACTTCAACTCCTTGGAAAAAGGTACCAGAAGCTGGCAGTTCGAAAACTCAAAATATGCCGGTCAGGTGGGCAAGGATTATTACTATTCTAAGGGATATTTGACATATCAGGCTCCCTTTGCCGCACTTTCGGCGCATAGTGAAGATACCGCAACACCTACGCTTATACCGACGGGTGCTTTCGGTAGCGACCCGCAGAGAAATGGTATTACGAGCTATCGTCAAAACGGTACCTCGGCAATCATTACATCAAACGGACTTGAGGGCAATAATGCCGCAACAGTTACCATAAATAACCAGTATGCCGAAGATAGAAAAGGCTGGTACAACTGCATAAGCATTACAAAGGGACTTGTTGACAAAGAACCGAGCAACAGCGGCGACTACTCTGCGCTGAGAGCCAACAATATGTCATCTGAGAGTCTCGGTGATTTCGCCAAGTCATATAACAAAAACGATATAGGCGAAACCGACCGTTTGGCGCTTGTATTCTACGCCGATTTTTCTCAGCTTGATACTTTCACAATGGCGTTTAATATCAGTTCCTACTATGAAGGTGCCGCTGAGGACTACACCCTCGACTTCGGCAGCAATAATGCGGCTTCTTATTTCTACCTCATTAACCCTAAGACGGGTGAGTGGGTTAAGTGTACACCCAAGGATGAGGGCAAGAGAAGAATTTACGCTTATACTTCGGATTACGGCATAGATACGGGAGACGGCGACTACCTGACTCTTTCTCACTACAAAGGTTATGTTATGGTTCCGCTCTTCCAATTCGCAAGAGGCGTTCAGGGTGCTTCGGTAAGTTCTAACTATCGTATAGATGAAAAAGCCGAGGCTCTCAACAACATCTTCCGTGTCACAATAGGTATAGCACCATTGTCGGATTACAACGATTCGTCCGTAAACGGAAAGAGTGCAACCGCAATGAACGGTAAGAGCTTTACAATAGGCTCAGTCGGCTTTACTTACAGACAGGGCACCTCTGTATACGGCGAAGGCGTACAAAACAGAACCGGCGACGTCTCGTTCGACGATTATACACAGGTTAAGTCTCTTACTTCAATGAGGTTTGAAAATGCGGTAGCGGATATTGATATTTATAAAGCAAACACCCGTACCGAAAAGATAAACACGGCGCTTGCTCTTTATGCACAGCTTTCGGATTATCAAAAGACCATACCTTCCGTTGTAAGAGCATACAGCGTGCTTCAAAACTATAAGAACATTGACGATGGCATCACTTTGCTCGACCCGCCGCAAATTGCGGTTGCTGATTTGAAGTCTTTGATTGAGGCTATGCCGACTGCTGCAACCGGCGGTTCCGTAACAGGCAGCAACACCTTACCTTATCCGGGATTTGTTATTGGCACCGATGAGAACGGAGCAAAGAAACCTCTTATAAACTACGGCGCATATGATCTCACCGCAGCCGATGTACAAAACATAATCGATTGGTATGAGCTTTCTTATAAGCGCTATACCGACGAGGAAATTGCGGAGCTCGGCACGGATAATGTTGCTAAAATGGAAAACCTTTATAAGGTTGCAAAACGCTTGAGACTTCTCGAAGAATACCGTGACGGATACAAGAGTGACTCCGGCACAGATATAATCGGTATTAAAGACCTTAACACTTTTATTGCTTCAATGTACGGAAATACCGGTAAAGCGACCGACCTTACAACCGACTTAAGGCTTATTCCTACAAATCAGACTGCGGCGCTTGAAAACTACATTGAAAAATATAACGACCTTGACTATTACGCTAAGTATATCTTAACTGATAAGGCAGACAATTTTGCAAGTGCTCCTCAGTATAAGAATTTTGCTAAGTCAGCCGAGGCAGTTAACAAGGTGCTTGCCAATATCAAGACCTACACCGACGATATTACCGGTGAGACGGTTAAGGGCGGCATTGTACAGCTTGAAGAAAAGTACACGGAACTTTACAATACCGTTAAGGGAAAAATGGACAGCAACGCTATTCAGAACCTTACCGAAATAACGGAAGCGGTTGAAGAATACAATTCGTTTAAGAGCTATGTAAAGCAGATTCAAGAGGTTAATGACGGTAACACCGTTAACTCCTCGGACGGCGAAGCTCTTCACGGTATTATAGATACTCTCCGTCTTTTCCCGAGATATACCGCCGATACAACAGATAAAACGATATATCTTTCAAAGGATAAGCTGAGTGAGACGGATACATATTCTGTAACCTACTCAGAACAGCTTCCCTCGGCAACACCTGTTAATACACAAATCAATTTGACCTCCGTAAACGGACAGCTGCAGAACGCTCTCGGAGAAAATGCGGCCTATGACGTTAAAGTTACCGTAAACGGCAGCACAAAGACATACAGTGCGGCTGATTTGACGGCAGGAGTTAAATTGAGCGATGTTGCCAATAATACTCTTACTCCGGGTGCTCCCTTAACTGTAAATGTTGAGGTTTCCCTACCTGCCGAGCTTGCGGTTGCAAACGCAATTTCCGATAAGCTTGTATTCACCTACACGGATGATGCGGGAACGGTGCTCAAGGACAGCACGGGCAAGGAGCTTAAAAAGACGCTTGAGGTTATCTACACACCCAACGACGCATATACGGTTACAATTCCTGCGGAATTTAATGTAGCGTGGGACGATTCAACAGACCAAAGCGTAGATTGTAAGGTTTCAACCTCGCTTAAAGCAGGTGCAAAATTGAATGTTGCGGTAACCTGTGACGGCACACCCGATTCGGCAGGAGCTTACACAGGCGCAGGTCAGCTGACCTCTTCAAATCCGTCGTTCAACCTTACTTACAACTACAAGGGCTTTGACCCGAGCAACTTTACAGGTATCAACACCGACGTAGGACTCAACACCACACCGTATCTTTCGGTAAGCGGTTGGGATGCTGTTCCGGTCGGCGAATATAAAACAACATTAACTTATACGGTCACTTACACTGACGCAACACCGTAATAAAGAAGGGAGTAAATAAAGATGAAGAAATTTTTATCGGTTGTTTTCGCATTGATTTTGGTTAGCGTGTGCGTTTTGCCTGCCTTTGCGAATTCAATGACTATTTCAACCGGCAGCGGTGTAACTGATGAATATCAGCTTACATTCCCTGCAGACACAGACATTCCGTGGGAGTCGCCATCGTACGCTCTCGGCTCGGTTACGGCAACGGTTATGCGCTTGTCGCCGGGCAAGACGGTTAAGGTTTCGGTAGCTTCGGCTAACGATTACAACCTTGTAAGCACGACTTCCGCTTCGAGCAAAATTGCTTATACTCTCACAGGCGCAGACGCAATCGCATTCTTTGCAGGCGACTACGGCAAGAGCTTTCCGCTTTCAGTTTCAATAGCGGACGCACAATGGCAACAGGCTGCATCAGGCGAGCATACAGATGTTCTTACTTTTACAGCTGAATATACAAATGCTTAATTCGAAAGGAGAAATCGACATGAAAAAAGTATTGTCAGTAGTTCTCGCAGTAATGATGCTCGCTCTTATCGCAGTTCCGAGCTTTGCTGCAACAGTAACTACCGCAGGTACAACAGATGTTATCGTTAAGACCTCAACAGCTAAAGAGGACGGCACAAGCGGAGAAAACTATTCAATTGAAATTCCTGCAGATACAGTAATTCCGTGGGGCACAGAGGCAACAGATGTCAGCTATACAGTTGAAGCACACCTTGCAAGAAATAAGGGCGTTAAGGTTGTTGTAGCAGGCACAGGCGAAATGAAAACAACAGACGGCGCATATTCACTTGCGTATGCTCTTGAAGGTGCTGATGATTTCCTTGCAACCTCGCCCGTTGTTTACGACGAAGCAACAGATTCAGGCGTTAAGCAGGACCTCAAGGTTAAAATCGACAGCGTAAACTGGAAAAAGGCAGTAGTTGAGGAGTATTCGGATACACTCACATACACCGTTTCAGTTGAGGCTATATAACAGGCGAAGGGAGATAAACCGAAATGAAAAAGATTGTTTCAATCATTATCGCAGCTCTTATGCTTGCAAGCATTTGCGTTCCCTCATTCGCAGCCGACATTACAACTAACGGCGGCACAGGCGATGCAATCGTTAAGACAAAGACCGTTGACGAAGCAGGCGAAAATGCTGAAAAGTTCATCGTTTCAATTCCTGCAACAACTGAAATTCCGTGGGGCAAAGATTCTAAGGCTTTGACTTACAGCGTCGAATCACATCTTGGCTACGGCAAGAAGCTCACAGTTAACGTTTCAGGACACGGCGTTATGACCTACACAGTAGGCGCTGATTCAATGACACTCGATTACACATTGGGCGGCACAACAGCTTTCACAGCAGCAGGTCCCGTTGTTTATCCGGCAGCTGACCAGACAATCAACGTAAATGTTGCCGACAGAGCTTGGAAATCAGCGGTTGTAGGCGAATATCAGGACACACTTACATTCACAGTTGCAATAGCATAATTTGACGAGAGGTGCTTAAAATGAAAAAAATTCTTTCAATTGCAGTAGCAGTTCTTATGATAGCTGCTATTTGTGTACCTTGCTTTGCGGCAACAATCGACAAGACAACACCCGAAGGCAAGGGCACAGCACAGGTTAAAACAGATATTTCAGCTGTTACGGACAACGGCACTTTCGTAGTAACAATTCCTGCAGAGATGCCTATTCCGTGGAACACAGCAAACACAGACAGCTCAAAGGATTTCACATATTCTGTTGAAAGCCAGCTTAAAACAGGTAAGCTTATTCAGGTTGACGTAGCACAGAACAACGCTAATATGACATCGGCAAGCGGCGCAACACTTGCATACACAATCACAGGCGACATTACAGCTGTTAAGACAACAGCTCCCGTTGTTGCAGCAGGCACATTCGTTAAGACTGTAACCGTTAATGTTGCAGGCGCAGCTTGGGCTAACGCAGCTATCGACGAGTACAGTGATACACTTACCTTTACAGCACAGATCATTGACGCTTAATTTATAAGGAGAGTTTACAATGAAAAAAGTAATTTCTATAATTCTTGCAGTTATGATGCTCGCAAGCATTTGCGTTCCTGTATTTGCAGCCGACATCACTATCAATAAGGATACACCTGCTCCGCAGGAAGCAAGACCCGATGTTAAGACAAAGCTTACAAAGACTGACGGTTCTGACGCATACAAATACACAGTAACTATCCCTGCTTCTGTTGAGGTTGCTTGGGGCGACACAACAGCACAGGACGCTAAGTACACAGTAACATCACAGCTTAAGCTCGGCGACACACTTGCAGTTAAGGCTGAAGCTAACGATGGCGGTAAGATGAGAAACGCAGGCACTGCTTCTACTCTTACATTCACAGTTGCTAACGGCGAAGAGGTTGTTTATAACGAAGTAAACAACGCTGTTGATTCAGCTACTACCGTTACAATCGCAGACTTCTCCGGAGTACCGATTGCAGAGTATACCGGCACAATGACTTATACAGTAACATACACAGCAGCTTAATTGCAATTTGGTATTATAAGGAGGTGGTTTCATGAAAAAGGCTTGCAGCGTGATAATGTGTCTTATTTTAGTTTTGACCATGCAGTTTGCAGTATTTGCCGAAAACGTGAACCTTAGCACAATAGTACCCGATTCGCATGAAATTACCATAACCTTTAACGAGGGAGGATATGTTCTCCACTCGGGACAGAGAATGACCAGCGGAGACAAGATAATCGTCAACCGTTTTGACGGAGTAACGCTTGATATTATCGCTAAACCCGACGCACACCTTGAATCTGTTTTTGTAAACGGAGAGGATGTAACCGCACAGGTTGTGAACGGACAGCTCAAGCTTGAAAATGTTGTAACGGACGTTGACATTAACTTTGCTTTCATTGATTGTAACGACCCGTCTGTTACCGATGACCCATGCGCAAGAATGAGTCTTAAAGGTAAGGTCTATAAAGGTGAGGATGTAATGCCCTCGGCAAAGCTCGAATTTGACTTCGGCGAATTTGAAGCGAAAGCCGACAAAAAGGGCGCATACAAGCTTGATGAAATAAAGGACGGCAGACATACCGTTTCAATTTACGACAAGGACGAGAACCTTGCAGGCGAACAAGCTTTTGTTATCAGCGTAAGCGATACGGCTACCGAAGTTTCGGTTGTTACGCTTGACGACGGAACAAGAATTGTTACCGTGCCGAAGGACACTTCGGAGCTTTGGCTCAATTTTGTTGTAAATGCAGACGGAAGCGTTGATATTATCCCGTCGGGACCCGATGGCGAAGAGCCTACTCCCACGCCCACGCCGGATCCCGAGCCGACACCCAAACCCGATAAGGATAAGGGCGATATTATCAAGGACCATCCGATCATCTCAAAAACAGGTGCTCTTATAAAGGAAAACCTTGTGGCAACCTTTGTTCTTGCACTTGACGGCTTGTTCATTTTGTTCTTTATCCTTTGGCGTAAAAAACGCAAGGACAAAGAAGATGAAGGTGCAAAAGTTAACTAAAACTAAAGCATATTAAAACCCCTGACCTCGTGTCAGGGGTTTACTTATTAGTCGGCGAAATGATTACTGCTGTGATTTTAGCTTCCTTTTAAGCTCCGACAGCCTTGTACGCACGGTTGATGGGGCAACGCCCTGTATCTTTGCGATTTCTCTACTTGACCAACCGTACACTTTCAGCGTTACAGCCTCCCTATCCGCTTCGTTGAGAGTTGAAAGCAGGTCTTGCATTTCAACCGATGTTATGTCATCAAAGGTCTCTGCTGTCTCCTTAATATTCATTTCCTCAAGTGATTTTTGAAGCTGTAATTTTCGCAATCTGTCGTTTAGTACGTTTTTGGCGATTTTGAAAACCAACGATTTTTCGTTTTTGATAAATTCGAGAGAGGGGAGGTACGCCCAAAGCTTCATAAAGACGGTCTGAGCCAAATCCTCTGCCTCATTTTTATCAAAACGTTTTGCAAAGTATGCGACAACGCTTTTATAGTATTGTTTGTATATTTTTTTAAAGCATTCAATATTATTCATCGCTTACCTGAATATCCACGCCTACTTGCGAGTTTGCGTTTACATAGCCGTATATGCCTTTCGGGCATTCAATACTTACGCCTGCATAGAATTTAATCTTTTTTGCCAAAAGCTCCGTCTCGGTAATGTCGCTTTTAAGTTTTATCTCAACGCCTGCGATCAATGCGGTTTTTTCGGGAAGATTCTTAATTGTGTCCCTATCTATTACAGCCTCAACGGGGTAAGTTTTCAAAACTGCGTCGTCGGCAATTTCAATCGGTTGTCCGTTTAATGAGATAAGCTTGCAGCGAGCACTCTTTCTTTTTATGAGCATCCCGTTTACATACAACTCGGGCACGTTTTTTCTTGTTTCAAGAATGCAAGAGCCGTTTACAATAAAGATCTCGCCATCGTTTGTTTCTTTGTCGGTAAGGATTGCGATACCGTTTATTATACGGTATTTCTGTCCTTTGTCGAGCTCGATTATCCGTGCTACGTTTTCCGTGCCGATGTCTGTATAAGCCGCAGTCCATTCCGCACTTCGTTCCTTAGGGATAATAAGAACAGCAACATTTTTTATGCGGCGTATTTTTTTAAGACTGTCGGCGGTGTGTCCGCACAAGTCGAGAATCGGTATGTTTTTATAGGTCTTTTTGAACATAGTATTTTCTCCTTTTGCTTTTTGAAATGCATTTCACCTGATAAGACGTGCGAAAAGCGAAAAGTGTCGGGATTTTTATAAATAATTTTCGGTTGCACGATAATTTTCTGTGTGTTAAACTAATTATATAACAAATTTAGGAGTTTTGATATGGAAAAAGGTAAAATTCTCAATTCAAATCAGCTCAAATTGATAGCGATACTCGCAATGACGGTTGACCATATCGCTTGGGCGGTTTTTTCGGGCTATCCGACGGAAATTTTACCGCTTGTAATGCATATAATCGGCAGACTTACCTGCCCGATAATGTGCTATTTTGTCGCAGAGGGCTATCACTATACCAAGAACATAAATAAATACACAGCAAGGCTTTTTGCATTTTCGATTATCTCGCATTTTGCTTATATTTTTGCATCGGAGGGTTATATCGACGCAAAATCGTTTATCCCGTTTTATTACGGGAATTTCTTAAATCAAACAAGCGTTATGTGGTCGCTTGCGTGGGGACTTGTAATGCTCCGTGTGGCAGATTCAAAGAAAATAAAAATGCCCGTTAAGGTGCTTGCGATTATTTTAATCTGCGTTGTAACCTTGCCGAGTGATTGGAGTTGTATTGCCGCACTTTGCATTATGGCAATTGGTACGAACAGAGGAAATTTCAAAAAGCAAATGACTTGGATGATGTTCTATGTATGCCTTTATGTAGTGGTGTATTTCTTCGCAATAGATGCGGTGTACGGCATTTTACAGCTCGGCGTTGCGCTTTCAATCCCCGTGCTTTCAATGTATAACGGCAAGAGGGGAAGCAACCCTAAAATCAACAAGCTTATGAAATGGTTTTTCTATATCTATTATCCGTTGCATTTGGGGATAATAGGTCTTTTGAAGTATTGTTTTTAACAGAATGTAAACTTTGCGTATTGACATTGTTAAAATGTTGACATTTACACTTTTTCGGTTTTATAATAAAAGTGTTGAGAGGATTTCTCACGATATATAGAAACATATAAAATAAGTGTAAAGGAGTCAAAATTATGGCTAACAGATTTGTACTTAATGAAACAAGCTATCACGGCAAGGGCGCAATCAACGAGATTGCAACCGAGGTTAAGGGCAGAGGCTTCAAAAAATGCTTCGTTTGTTCAGACCCCGACCTTTTGAAATTCGGCGTTACCAAAAAGATTACCGATGTTTTGGAAAATGCGTCGATTGACTATGAAATATACTCACAGATAAAGCCCAACCCCACGGTTGAGAATGTTCAGACGGGTGTTGCGGCATTCAAGGCTTCGGGTGCTGACTGCATTATTGCAATCGGCGGCGGCTCGTCAATGGACACAGCAAAGGCTATCGGTATTATAATTGAAAACCCCGAATTTGAAGACGTTGTATCGCTTGAAGGCGTTGCTCCGACAAAGAATAAGTGCGTGCCGATTATCGCTGTTCCGACAACGGCAGGTACAGCGGCTGAGGTTACAATCAACTATGTAATCACAGACGTTGCAAAGAACAGAAAAATGGTTTGCGTTGACCCGAAGGATATTCCCGTTGTCGCAGTTGTTGACCCCGATATGATGTCCTCAATGCCTAAGGGACTTACCGCCGCAACAGGCATGGACGCTTTGACTCACGCTATTGAGGGTTATATCACAAAAGCTGCTTGGGAGCTTTCGGATATGTTCCACCTCAAGGCTATTGAAATCATTTCAAGATCGCTTCGTGGCGCAGTTGAAAACACCGCAGAGGGCAGAGAGGGTATGGCTCTCGGTCAGTATGTTGCAGGTATGGGCTTCTCAAATGTCGGCTTGGGAATTGTTCACTCAATGGCTCATCCGCTCGGCGCAGTTTATGACACACCTCACGGCGTTGCAAACGCTATAATTCTCCCGACCGTTATGGAATACAATGCTCCCGCAACAGGCGAAAAGTACAGAGATATTGCAAAGGCAATGGGCGTTGAGGGCGTTGACGCAATGTCGCTTGACGAGGCTCGCAAGGCTGCCGTTGACGCAGTTAAACAGCTTTCAAAGGATGTTGGAATTCCTGCAGACCTCAAGGATATTGTTAAGCCCGAGGATGTTGACTTCCTTGCTCAGTCGGCTTATGATGACGCTTGCCGTCCGGGCAACCCGAGAGACACAAGCGTTGAAGAAATCAAACAGCTTTACCTTTCACTTATGTAATGTATTAAAATAAAGCAAAGCACCGAACATGAAGCATTTGCCTCGATGTTTGGTGCTTTGTTTATATCGTTACCCTAAATTATGCTTGTCGGTAATTGATACTGTCGGCTTTGAATAACCGCCGATATTGAAAACAATAATTTCATTTTCATCTTTTAAGAGTGTACCCGGTATGTAGAGCGATTTTTGAGGTCCAACCTTCCAAAATCTACCGAGATTGAAGCCGTTTATGTAAACGCAGCCTCTGTTGAAGCCGTCAAGATGAATAAAGCAATCTGCTTTTGAATCGGTCTTGAAGCTGCCCTTTAAGAATACAGGCTCATCCTTTTTAACGCTTGATGAATACTTGAGTTTGTCGAGATTGTCAAGCGGAAGAGTCCATACATCATAGTTCATAAGACGTTGAATACCGAGATAAATATCGGAAATACCCTTGCGGTCAAGCATATTTACGCCGTAGTTTACTCTGCCCATTGTATCGACAAGAACGCCGATTTTCCTCTCGCCTGAAAGAGCAGGCATAAGGAACGGAGAGCTTTCGCCCTTCTTTTTCTTGAAGATAACGTCTTTTAATGTTGTCTTGTCCTCAACAGAATAAAGAGTGCGGTCAATGCTCGTCTTTTTCTCCCCGTCAAAGTAAACCTCTGCGAAGTCGTGGACATTCTTAACGTACATAGGCGAAGCGTTGTAATTGCCCTTTAAGGTTGTTTCATAGTAGATAAGACCGAAGTTCTGACCGAAATATTCCATTTCCTCGGGAACGGGAACATGGTGCTTTTCGCCGATATTGTCGAGGTTTTCAAACAACGAAGCGGTTTCGGTAAGCTCCACCTTGCCGATTGACTGAAGCTTCGGGCTTTCGGGAAGCTCGGGCGGTTCAATTCCCTGCTTTTCGCATAAGAGCTTTCTCACAGCGTGATAAGCAGGCGTGTAGTCGCCCCATTCGGTAAGCATTGCGCAGTAGTCATAGCTTGTAACCGTCGGCTCGTAGCCGTGCCCTTGATTGTGGTTAGCTCCTGCGGTAAAGCCGAAGTTTGTGCCGCCGTGGAACATATATATATTAAAGCTTGCGCCGTTGTCGATAAAGCCTTTAATTTCATTTACAATTTCAAGAGAATTTCTTGTGTGGTGCTTGTCTCTCCAATGGTCAAACCAACCGCACCAGAATTCGCCGCACATATTCGGGCCGTCATTTTCAAAGCCCTTGAGAACATTAAAGGCTGTTCTTGAGCGTGAGCCGAAGTTCAAAACCTTGTAAATGTCGGGCAATGAGCCGCCTGAAATCATATTATTTGTGTTTTCGTCAGAAGTAAAGAGCAAGCAGTCAATTCCGCAGTCCCTTGTGAGCTTTTCAACATAGCGGAGATAGTCTTTATCGTTGCCGTATGAACCGTATTCGTTCTCAACCTGCATTGCGATTATATTGCCGCCGTGCGATTCAAGGTGGGGAACAAGTCTTGGTAAAAGTTCCTTGTAAAAACGCTCAACGCATTTGAGATAATCGGGATACATACAGCGAATTTGCATATTTTTATCCTTGAGAAGCCAAGCAGGCAAGCCGCCGAAGTCCCATTCCGCACAGATATAAGGACCCGGACGGACAATGGCATAAAGACCTACCTTTTGTGCAATTTCAAGATATTTTTCAATGTCGAGAATACCCGAAAAATCAAATTCACCGGGCTTTTTCTCGTGCAAATTCCAACAAACATAGGTTTCAACCGTGTTGAAGCCTGCCGCCTTGAGTTTGGTCAGGCGATCTTCCCAATACTCGGGAACGGTACGAAAATAGTGCATAGCGCCCGAATATATGTCAAAGGGCTTTGAGTCCATATAGAATTTCTTGCTTTTTATTTCAAGCATATTTTAATCCTCGTTTATAGCTTTTTGAGTAACTTCCTGCATCTGCTCATATTTCTTTTCAATATCAGCAACAAGCTTAAATTGGTCTCTGCAACGGACAAGGTTATGCTCGGGATATTCCGTTTTGAAATAAACGTCGCCGTCGAGATAGTCTGTCAAAAATCTCATACCGCATTCAAGCGTCATAAGCTTTGCCGAGAACGGAAGATAGAACATTTCCTTTTCGGTAAGGCTCTTTTTGGCGGTGGAGAGATAGCCTCTTGTGTAAGCCTCGTAAAGTTCAAGGCTCAACGAAACTTTTGAAAGGTCTTTTTCGTCCTCACTTGCGGTGTTTGCGCCGAAGCGGATACTGTCGCCGAAGTCATAGAGCGAAAGACCGGGCATTACGGTATCAAGGTCGATTATGCAAATACCCTCGTTTGTTTCGCTGTCAAATAAAATATTATTGAGCTTTGTGTCATTATGCGTAACACGAAGCGGAAGCTCGTTTTTCTCAAGCTCTGCAAGAAGCACCTTTGTATCTGCTTCCCTGTCGAGAACGAATTGAATTTCGTCTTTAACGCTTGAAGCTCTGCCGGAAGCATCTCTTTCAACGGCTTTCAGGAAATCGTTAAATCTTGAATATGTGTTGTGGAATTTCGGAATAGTCTCAAAAAGCTTGTCAATCGGATAGTCCGAGAGGAGTTTTTGGAAATTGCCGAAGGACTTGCCTGCGTTGTAGAAAACCTCGGCAGAGTCGATAATATTGCAGGTGTATGCGTTGTCAATGTAGTCATAGCATCTCCAGCAATCGCCGTTCGGGTCAACGGCATAGTATTTTCCGTCCTTCGCAGGCAGGAAATTAAGCGTGCGGCGCTCATAGTCGTCGAGCTTATTCTTTATGTGTGAGGTAACGCCGACGATATTTGACATAAGCTTGTCGGGGTCCTTAAATACATAAGTGTTGATTTTTTGAAGCGTGTACTTCTTGGAACAGCCTTCGCCGTCCTCAAAGCTGATAACATAAGTAGAGTTTATATGACCGTCGTTTTTGACATTGTAGCCGACATATCTGCCGTCAAGGTTAAACGAATCGGCAATAAACTCTATATCAAAAGGAATTTCCATATATTTACCTTCCCCAATAAATAGTATTATTACAATTATATTACCTTTTCTATAATAAGTCAACAAAGTTTGTGCATTGTGTCAAGAGTATCCCCCTTAAATAAATTTTATTAACAAAATAGCTCTTTACACAACGGAATATTTACTGTAAAATATATGTGTAAATTTATGTAATACGCACGGCGAAAATCCGTGGCGGAGGTACGGAGGAATTTGAATGAAACCGGTTTATAAGAGAATACTGTTGAAGCTAAGCGGAGAGGTGCTTGCAGGCGAGCAGGGACACGGCTTTGACTTTGACGTTATAAGCTCCGTTTGCGATTGGGTCAAGAAATGCGCCGATACAGGCGTGCAGATAGGACTTGTTGTCGGCGGCGGAAATTTTTGGAGAGGTCGTTTAAGCGGAAGCATGGACAGAACAAGAGCAGACCATATCGGTATGCTTGCAACTGTAATGAACTCGCTTGCACTTGCGGACACACTTGAGCAAAAGGGTGTTCCGACAAGGGTTATGACCGCTATTGATATGCGTCGTATCGCAGAGCCGTTTGTAAGAGATGAGGCTGTCAGACACCTTGAGGACGGTAAGGTTGTTATCTTCGGCTGCGGAACAGGCAGTCCGTTCTTCTCAACCGATACAACAGCGGCTTTGAGAGCAGCTGAAATCGGCGCTGATGTAATTCTTAAAGCGACAAACGTTGACGGCGTTTATGACAAGGACCCCAACAAGTATTCGGACGCTGTGAAGTACGATACGCTTTCACATTCCGAGGTTTTGAACAAGGGACTTGCGGTTATGGACAGCACGGCGGCTTCGCTTTGCAGAGATAACAACATTCCGATTTTGGTTTTCAACCTTGAGGATCCCGAGAATATTCTCAGAGCAGTAAGCGGTGAGAACGTCGGAACTTTAGTAAAATAATAATTTCAGGAGGGCAATAATAATGCAAGAGGTATTTGATTTCGCAACAGAAAAAATGGAGAAGTCCATAAAGGCGCTTCACAATGAATTTGTTACAATGAGAGTGGGCAGAGCGTCTCCCGCTGTTCTTGATAAAATTGTAGTTGATTATTACGGTGTACCCACACCTATTCAGCAGATGGCTGCCGTTTCGGTTCAGGAAGGTGTAAACCTTATCATTCAGCCGTGGGACATTTCAACACTCAAGCCCATTGAAAAGGCTATTCAGACCTCGGATTTGGGAATTAACCCGACAAACGATGGCAGAGTTATCAGACTTGCTTTCCCGCCTCTTACCGAGGAAAAGAGAAAGCTTCTCTGCAAAGACGTAAGCAAGTATGCCGAGGAGTGCAAGGTTGCTATCCGTTCTATCAGAAGAGACGCTATCGAAAAGCTCAAAAAGATGAAGAAGGACAGCGTTATCACAGAGGATGACCTTCACAACGGCGAGGATAAAATTCAGAAGATTACAGACAAGTTTGTAAAGGAAGCTGACGAACTCGCTGCCAAAAAAGAAAAAGACATTATGGAAATATAATCTGCCAAAAACCCCTCTTTTGAGGGGTGTTGTGCGATTATCGGTTTTTTATGAAAGGCGGTTAATATGGACTTGAATAATTTACCGACCTTTGAGGTGTTGCCGAAGCATATCGGTTTTATTATGGACGGCAACGGAAGATGGGCAAAGGAAAGAGGCTTGCCCCGCTACAAAGGACATATCGAGGGAGCTAAGACCTTTAGAAAAATAGGCGAGTTTGCAGGCGACCTCGGAATTAAATATCTTACCTTCTATGCGTTTTCGACGGAGAATTGGAAGCGTCCGAAGGAAGAAGTCTCCGCAATAATGGATCTGTTCAGAGAGTATCTTAAAGAGCTTGACGAACGCAAGGCGGAGAATGAGGAAAAGGGTATTCAGGTGAATTTCATCGGCGACAAGACGGGACTTCCCAAGGATATACTTGCAATGATGAAATACAGCGAGAGGATAACTAAGGATAAAACAAAGGTTTACCTCAATATTGCGGTAAATTACGGAGGACGGCAGGAAATTGTACATTCGGTGCAGGAGCTTGCGAAGCAGGTTAAAAAGGGCAAATTAAAGCCCGACGACATAACCGAGGATATGATTTCCGACAATCTTTACACGGCAGGTATGCCAGACCCCGACTTGATAATCCGCCCAAGCGGCGAGAAGCGACTTTCAAACTTCTTGCTTTGGCAGGCGGCTTATGCGGAGTTTTGGTCGTCGGATGTGCTGTGGCCGGATTTCACGGAAGAGAATTTGGTCGAGGCTCTCCGTAATTTTGAAAAAAGAAACCGCAGATTCGGCGGAATATAATTTTTGTGTGGATTGAGGGATTTTTATGCTTAAAAGAACGATAACCGGCATTGTGGCGGCGTTGTTCGCAGTAGGTGTGCTCGCATTCAGAGATACGCCCGCACTTTCGATTGTTGTGGCGATTTTTACAGTTATCGCCGCAAGGGAGATAGAAAAAGTAATAGGAATCAAGAACAAGGCAATATACTATATAAGCCTTGCATTTTCGGGACTTGTTCCGTTGTTCTATGAGTTCAGACCCGAGCTTGAGCAGAGGGGAATTATCATTCCCGTAACGGCAGTAGTTGTTATTTATTGCGTTGTTTTGTTTATGCTTATGCTCACGGACTTTGAAAACACAAAGTTTGAGGAGGTTGCTTCGGTCATTATTTCGACAACCTTTGTACCGTGGAGCTTTTCGACACTCATTTTCTTAAACGATATGAGCGAAACATATCCCGACAAGTTCGATTTCCACTACGATTTGTTCTTTATATTGCTCGGACTGTTTGCCGCTTGGCTTTCGGACTCGTTTGCATATTTTTCGGGAAGATTTTTCGGAAAGCACAAGCTCTGCCCGAAGATAAGTCCCAAAAAGACTGTTGAGGGTGCGATAGGCGGTATTGTCGGTGCGGTTGTAAGCAATGTTGTGTTGTTTACCGTCTTTGACAGATGCTTCTTTACAGTACATACAATCGGCTACGGTTGGGTTATTTTGGTTTCGCTTGCACTTGCCGTTATCGGAATATGCGGCGACCTTACCGCTTCGGTTATAAAGAGAAATTTCGGAGTAAAGGACTTCGGAAATCTTTTCCCCGGTCACGGCGGAGTTATGGACAGATTTGACTCTGCCCTGTTTGTACTTACAATGCTTTATGCATTCATTACTTTATATGGAGTCGTTTGCTGATGACTGAAAATTTATCAATTTTAGGCTCAACGGGTTCAATAGGTAAGCAAAGTCTTGATGTCTGTCGCAAATGCGGTTACGGCGTCAAGGCTTTAACTGCTTTTTCGAGTGTTGAAGAAATCGAAAAGCAAGCCCGTGAATTTAAGCCCGAAAAGGTTGCGCTTGTTGACGAAAAGGCGGCAGCCGACCTTAAAATTAAGCTTGCCGATACCGATATAAAGGTGCTCGGAGGAATGGACGGCGTATGCGAATGTGCTGAAATTCAGAGCGCCGATACCGTGCTTAACTCCGTTGTCGGAATGGCAGGGTTGAAACCCACGCTTACCGCAATTTATGCAGGAAAGAAAATTGCCCTTGCGAATAAAGAAACGCTCGTAGCAGGCGGTCAGCTTGTGATGAGTGAGGCAAAAAAGCATGGGGTTGAAATTTTGCCCGTCGATTCCGAACATTCGGCAATATTTCAATGCTTGCAGGGTAAACCTACTAACAAGGCTTTGAAAAAAATAATACTCACAGCCTCGGGCGGGCCGTTTTTCGGTAAAACCGCAGATGAGCTTCGTGATGTTACGGTCGAAAAAGCGTTGAAGCATCCGAATTGGTCAATGGGTGCAAAAATAACCATTGATTCCGCTACAATGATGAACAAGGGTCTTGAACTTATCGAAGCGGTTTGGCTGTTTTCCGTTAAGCCTGATGACGTCGATATTGTTGTCCACAGGGAGAGCATTGTTCACTCGGCGGTTGAGTATGACGACAACTCTGTAATAGCTCAATTAGGTCTTCCCGATATGAGAATACCGATTCAGTACGCTTTGACTTATCCCGAGCGTTTTGAGTCGCCTGTCGGAGAACTGAGCCTTTCACAGATAGGCAAGCTCACGTTTTTTGAGCCTGATTATGAAACTTTCCGTTGCATAAACCTTTGCAGAAAGGCTATAAATATGGGCGGACTTTATCCTGCGGCGGTAAATTCTGCAAATGAGCAGGCAAATCTTATGTTCCGTCAGGGCAAAATCGGATTTTTGGATATTGCCGACAGAGTCGAAGCGGTGCTTGAAAAAACTCCGCATTATGATAATTATACTTTCGAGGATATACTCGAAATTGACAAATTTGCAAGAGAAATAGGTGGTTAAAATATTACTTGAGATTACGGCTTCGGGTGTTTGGTCAAAGGTGTGGACTATTGCGGTTGCACTATTGTTTTTCGGCGTTATTATTATGATTCACGAATTCGGACACTTTATCTGTGCGAAGCTTTGCAAGGTAAAGGTCAATGAATTTTCAATCGGTATGGGTCCCGCTGTTTTCAAAAAGAAAAAAGGGGAAACTACCTATGCCGTGCGCTGCCTTCCGATAGGCGGATATGTCAGCATGGAGGGCGAGGACGAGAACAGCACCGACGAGCGTGCGTTTAACAACAAGCCTCTTTTGCAGAGGATACTTATTGTTGCCGCTGGCGCAATAATGAACCTTATACTCGGCGTAATCATTATGGCGGTATTGTTGTCAACCACAAAGGATTTGATAGGCACAAATACCATACACAGCTTCTATGACGGTGCAACAAGCGTTAATTACGGCTTGCAGACAGGCGATAAAATCGTCAAAATTGACGGTCATAAGGTCTTTTCCGAAAGGGATTTGAGCTTCCTTATGGGCAGAAGTCAGGACGGTGTTATTGATTTTACCGTTGAGAGAAACGGTGAAAAGGTCGAGCTCAATGACGTTAAATTTCAGACGACCGAGCAAAACGGCGTAACGCTGATAACCTATGATTTTATTATCGTCGGCGAAAAGCCTACGTTTAAGAACGTTGTGAAAAATTCGTTTACACAGTCGGCGTCTATCGCAAGGCTTGTATGGCTGAGTCTTTTTGATATTGTAACAGGCAGATACGGAGCTTCCGAGCTTGCAGGTCCTGTCGGTACTGTCGATATAATCGCTGATGTTACGGCAGCTGCGGCGACTGACAGGAATATGGATAACCTGCTGTTTATAATGGCACTTATCACGATAAATCTCGGCGTAGCAAACCTTTTGCCGTTACCGGCTCTTGACGGCGGCAGACTTTTCTTCCTCATAATCGAGGCGATAAGAAGAAAGCCGATAAATCCGAAATACGAGGGCTATGTTCATGCGGCAGGCTTAGCACTGCTCATGCTTTTGATGGTGTTTGTAACCTATAATGATATTGTAAGAATTATTCGTTCTTAAAAGGGGTGTGGAATATGGAACGCAGAATTACAAGAACTGTTAAAGCGGGAAATGTTGAAATCGGCTCGGGCAGTAAAATTACCGTTCAGTCAATGCTCAACGTTCTTGCTCACGATATAGAGGGAAATGTTGCGCAGGCTGTTGAGCTCGAAAAGGCAGGTTGCGAAATTGTCCGTCTTACAGTACCCGATATTGAGGCGGTTAAAACGCTTTATGCCGTAAAAAATGCGGTTAAAATACCCGTTGTTGCGGATATTCATTTTGACTATAAATGTGCGCTTGAAAGCGTGGCGGCAGGGGTAGATAAGATCAGAATAAACCCCGGTAATATCGGCTCGGACGATAGAATTAAGGCTGTTGCCGACGCTTGCAGGCAGAAAAATATTCCGATAAGAATCGGCGTGAATTCAGGCTCACTCGAAAAGGATTTGCTTAAAAAGTACGGTCACGTTACGCCCGAGGCATTGTGCGAGAGTGCGTTGCGACACGCTTCTTTGCTTGAAAAGTTCGACTTTAACGATATAGTGATTTCGATTAAATCATCTGATGTGCCGACTATGGTTGCGGCTTACAGGCTTGTTGCGCAGCAGTGCGATTATCCGCTTCATCTCGGCGTTACGGAGGCAGGAACGAGGCACATGGGTATGCTCAAATCCGCCGCAGGTATCGGTGCGCTTTTGCTCGACGGCATAGGCGACACAATTAGGGTTTCGCTTACGGCCAATCCCGTTTCGGAAGTTGCGGCAGGCTTCGACATATTAAAGGCGGTCGGCATTAAAAAGGATTGTCCGCAGATAGTTTCCTGTCCGACTTGCGGAAGAACTAAAATCGATTTGATTTCTCTTGCCGAAAAGGTTGAAAAGGAACTTGCAAATGTTCATAAGCCGATAAAAGTTGCTGTTATGGGCTGTGCGGTAAACGGTCCGGGCGAAGCAAAAGAGGCTGATATAGGCGTTGCGGGCGGCGACGGCTACGGACTTATTTTCAAGCACGGCGAGATACTCAAAAAAGTTCCCGAAAACAAAATTGTTGAGGAGCTCTTAAAGGAAATAGACAATTTATAACTAAAGACGTTTACATTAAGGATTTACATATAATATGAATGGATTTTACGATTTGTTTGCAGAGTTTGCAGATGAGCTTACGAAATATGACAGGGCACTTAAAAACGCAAAAGTTTTGAGATTGCTCAAAAGCAGTGATGAAGCAGGCGACAGCGTTACGGCGGTCGTCTTTTTCCCTATACTTATGTCGGAGAGAACAGTTGACACGATAGGCAGAATTATTGCAAACGGACTCGGCATTTCCGAGTTTTCAATCGAGCCTGTTTTTGACAGCTCACTTTTGACGAATAAATATGACGGCGAATTGCGTGAGATTATAAAACGCAGAGTTGTTGTCGCAAACGGCTTTTTGGAGGATTGCGTTTTCTCTTATGAAACAGATGGCGAGTTGCATATAAGACTTGCTCACGGCGGTAAGGACGTGCTTTGCACGGCAGGCTGCGACAAGGCGGTTGAGAGGCTTCTCAAAGAGCGCTTCGGCACGGATTTGAAAGTTTTTATCGAGCAGGAAGGGGAAGCGGAGGACTCGGCGCAGACGCTTATTCAGAAGCAGCAGAAAATTGACGAGCAGATGCGTGAAAAGCAGATTAACGCAAAGCCCGTCAAGAAGGACGAGCCCTTGAAGGCTGAGGTTATCGAGGAAGGCTATCCCTACTACACCGACAGCTTAAAGGTTATTTACGGCAACAAAATCAAGGGTGCGCCTATGAAAATGGCGGATATTACCTCTACCGATGACAGAGTTACCGTTTGGGGACGTGTATTCGGCTTTGAGTCACGTCTTACAAGAAACGGCGACAAGTATATAATTTCATTTAATATTACAGACAATACATATTCGTATTCGGTAGTTATTTTTGAAAAGAAAGACTACTGTGACGATTTGCTTGAATATATTTCGAACGGCAAATATGTTGTTTTGGCAGGCTCAATGTCATTTGACAAGTACAGAGGCGAAAATGTTATCAATCCGAGAAGCATTTGCCTTGTAGCACCGATTGAAAAGAAGGACAATGCTCCCGAAAAGAGAGTCGAATTGCATTTGCATACAAATATGTCGGCAATGGACGGAATGACTCCTCCCGCCGAACTCGTTAAGAGAGCGATAAGCTGGGGGCATAAGGCTATTGCAATTACAGACCACGGCTGTGTGCAGGGCTTCCCCGACGCAGCGAATGCCGCAAAGGGTAAGATAAAAATTATCTACGGCGTTGAGGCTTACTTTGTTGACGATATGAAAAATCCCGAAGCGGAGATTAAAGATTTGCCCACATATCATATGATAATTCTTGTTAAGAACTCGGTGGGACTTAAAAATCTTTATAAGCTCGTTTCAATGTCGAATATAAAGTATTTCTACAAGAAGCCGAGAATGCCAAAGTCCGAAATTTTAAAGCACCGTGAGGGCTTGATAATCGGCTCGGCTTGTGAGGCAGGCAATCTTTACAGGGCGATACTTGACGAGCTTCCCGACGAGGAAATTGCCGAGATAGCTTCGTTCTATGATTACATTGAAATTCAGCCGACGGGCAATAACAGATTTATGCTTGCGGCTCATTCCGACCCGAACGCAAAAAATCCCGAGAGAAATAAGAGATACGATAAAATTACCTGCGTTGAGGATATAGAAAACATAAACCGCCGTCTTATATCCATTGCAGACGGCTTGGGTAAGCCTGTTGTGGCTACGGGCGACGTGCATTTTCTTGACCCTGTTGACGCACAGTACAGAGCTATCCTTATGGCAGGACAGGGCTTTGAGGATGCGGACAACCAGGCGCCGCTTTATTTCAAAACCACAGAGGAAATGATGTCCGACCTTGCCTATCTCGGCGAGGAGACGGCGAAAGAGGTTGTTATAACAAACCCGAATAAAATCGCAGATATGATAGAAACGCTTCGTCCGTTCCCCGACGGTACATATCAGCCGTCCATTGAGGGAAGTGAGGAGCAGCTTCGTGAAATCTGTTGGACAAAGGCACGGGACTGGTACGAAAAAGACGGAGTTGTTCCCGAAATCGTAACCAACCGACTTAACAGAGAGCTTGATTCAATCATTGAACACGGATTTGCCGTGCTTTACATAATCGCACAAAAGCTTGTTTGGGACTCTGAGGCTCACGGCTATCATGTAGGCTCGAGAGGATCTGTCGGCTCGTCGTTCGTTGCGACAATGGCGGGAATTTCCGAGGTAAACCCGTTAGTTCCGCATTACAGATGTCCGAAGTGTAAATATACACAGTTCTTTGAGCACGGGGAATACGGCTCGGGCTTTGATATGCCACCTGCAAAATGCCCCGAATGCGGTACTGATTTAATTAGAGACGGTCATGAAATTCCGTTCGAAACCTTCCTCGGCTTCCACGGAGACAAAGCGCCCGATATCGACCTTAACTTCTCGGGCGAATATCAGGGTAAAGCTCACAGATACACCGAAGAATTGTTCGGTTCAAGCCACGTGTTCAAAGCGGGAACAACCGCATCTGTCGCAGATAAAACCGCTTACGGATTTGTGAAAAAATATCTTGAAGCAAAGGGTAAAACCGTTTCAAGAGCAGAAGAGGACAGGCTCACGGTAGGCTGTACGGGAGTTAAGAGAACGACGGGTCAGCACCCCGGCGGAATGGTCGTTGTGCCGAATGCGTATGACGTCTATGATTTCACACCCGTTCAGTACCCTGCCGACGATACAACGAGCGATATGGAAACCACGCACTTTGACTTCCATTCGCTTCACGATACCATTCTCAAGCTTGATATTCTCGGACACGATGTTCCGACGCTTTATAAGCACCTTGAAGATTTGACGGGCATACCCGTTATGGATGTTGATGTTTGCGACCCGAAGATAATCGGACTTTGCACAAGTCCCGAGCCGCTTGGCTTGAAGCCCGAGGACATTGACTGCGAAACGGGTACGCTTTCAATACCCGAGATGGGAACGCCGTTTGTACGTCAAATGCTTATCGAGGCTCAACCGCACACATTTTCCGACCTGTTGCAGATTTCGGGACTTTCGCACGGTACGGACGTTTGGAACGGCAACGCACAGGACCTTATCAACAACGGCACCTGCACGATTTCAGAGGTTATCGGCTGCCGTGACGGCATTATGACATACCTTATTCACGCAGGACTTGAATCGAGTATGGCATTCAACATTATGGAGAAAACAAGAAAGGGTATTGTCGCAAAAATGGGCTTCCCCGAGGGCGCAGAGGAGGCAATGCGAGCTTGCAACGTACCCGAGTGGTATATGGAGTCCTGCCGTAAAATCAAGTATATGTTCCCCAAGGCTCATGCGGCGGCTTATGTTATTGCGGCACTTAGACTCGGCTGGTATAAAATATATAAACCGCTTGAATATTACACAGCATTTTTGACCGTGCGTGGCGGAGACTTGGACGCTTCAACCGTTATAAAGGGCAGAGATGCAGTTCGTCAAAAGATGAAAGAAATTGACCAAAAGGTCAGAGAAAAAACAGCTTCGGCAAAGGATAAGGATCAATACACAGCTTTGCAGGTTGTAAACGAGATGATGGCAAGAAATATCGAGCTTCTTCCCGTTGACATTTACAAATCAAAGGCAAAGGACTATATAATCGAGGATGGAAAAATTCGTATGCCGTTCGGCGCACTTTCGGGAGTAGGCGACAGTGCGGCAATTCCGCTTGCTGCGGCAAGAGATGACGGTGGCGGAGAATTTGTGTCCATTGAGGACTTTGCGACAAGGGCAAAGGCAGGTAAATCCACGATAGAATTGCTTAAAGAGTGCGGTGCGTTCGGTGATTTGCCCGAGTCCTCGCAGCTGACATTGTTTTAATACGCAGTTTGCTTGAAAGGCGGATTTATATGAGAGAAAAACTGATAAAATATCTTGATAAGGCATTTATATCGCTTATGGCAATCAATCTTGTGTTGGTTGTCCTCGGCAGTGCGTTTATATTGTCCGACAAGGTGTTTGTAAAGAATGCGGAAAAGACCAAAGGGTATATTTCGCACGTTGAAAAGCAGGATGACGGCGAGAAAAAATATATGCTTTTTTATTTAGCAAACGGCAACCGATATACAGTGGAATATAAATTTGTCGATAAGGACACATACATCGGCGAAGAAGTAAACGTCTATTATAATCCCGAAAACGCAGAGGATATTTATATTAAGACAACCCCCGTTTGGTATGTGCTTGTTTATCTCGGCTTGGGACTTGCCGCAGCAGAAACAATTGCTTATTTGCCCTTGAAAAAACGAGAGGTGCTTTATAAAAATAATGTAAAAGCCGTTTGCCGTGTTATTGAAATCAAGCCGTCTTGGTTTACAGGCAAGGTTATCGTCTGTGAGAGTTCAAGCGTTCCCGGAAGAAAGGGCAAGCCGTTTTCAAGCGGTTCCGTCAATAAAAAATACTCAAAGAGTGTTAGAAACAAATCTCTGACCGTATATTATCACCCAAAAAATCCGAACATATATATTGTTGACACAAAATAATATATTATAAATTATTTCTTGCGAAAGGGGAAGTATTATGACAGCATTATGGATAATTCTCGGCATTATTGCGGCGCTTATCGTCTACACGCTTATAAAAGCGGCGTTTTGGAAATCAAAGCCTGCCGAAAATGCGGAGAAGCAGGAGCCTGAAAGGGTCGATTTTGACCGCTATTGCAAAAATTTGAGCGACGCTATCAAAATCAAAACAATTTCAAATTACGACACGAGCTTGGTTGATTGGAATGAGTTTGATAAGTTCCACAAATTCTTGGAGGAACGCTATCCGCTTATTCACAAGACGATGACAAAGACTAAAATCGGTGACGCAAGCCTTGTCTTTAAGTGGGAGGGCAAAAATCCGTCGCTTGACGGCATTGCTCTTTTGGCGCATCAGGACGTTGTACCGATAAACGAGGGCACTTGGGACGATTGGGAGCACGATCCGTTTGAGGGCTACAATGACGGCGAGTTTATCTGGGGCAGAGGCGCTCTCGATATGAAAAACCACCTTATTGCGGTTATGGAGAGCATAGAGCAGCTTATCGCTGACGGCTATGTTCCCGAAAGAAGTATATATATCTGCCTCGGACACAACGAAGAGGTTGTTGCCGCACCCGATAACGGTGCAAAGCAGATTGCCAATTATCTCAAGGAACAGGGCGTTCATCTTGAGGCGGTCGTTGATGAGGGCGGTGCTATTCTTCCCGTAAATATCAACGGCGTTCTCGACTGCAATCTTGCAGGCGTGGGAATTGCCGAAAAGGGAAGCATAAACTATGAAATAAGCGTCAACGCAAAGGGCGGACATTCCTCACAGCCGCCCGAGCACACGGCTATCGGTCATCTTGCCGACGTTATCAAGGACTTAGAAGGTCATCAGTTCAAGGCGAGTATGTCAAAGGTCGTTTATGACCTGTTTACTCAAATCGGCAAGCGCTGCACATATCCTGTAAGACTTGTGGCGTGCAACCTCAATATATTAAAGCCGATAGTTCTTGCAGTAATGAAGAAAATACCGCCTGCGGCTTCGCTTATTCGTACCTGCACGGCTGTTACAATGGCTTCGGGTAGTCCGCAGTTCAACATTTTGCCGCAAAAGGCAACAATTACAGTAAACTTCCGCACAATGCCCGGCGTTACATTCAACGACGTCGAGGAGCATATCAGAAAATCTGTCAGAAACAAGGATATTGATATTAAATTTCTTGTCGGTAAAGAGGCGTCAAAGGTATCTCCCACCGATTCAAAGGCTTATTTGACAATCAAAGAGCTTTGTGAGAGCGCAGACAGCAAAAACCTTGTTGCGCCGTTCCTTGTAATGGGCGGTACGGACTCTTGCAACTATGAGTGCGTATGCGATAATATTTACAGATTTTCGCCGTTTGTTTCGGACACAAAGCTTTTGCTCTGCACGCACGGAACAAACGAAAGACTTCCGCTTTCCGCTGTCGAGGGTGCGGTTGCATTCTTTAAGCGTTACGTTAAAAAAATGACTCAGGACTAAAGATTTATAACAATAAACGGACATTTCTGTTTGAAGTGTCCGTTATTTTTTACAATTATTGCGTTTATGAGTAAAAAAATTGAAAAAACAGTAGCATTATATGTTTTTTTCTGTTATAATATCAACGGTTAATTCTGTCAATGGGCATTTTATGCTCTTTTGACAACCATATTTAATTAGTTAATATTTTTTGGAGGTATGTAAAATGGCAAACAAATGGGTTTACATGTTCAGCGAAGGCGACATGACCATGCGTAACCTTCTCGGCGGTAAGGGTGCTAACCTTGCTGAGATGACTGCTATCGGTCTTCCTGTTCCCCAGGGCTTCACAATCACAACTGAAGCTTGCACACAGTACTATGAAGACGGCAGAAAAATAAACGATGAAATCATGGCTCAGGCTATGGAAGGCGTTAAGAAGATGGAAGAGATCAACGGCAAGAAGTTCGGCGATCTCAAGAATCCTCTTCTTGTATCGGTTCGTTCAGGTGCTCGTGCTTCAATGCCCGGTATGATGGACACAATTCTTAACCTCGGTCTTAATGATGAGGTTGTTGCTGCTATGATCGCAGGCAACCCCGATCCTAAGTTTGAGAGATTCGTTTACGACTCATACAGAAGATTTATCCAGATGTTCTCCGACGTAGTTATGGAAGTTGGTAAGAAGTATTTTGAACAGCTTATCGACGATATGAAGGAAAAGAAGGGCGTTGAGTATGACATCGAGCTTACCGCTGCTGACCTTAAAGAGCTTGCAGAGCAGTTCAAGGCTGAATACAAGAAGCAGCTCGGTGAGGACTTCCCGTCAGATCCGGTTACTCAGTTGAAGCTCGCTATCGAGGCTGTTTTCCGTTCATGGGACAACCCCCGTGCAAACGTTTACCGTCGTGATAACGATATTCCTTACTCATGGGGTACTGCTGTAAACGTAATGCCCATGGTATTCGGTAACCTTAACAACGAATCAGGTACAGGCGTTGCTTTCACAAGAGACCCCGCTACAGGCGAGAACAAGCTTATGGGCGAGTTCCTTATCAACGCACAGGGCGAGGATGTTGTTGCAGGCGTTCGTACTCCCATGCCGATTGCTCAGATGGAAAAAGAGTTCCCCGAAGCATACGCAGAATTCCTTAAGGTTTGCGATACTCTCGAAAACCACTATCATGATATGCAGGATATGGAGTTTACTGTTGAGAACAAGAAGCTCTATATGCTCCAGTGCCGTAACGGTAAGAGAACTGCACAGGCTGCTCTCAAGATCGCTTGCGACCTCGTTGACGAGGGACACAAGACAGAGGCTGAGGCTGTTGCAATGATCGATCCCCGTAACCTTGACACACTTCTTCACCCGCAGTTCGACGCTGCTGCTTTGAAGGCTGCTACTCCTATGGGTAAGGGCCTCGGTGCATCTCCCGGTGCTGCTTGCGGTAAGGTTGTATTCACAGCTGACGACGCAGAAGCTTGGAATGCAAAGGGCGAGAAGGTTGTTCTTGTTCGTCTTGAGACTTCTCCCGAAGACATTACAGGTATGAAGGCTGCTCAGGGTATCCTTACAGTTCGTGGCGGTATGACCTCTCACGCAGCAGTTGTTGCTCGTGGTATGGGTACTTGCTGTGTATCAGGCTGCGGCGATATCGTTATGGATGAAGAAAACAAGAAGTTTACACTCGGCGGTAAAGAATTCCACGAGGGAGATTATATTTCAATCGACGGTTCAACAGGTAACATCTATGACGGCGTTATCCCGACTGTTGACGCTCAGATCGCAGGCGAGTTCGGCAGAATTATGGCTTGGGCTGACAAGTACAGAAAGCTTAAAGTTCGTACAAACGCTGATACTCCCGCTGACGCTAAGAAGGCAAGAGAGCTCGGCGCCGAAGGTATCGGTCTTTGCCGTACAGAGCACATGTTCTTTGAGGCTGACAGAATCGCTGCTTTCCGTGAGATGATTTGCTCGGATACAGTTGAGGAGAGAGAAGCTGCTCTTAATAAGATTCTTCCTTATCAGCAGTCAGACTTCGAGAAGCTCTATGAAGCTCTTGAAGGCTGCCCCGTAACAATCCGTTTCCTTGATCCGCCTCTCCACGAGTTCGTTCCCACAGAGGAAGAGGACATCAAGAAGCTTGCTGATGCACAGGGCAAGACAGTTGAGCAGATTAAGGCTATCATTGCTTCTCTTCACGAGTTCAACCCGATGATGGGTCACCGTGGTCTTCGTCTTGCAGTTACTTATCCTGAAATTGCAAAGATGCAGACGAAAGCTGTTATCCGTGCTGCTATCAACGTTCAGAAGGCTCATCCCGATTGGGCAGTAAACCCCGAGATTATGATTCCGCTTTCATGCGACGCTAAGGAGCTCAAGTTCGTTAAGGATATAGTTGTTGCTACCGCTGACGCTGAAATCGCTGCTGCAGGCTCTTCAATGAAGTACGAAGTTGGTACTATGATTGAGATCCCGAGAGCTGCTCTTACAGCAGGCGACATTGCTAAGGAAGCTGAGTTCTTCTGCTTCGGCACAAACGACCTTACTCAGATGACTTACGGCTTCAGCCGTGACGACGCAGGTAAGTTCCTCAACGCTTACTATGACAACAAGATTTTCGAGAACGATCCCTTTGCTAAGCTCGACCAGACAGGTGTTGGTCAGCTTATGGAAATGGCAGTTAAGAACGGTAAGGCTGTTCGTCCGTCACTCCACTGCGGTATCTGCGGTGAGCACGGCGGCGACCCGTCATCAGTTGAGTTCTGCCACAAGATCGGTCTTGACTATGTTTCATGCTCACCGTTCCGTGTTCCGATCGCTCGTCTTGCTGCTGCTCAGGCAGCAATCGCTGAGATGTAATTCGGATTTGCGAATTAAAGCGTAAAGCATAACTTATAAGCTAACCCTGTATCTCGCAAGAGGTACGGGGTTTTGTTTGGTGTTGAAGTGCAAATAATAGTGTGCTATAATCAAAAAGAAAAAACTCTTTAGGAGGCTACGATATGAAAATGTTAGAAATCGGAAGTAGGGCAAATGCTTCGGCGGTAGCTCTCGGTTGTATGAGAATGGCGAGCCTTGACGAGAAGCAAATTGACAGCATTATAGGCTGTGCTTTGGAAAACGGCGTAAACTTTTTCGACCACGCCGATATTTACGGCAAAGGCGAGTCAGAAAGACTGTTCGGCGCTTATCTCAAACGCAATCCGAGCGTTCGTGACAAGATTTTTATACAGACAAAATGTGCAATTCATGACGGTCAGTACGATTTTTCAAAAGAGCATATCATATCCTCGGTTGAGGGCAGTCTTGAACGTCTCGGCGTCGATCATGTGGACTTTTTGCTGCTTCATCGCCCCGATACCCTTATGGAGCCCGAAGAGGTCGCAGAGGCTTTTTATATCTTGAGAAGCTCGGGAAAAGTGCGAGATTTCGGCGTTTCAAACCATAATCTTATGCAAATTGAGCTGCTTAAAACCGCTGTTAAAAGACCGCTTTGCATAAATCAGCTTCAGTTTTCGATAACAGAGGCAGGAATGGTAACCTCGGGTATGAACGTGAATATGAAAAATGAGGAGTCTCAAATGCACGACGGCGGAATTTTGGAATACAGCCGCATTAAAAAGATGACAATTCAAACCTGGTCGCCGTTCCAGCAGGGATTTTTCAAGGGCTCGTTTATCGACAATGACGATTATCCCGAATTGAACGCAAAGCTTGCCGAAATAGGCGAAAAATACGGCTTGACGAAAACAGGCGTTGCGGCGGCGTGGATATTAAGACACCCTGCGAATATGCAGCTGATTGCAGGCACAATGACTCCCGACAGGCTTTCGCAGATTTGCAAGGCGGCGGATGTTACCTTAACACGCTCGGAATGGTACGAAATTTACAGGGCGGCAGGTCATTGCTTGCCGTAAGGGGTAATTATGGTAAAAGAGTTAGTTCACGACCCGATTTTGTTGGCTATGAAGTCGGAAACGGCTGCAAAGGACGATTTGCAAAAGGCGCAGGATTTGGCGGACACATTATCGGCGCATAAGGACTCGTGCGTAGGAATGGCGGCAAATATGATTGGCGTGCGTAAGCGAATTATCGTGTTTGACAACGGCGGAGAGTATATGACAATGCTCAATCCCGAAATATTGAAGAGGTCAGAGCCTTATGAAACGGAAGAAGGCTGTCTTTCCTTGCTCGGCGGGCCGAGAAAATGCAAAAGATATAAGTCCGTCAAGGTTAAATGGCAGACGGTTGATTTTCAAACACGCATCAAGACCTTTACAGGCTTTACCGCACAGATAATTCAGCACGAAATTGACCATTGCGACGGCGTATTGATATAATAAAGCGCAAAAAAGCCTCTCTGATGAGAGGTTTTTATATTTGTGTAATTAAATTTTTAATGATGTGGCGTTTTATTGCCGAAAAGCTTTCATCTGATATATCGTGCTCGATTTTACAAGCGTCCTCGGCAGCCGTTTTCTCGCTGACGCCGAGGGCAATAAGGCATTTTGTGAGGATTGTGTGTCGCTCGTATATCTTTTCCGCAATTTCACGCCCTAAAGCCGTAAGGGTTATATAGCCTTCTTTTGAAATAAGAATATATCCGCCGTCTTTGAGTAAATTAACGGCTCTGCTGACGCTCGGCTTTGAAAAAGACATATATTGGCTTATATCTATTGAGCGCACGCTGTTGCTCTTTTTTGAAAGAATGAGTATCGTTTCAAGATACATCTGTCCTGATTCTTGAAGCTGCATTTGAGACACCTCGCTTATATACCAATAATAACATAAGTTGGGGGAAGTTTCAACAACAATCGATTTTACGGTGGAAATAATTGCGAATATGTGATAAAATTTACTCGGTGATTATATGAAAAATATATGCTTGCTTATTAAGCCGTCGTCGGACAACTGCAATATGCGCTGTAAATATTGCTTCTATGAGGATATTGCGCAGAAGCATTGCGAAAAGCTCGGCTTTATGAGTGAAAACACGGCGGAGAATTTAATTAAAAAGGCTTTGTCGTTTGCCGAAAGAGAAATTACCTTTATGTTTCAAGGCGGCGAGCCTACGCTTATCGGTCTTGATTTTTATAAATTCTTTGTCGGCTGTGTGAATGAAAATAATGAAAATTCGCTGAAAATTCATTATGCTATACAGACGAACGGCTATTCGCTTGACGAAAAGTGGGCGGAATTTTTCAAGAAAAATGATTTTTTGGTCGGCTTGTCGCTTGACGGAAATAAAGAGCTTCACGATTTAAACAGGGTTGACGCTTCGGGAAAGGGCACGTTTAACCGTATTACCGAGGCGGCGAAAACACTTGAAAAGCACAAGGTGGATTTTAATATCCTGACTGTCGTTACAAATGCGCTTGCACGCTATCCGCAGGCTGTTTACAATGAGTATAAGAAGCGTGGATATAAATATTTACAGTTTATTCCTTGTCTTAATCCGATTGATTTGCCGAACGAAAGGCTTGATTTTACCCTTACGCCCGAAAGGTACGGAAATTTCTTGAACACGATTTTTGATTTGTGGGTAAGGGATATCAGGGCAAATGACCCCGTGAGCATAAGGCAGTTTGAAAACTATGTTATGCTGCTTCGAGGTCAGCCGCCCGAGAGCTGCGGCTTTTCGGGAGTTTGCTCGTTCCAGTATGTTGTCGAGGCGGACGGCGGAGTGTACCCGTGCGATTTCTATGTGCTTGACGAATTAAAGCTCGGAAATGTCAACGAAAACACCTTTGAGGATTTCGACAGGCAGCGTGAGGAGACGGGCTTCGTCGAGCTTTCAAGGGAGAAGCCGGAGGAATGTAAAAAATGCGAGTTCTTCCCAATTTGCCGCAACGGCTGCAAGAGATATTGCGAGCCGCTTGTTGACGGAATTCCGCAAAAAAATATTTTCTGCGAGAGCTATAAGGCATTTTTCAAGCACTCTCTCGGAACGCTTTTCAGACTTTCACAATATTAAAAATAACCGCAAGCTTGGCTGAGCCTTTTGCTTGCGGTTTTCGTTTTTTGTTGCTTCGGATTATTTTAACTCTCTCAAATAAACGCCGTTGTATTTGAGCTTTTCAATTCTGTCGCCCGTGACGAAATACACGTCCCGTGCAATATCCATAAACGGCTTGTCATTGATAGAGTCTGTGTAGAACTCGTCAATTTCAACATCGCCGTAAATCTCTTTGAACATCTTAATCTTGCCCTCACGGTAGCAAATGCCGTGAATGTCGCCCGTTTCAATGTCAACCTCGGTGCCGATAAAATTCTTAATGCCTACACGTCTGCATATTTCCTTTAGAATTACAGTTGGACAGGCTGAGAGAATTACGTCGTCATCCTTGCGGATTTTGTCGTAAAAGCTCTTGATTTTATTTTCGTGCTCGTCCCAAAAGATAGAAATTTCTTCCTCTATATTGTCAAATTTGGCGCAACATTCCTTGAGGATATAGCCGTAATCGTTTATAACCTCGGAAATTGTGAGCTTGCCCGTTTTGTATTTGAAAAATGCTTCGGCAAATTTAGGCGTGTACTTTGCAACCTCTTTCGGATATTTTTTAAGATAGTATAAAAAGAAGTCAAAGCCGCTTTCGCCGTCGTATATTGTATTGTCAAAGTCAAAGACTGTCATTGTATCGCCTCCGTGTATTATAATAGTATAATACCCTCTTTTTATGTATTCTGTCAATAAAAAACCGATTATTTTCGCACTGCCTTGAAAAAGCCGATAAGGCGAATAAAAAAGGCGCACTCCGTAAGGAAGTGCACCTCTCTCGGCGATTAGATTTTCGGTAGCTTGCGTTAACAGCCGCAGTCGGGCTTTTTCTCGCAGGAGCATTCATTGTTACATTCGTTTTTCGGCGGGAAAAATTCGTCAACGGGAAATCTGATTTTTCTGAAGGTTTCGCACGGGTCGTCGGTATTGCAGTTACATTCCTTACGGGGTATGCAGAAATCGTATGCCGGAATGAGCATCTGAACGTCTCTTTCAAGCTGAACGATTGTGAAAATACCGAGCGTGACCGCAACTGCCTTGTCGTTATGACGGCTGAAAAGGTCCTCGGGGAATTCCTCGGTGAACGCTCTTTTAATGCATTTCGGCAACGTTACGTTGGAATTGCTGAAGGTGCAGCAGCAGTCGCACGGGCGGCAGAGCTTTGCGTCAAGGGCGATAGGCTCGGCAACCTGTACCTTTGCACGTGGATTTGTGTTTGTGGAAATAAGCTGGTCGTCGTTCGCATCTGCGGTGTATTCCGAAGAATAGACCTTAACGGCACCGTCGCTGCCGTAGAGTACGCATTTCTTCGAGAACGTCGTAAGACCGTGTACTGTAACCGGCGCAAGGCAGCCTGCCGTGTAAGCCTCAATGGCAACCTTGAAGAAAAATGTAATGTCAACCGTGTAGCAGCCCTTGTTAAACGGCACCTTTTCAACGTCGATAAGACAGTTGATTATGTGTGCGCTTCTCAATTTTACATTTACGCAGTTGTTTATTACGTTTTGCGCCTCGTCGGGAAAATAAACTCTGAGGTCGGCAAGGCAATCCTTGTCTGCGCAAGAGTCGTAAACACGGTTTGTGTCAATGCAAATTGCTTCTCTGATTTTGCCGGGAATATTGTTACCGCAACAAGCTTTATTCTCTGACATAAGTAATTCCTCCTGTGATAAGTTTTGAGTTTGAAAACTTCATTAACAGTTTATGGGGCGTTTGATAATGTGTTACAAAAATTTTTGTTGAAAACAGACCTTTTTGCAAGTATAATTATCATATTAAATATATGGCGGTATTTTTAATGAAATATGTTTACAGAGAATTTAAGGTTATATGGAAGCGATTTTTTGACAATTTCAAAATCGCCTTTGTCGGTATGGACGTAAAGCTTGACTCCGTATACAGAGAGGTCGAAAGTCAAAGAATTAAAACAAATTTTGTGAACATTATACCGTTTTCCGTTTTTGTAATAATTTTTGAGCTTTCAAGCGGAATTTTTAACATTGCCGCAGGCGATATTTGGTATTGCAGAGTCGGGACGGGCGTCGCCTGCCTTTCGTTTTTACTTTTTAACATAGCGGCATATATATTCTTGGAAAGAACGCTTGCAAGCGGAGACGCAACTGACAAGAGCAAGGAGTATTTTACATATCTTTATTGGGGTGTGTATGTGATTACGGCGAGCCTTATAAACGGATTTGAGACGATAAGCTCAGGCAGCATAAGCAGTTTTTTCCTGACGGTATTCTCGCTGACAAGCTTCGCAATGCTTGAGCCGAAGCTCATATTTATATACTATTTCGTAATAGCGGCAGAGCAGACAGCGGTAACTATTATCACAAAAAGCTCTTTTGACGTGCTTGTATTCAGTCTGTTCACGGTTGCGGTCGGTCTGTTTTTGTCGATTTTCAAATACTGTACATATATGAACAGGTCGATTGAAACGAAGCGTTTTGAACGCATTTCGGAGATTGATCCGCTTACGGGCTTGCTTAACCGCCGTGGTATGCAGCGTTCGGTTGACGGAATTTGGAGCTACTGCAAAAAGCACTCTATTCCGATTACCTTTGCGATGCTCGATATTGACTATTTCAAAAAATACAACGATAAGTACGGTCATTCGCAGGGCGACGAGTGTATCAAAATGATTGCCGAGTGCATCAAGCAAACCTTTTCACGCAGGACGGACATAACCTGTCGCTTCGGCGGAGAGGAATTTATTATAATCGTCGCAGGCGAGACTGAAGAAAAAGCACTTGAACAGCTCAAATCCCTAAAGCGTGAAATCGAGAATTTGAAAATTAAATCGGGCTGCCCCGAGTTCAATGAAAACATCACTGTAAGTATGGGCATACATTCGGTTGATATTGACTCAACAACTATGTTCAGGGACGCAGTTTTGGGGGTTGACGCTCAGCTTTACAACGCAAAGGGGCACGGGCGAAACTGCATTTCCCGTAAAAATGAAATAATAAGATAAAGCTAAAATTGAAGTCTTGGATAATTTATCCGAGAGTTTTTATTTTTCTCTTGCTTTTATGCTTTATTTATGTTACAATAAGTAACATTGTTACTATAAGAAACAATTTTAGGGAAGTTAGGGAAATGTTTTATGGGATATTTGTTGAGAGAAAATTTGACGGAAAGGAATACGTAAACAGCTATGGGATAACATACGAAAACAATTTGATAAGGGATATTTCGGACAGCCTCGAGGATATTTGCGAGCTTACACAACGCTTAAACGATTATGAGGTTGAGCCGACGCATATATTTTGCGTGATAGATGACTTCTTGTGCGAGAGGTACACCGTTTTGTCAAAGCCGATAGAATTGCGATAGATTTGTTGTGCAGTTTGTATAATGTGAGCCTCGATAATTTGTTAAACGATACAAACATTGTCTAAAAACGTTACTTTTTCCGTGGAATGTGATATACTTATAAATATTTTTTAGGTACCGTAAGGCGTTTCGACGCACTGCGGCACAGCGAAACGGAGGGACTAAAGTGGAATTTACCGCTAATGAATTTACATTTCCGTCAGCCTCGGGACTTTGCGACATCTACGCACAGAGCGCTGCACCCGCAGACTTTTCACAGGTCAAGGGTATAGTGCAGATTTCTCACGGTATGGCAGAACATTCTAACAGATATGCACGCTTTGCTATGGAGCTTTGCAAGCAAGGCTATGCTGTATATATCAGCGACCATCTCGGACACGGCAAATCCGTTGCCAATGCGGATGAATTGGGCTTTTTCGGCGACAACGGCGTTGAAAGCGTTGTTGAGGACTTGAAGCAGCTTACAGATATTGCAAGGCAGGAGTATCCCGATTTACCGTTCTTTATTTTCGGTCACAGTATGGGCTCGTTTATGGCAAGAGCGTATATTGCAAAGTACGGTCATTTGATTGACGGCGCAATTATATGCGGCACAAGCGGAACAAATCCTGCGGCAGGTATGGGAATTGCCCTTGCAAAGCAGCTTGAAAAGACAAAGGGCAAGCTTCACCGTTCGGGAATGTTGAACTCAATCGCTTTCGGCACATATAATAAAAAGACTGAAAAGAGAACCGAATTTGACTGGCTTTCAAGAGACCAAAAGGAAGTTGATAAGTATATTAACGACGACCTTTGCGGCTTCTGCTTTACAACAAACGGCTTTGAAACCCTGTTCACCGCACTCAAGCAGGTGTCGGCGAAGCTTTGGTACAAAACCGTTCCGTCGGAGTTGCCTATTTTGCTCATTTCGGGCGATAACGACCCCGTAGGCGAATACGGCAAGGGCGTAAAGCAGGTATTTGAGGACCTTAAAAAGACAGGCCATCAGAACGTAATTATGAAGCTTTATCCCGAGGCAAGACATGAGCTTCTCAACGAGTTAAACCGTGATGAGGTTATGTCGGATATTGTCGGCTGGATGGATAAAATACTCGCTAAGCAAGAGTAAGACAAACGGCAGACTTTTCTCGGTCTGCCGCATTTTTGATAAACGGAGGGATTTTATGGCAGATTTCAAAACAGGACCGCTTATGTATGCGCTCGCAGGCTTTATAGTTGTTTTTGTAATCGCACAAAGTGTATTTTTCATTGTAAAATCGTGGAAACGGGCAAAGGAAATAGGCGTTGAAACGGAGAAGCTCAAGCAGACTGTGATTTCGAGTATGCTTTTCACGATAGCACCTGCAATTTCAATTCTTGCAACGGTGTTGGCGCTTGCTTCCGCACTCGGAATTGTTTTGCCGTGGATAAGGCTATCGGTTATCGGCAATTTGGCTTATGAAACGGTTGCCGCCGAAGCGGCTTTGAACGTGCTCGGAACCTCCGTGTCAAACGAGGTAACGGACGTTACGCAGTTTTCGACAATAGCGTGGACTATGACAATCGGCTCTTGCTTTCCGCTTGTGCTTTTGCCGATACTCTGCAAGAAAATCCACAAGGCAATGGGCAAGGTTACGCAGAAAAGCGCAAACGCAGGCAGACTCGGGGATATTCTCGGTGCGGCGGCGTTTATCGGAATAATAGCGGCGTTTATTTCAAGGGCAATCGCAGGCGTTCCCTCGGACGGACCGTCGGCAGGCGTTATGTCGGTTGCAACGCTTATTTCGGCAATGATATTCACGATTGCACTCGACTATCTTTGCAGAAAAAAAGAGCTCAAAAAATTAGAGCCGTTTGTTCTGCCGATAGCAATGTTCGGAGCAATGGGAATTGCCGTGCTGCTGACGCAGGTTTTACCGCCGGAAATTGCGGCGCTTACTTGGAGATAAGGAGGGAACGGCAATGAAAAAAGAAAGAACCTATATCGACAAGGTACACACCTGGGGAAGTATATGGTCGGTCAGCGCATTGGCGGCATTGTTCTTCGTTCCGCTTATGTTCTCAATCAGATACAACGCATTTCCGCAGTTTTCAATGCTGTTAAAGGCACTTGCGGCTGTCGTTCCGATTTATTGGTCAACGGCGATTGTTGAGGTAATAACATATACGCCCATGCTCGGTGCAGGCGGTACATATCTTTCGTTTGTAACGGGCAACATCACGAACTTAAAGCTTCCGTGCGCTATGAACGCTCTTGAAAGGGCGGAGGTCAAGGCGTCGAGCGAGGAGGGCGAGCTTATTTCAACCGTTGCAATAGCGGCTTCGGCGATTACCACAACAATAGTTATCGCAGTCGGCGTGTTGCTTTTCGCTCCCGTCCTTCCGCATATAACGGCGGACGACTCCGTTGTAAAGCCGGCGTTTGAATATGTAATACCGGCACTTTTCGGCGCACTCGGCGCATCGTATTTTGCAAAGTATTGGCGACTTGCGATTTTGCCGATTTTGGCAGGAGTTGTAGTTTATATCTTCTCCCCGTCAATGCCCGTCGGCACAATGATATTCATAACAATCGTTGTCAGCATCCTCGGCGCATTCGGTATGTATAAGCTCAAATGGGTTAAATGATAAACAATATAAAAAACATGGGTGGCATTTTATAATGTCGCCCGTGTTTTTACGTGTGCTCTGTTTATTTTAGAAATGCTTTGCCTTGTTCTATATATATTTGACGGTATTCCTTTTTCATTGAACGGTAAACCCTCAGCAATTCCTCTTCGTCCTGATCAACGGTGTTTATTGAAAGTCTGTTCAGCAGATAATCAGTAGAAACATTGAAATACTCGGCTATTCTGATAAGCGTGTCAAAATCGGGCTCACTGCTGCCCTGCACATATCCGCCCATCGTTGACGCAGCAACATTTAAGTCGATAGCAACCTGCTTTTGAGTAAGGTTGCGTTCTTCGATTAACATTCGCAATTTATCGCTGAATTTCATATGCTTCACCTCTTGTATATTTTAATCTAAAAGACCGTAAAACGCTTGCAAAAACGAGAATACAGTTGACAAAACGATTACGTCGTTGTATGATTAAAATATATATAACCTCTGGAGGGAAGATTATGCATAAAACAAAGCAAAACAAGGATTTATTGAAAAAAATAGCTGTGGCAATACTTATAATTGCCGCAATGATAGGAATTTCCTATGCCGTTGCAAGCTTGGTGCATAAAAACGGCAGCGTTCAGACTTCGACAAACGTTAAGAACGGCTTGTCGGCATATGAGCTTGCGGTACAGCAGGGCTACACGGGAAGCTTGGACGAGTGGCTTATTTCACTTGAGGGCAAATCGGCATATCAAATAGCGGTAGATAACGGCTATTCGGGCAGTGAAAAGGATTGGTCAAAAACTCTTTCTGCAATGTCGAAGAAAGATAAGTCCGATATAAGCACTGCTTCTTTCACGAAAAACGGAGATCTTGTAATCGTTCTTTCGGACGGAACGAAAATAAACGTAGGTAAGGCTGTCGGCGCAAAGGGGAGGACGGCAAAGACGGCGTTGGTATAACGGCGGCGAAGATAAACGAAAAAGGCGAGCTTATAATTACATATTCAGACGGCAGAAGCGTAAATCTTGACAGGGTTGTCGGTGAAACCGTTAATAACGGCGTGGGAGTTGCATCTTCCGTTATAAACGAAAGCGGAGAGCTTGTTTTGACCTACACAAACGGCGAGGTTGCAAATCTCGGTAAGATTATCGGCACGAACGGCACCGACGGTAAAGACGGTGTTGACGGTGCGAACGGTGTAGGCGTTGCTTCGGCTGTTATAAACGACTCGGGCGAGTTGGTTCTTTCATACACGGACGGAGCGACGGCAAATCTCGGCAAAATAGTAGGCTCTGACGGTATAAACGGCACAAACGGTGCTGACGGCGTTAGCGTAACTTCGGCGGAAATCAATTCGTTGGGCGAGCTTGTGCTTTCATTCTCTAACGGTCAGCGTGCCAATGTCGGAGCAGTTGTCGGCGCAAAAGGCGCAAAAGGCGACAAAGGCGACAAAGGCGAGCAAGGCTTGCAGGGAGCAAAAGGCGATAAGGGCGAAAGTCTGAAATTAACAGCCTCGGCGAACTTGTAATCACGTATACAAATAACCTTACCGAAAATCTCGGAGCAGTTGTCGGCGCAAAGGGCGATAAGGGAGATAAAGGCGATAAGGGCGAGCAAGGCTTGCAGGGTGTTAAAGGCGATAAAGGTGATACGGGTCTTAATGGTACAAACGGCACCGACGGTGTGGGAATAAATGATATCGAAATTTTAACAGGCGGAAATCTTGTTATAACTCTCACGAACGGAACATCACTTAACCTCGGAAACATTAAGGGTGCAAAGGGCGATAAGGGCGACGCAGGTATCAACGGAACTGACGGTATCGACGGTACAAACGGCGTTGACGGTGTAGGCGTTGCAAGCAGCGAAATAAATGCTCTCGGCGAGCTTGTCATAACATATAGCGACGGAAACACGGTAAATCTCGGCAAGGTAGTCGGAAATGACGGTGCAAAGGGCGACAAAGGCGAGCAAGGTTTACAGGGCGTTAAAGGTGATAAAGGCGACAAGGGCGACAAGGGTGATAAGGGTGACGCAGGTATCAACGGAACTGACGGTATCGACGGTACAAACGGTGTTGACGGTGTAGGCGTTGCAAGCAGCGAAATAAATGCTCTCGGCGAGCTTGTAATAACATACAGCGACGGAAACACGGTAAATCTCGGCAAGGTAGTCGGCAACGACGGTGCAAAGGGCGAGCAAGGCTTGCAGGGCGTTAAGGGCGATAAAGGAGACAAGGGAGACAAGGGCGATAAGGGCGACGCAGGTATCAACGGAACTGACGGTATCAACGGTATAAACGGTGCTGACGGTGTAGGCATTACAGATGTTACAATAAATGCCGATAACGAGCTTGTGCTTTCGTTCTCAAACGGCAACGTTATAAACCTCGGAAATATCAAGGGTGCAAAAGGCGATAAAGGCGACAAGGGCGATACGGGACTTAAAGGCGCTGATGGCATAAACGGTGTCGACGGTGTGGGCATACAGAATGTTGATGTGTCGGCTGACGGTGCATTGACCGTAACGCTTACAAACGGCACGGTTCTCAATCTCGGCAACATTAAGGGTGCCGACGGCTTGGGTATAACAAAGTCGGAGATAAACGCTTCGGGCGAGCTTGTTTTGACCTATTCAAACGGCGATGTTAAAAATCTCGGCAAGGTAACGGGCGAAAACGGTGCGAATGGCGCAAACGGAGCTGACGGACGAGGAATCAAGTCGCTCACACTCTCCCCTGACGGCGAGCTTGTGGTCGTAATGTCGGATAATTCAATATCTAACCTCGGCAATATCAAGGGCGAAAAAGGCGACAAAGGCGAAAAGGGCGCTGACGGACGAGGAATAGCAAAAACCGAGCTTATAAACGGCGAATTGGTGATAACATATACCGACGGAACAAGTGATAATTTTAGCTTGGGTTCAGACGAAAACCAAACCAAGCTGAATTACTACGATTTTATACTGCTTGACGATGGAACATACAGTGTAAAGCCAAAAGACATGTATAAAGATTCTCTTGAGGTTGTGTCAATACCGAGTGAATATGACGGAATATCAGTTACTCAAATCGCAGAGGGAGCCTTTGCAAACTTGACAAATTTGACGATAGTAAAATTGCCGGATACAATCAAAAAAATTAATCCAGGTGCTTTTGCCGGTTGTACAAGATTAAAAATGATTGAGCTGTCGGAAAATCTTGAAGAAATAAAATTAAGAGCTTTTGGCGAATGTACTTCATTAAAAAATATAACTATACCCAAAAGTGTAACGACAATTGGAATGTTTGCGTTTTATAAATCAGGTCTAGAATCGGTGGTGTTTGATGATCCGTTAAATTGGAATAGAGCCATTAAATATACTAGTTATGGGGTTGAATATGTCAAAAATGAGGAAAGCTTAGGTGATAAATTGAGCAATGTAAACACGGCGGCAGAAATACTTAAAGATAATACAATAATAAGATATAATACGGATCATGTAACAGGTGCTGAAGCAGGATACACTTTGTATAAAAACTAGTAATTAATATGGGAGAGCTAATATGAAAGTAATAACATTGATAGGTAAAACCAATTCGGGTAAGACGTCATCACTGAAATATTGCTTTTTGGAAATGCTCGGCAGTAATGATTTTAAACTCGTTTGGAAAAGCAAACACTTTTTTGATGATAAAGAAGAAATAAAAAAGGATATACTTGATAATTGGAAAACCAAAAGTCAAAAAGGCGTTTCCGATATTTCCGGCGTGTTTAAATATAAGGGTAAGCATATATTCGTTGTGTCAATAGGCGATTCAATTACCGACATAAGAAAACAGCTTGAAAACAGACTGTATCAATATCCGGATATTGATATGTTTATTTGTTCCCGTCACGAGGAAGGGCAAATATATAAAGATCTTGCACTGCGCAACCTAACTATTTCCGAAATACCTATCATAAAAGACAGAGCAAGCAACCCTGACGAATACGATTGCGAAAATAAAAAATCAGGCAAAGAAGTCTTTGATAAAATTATTGAAGTATATAAGGATTTGAAATAATACTTTAGTTGCCGAAAACGGTTTTATTTATATATAGCAAATCAAATTTTCACAGTACGGTAGGGCGGTGGCTTGCTGCCGCCGTGGGAATCGACGTATTTATAATAACTTTCAGTATATAACAAATTGAAAATTTAGCACAAACACAGGCTCCCTCTGACGAGGGAGCTGTCGTTTTTCGCAGAAAAATGACTGAGGGAGAGATAACGGAAATTTGCTGTTTATTGCTTTCTCTCCCTCAGTTTCGCTACGCTCAACAGCTATTTCCCTCTTGCGGTATCCCGATTTTGTTTATGCGGCTTGGAGTGCCGCACAAAAT
>SFGA01000051.1 GCA_004556705.1 Ruminococcus sp. | reverse complement strand
GCCCGTCGCATAGGCTCCGTACTTTCTTACACGCTTCCAAAGGGTAAAGAGGAAGTTTGCACTGTACTCGTGCTGGAAAAGCAGGTAAATCTCATCAATAAAGATATAGGTGTTCTTGCCCTTCGCTCTGTTTTGCGTAATGCGATTGAGAATGGAGTCGAGGACGACAAGCATACCGATAGGCATAAGCTGTTTGCCGAGGTCGAGAATGTCGTAGCAGATCAGGCGGTTGTTGGTATCCACATTCGTCTGCTTTGCAAAGGTATTAAGAGAACCGTGCGTGAACAACTCAATCGCAAGTGCGATTTCCTTTGCTTCAGGCTCGTCTTGCTTCAGGAGTTCGGCACGGAAGTCCTGCAAGGTCGGTACAGTACCCGTGTAATCGTTCTGCTGATAGGTACGGTAAACGCTTGCGGTGCAACGGTCGATAATAGATTTCTGCTTTGCTCCGAGATTGTTGCCGCCGATAAGCTGTTCGCAAAGCGACATAATGAACTCGGATTTGAGAATAACGGGGTTTGCACCGTCGCCGTATTCCTTGTTCATATCCATAGCGTTGATATGGCTCGGAGAGGTAGCAGAGATATTAATAATCTCGCCGCCCAAGGCTTTCACAAGTGCGGAATACTCTCGCTCAGGGTCAATTATGATAACATCTGCGTCATATTCTTTGAAATAACATTCTGACCGTAGTAAATGCCGTTTTCGTGGTAAATATCCTGAACACGGAACGGGATAAACACCGCCAAGGACTCGGTAGTAAGCGTTCTGAAGGTGTCAATCTTTCGTGTGCCGAAGGGCATAACCGTATTCAGTCCGTCGAGCTGCTGAAATTTCAGTACCCCGAACTGGCAAAGATGCTTTCTTGCGGTAGTCAGGAGCGCTTCAGTGTCCTGATCGAGCTGTTCTTTTGTATCTGCCGTATGCACAAAGGTAATAACGGCAAACATCATTCGCTGATCTCTTGTAGTCAGGTCATCGAGAAACTCTTTCATTTCTTTTTTCTGCTGCTCCATATCGTAAGGAACGGTAGCAGAAAAGTTGTAGCAATCTGCTCTCCGCTTCACGCACCGCTTCGTCGGTGGGAATGGGTACAACATCAATCGACATCATCAGATTGCGGTTAAGGTCTGTAAGCTCCGCCACCATACTGTCCTTGATATACGACGCATATTCACGAAGGAAAAGCACTCTGCCGTAGCGATTTCCGATTTTGAAATAGTCGCTTTCAAACTCCATAGAATCAGGGCAGATATAGTCTTTGAAATCGTGTCCTTTCTTCCGTGTATCCTTAATGTCAAAATGAAAAGAGCTTTCCTCACCGACTCTGTAAAAGTCGTGGAAAACTCTCAGTCGTTCATCTGTTTCAAGCTCGGTGCATTTGCTTCCGAGTCTGCCGAAGTGGGCGATCAGGTCTGCGCCGACACGGGCAAAGTAGTTTCTTGCTTCCTCTATGTTTTTCTTGTTGATAGAGATGGTAATATACTTGTCCTGCACAATGGCGTTTGCTCCGGTGGCTTTTTCAAGCAGCATTTTGTTGTATTCCTCACGGTACACATCAAGCTCATCGCCTTTCAGCGGCAGAAGAATGGTTTTCTCAAAGTCCAGTCTGTTCAGCCTGCGGTTGTTGATTGTAATTTTGGTAGTAGCTCCGCTGTCAAAGGAATTGAGCAACTCCGAGTATTCAAGGAACATTGCTTCCTTGTCCTCACGGCTGGCAACCGCATAATTTATATCCGTAAACTTAAAGGATTTGGAGAACTTATCCTTGCCGACCTGAAAAATGCCGTCATCATAGATTGCCTTAATAGGAATGACATCCTGGACGCCCTTCGGTACAACAAACTTCTCCTTATCCTGTTTGAAAAGATTTGTCAGTGTCTTAATCATTGGTTTTCAATACCTCCTTACTTTTTTGTTCCATACTCGGCTTCATCAGCTCAAAGTAGGTGTTGGTGGAATGGAAAACGAGCTTTTTCGGCATAAGAAATTCACTCTTGATCCACGCCCACACAAATTTCTCTGCGGTCATACCGTTGTACTTAATGAAGCCCAGCGCCGCAAAGGGTGCGGCCGCTAAAATACACATCCACGACACGGTTTCCGTGCCGACATACGGCCCCAGCAGAAAATATACGCCCACCGCAACTGTGCACGCCAAGACAGAAAAGATGAATTGTCGAAGCGTTAGTCCGAAAAACATACTTTCCGTGTAGTTGCGGATTTCTCTGTTAATTTTTACTTCCATTTTTGCTCCTTTCCCGGCGGCGAGCTTTTATGATTTCTTCCTTGCAGACACACTCATCGGCAAGACAGATAATCCTCCGCTTGCGTTTGCCGCCGTAATACAGACAAAATCTGCAATCGCAATCCTCAAGGGAATATCCTGAGAATTTGTTGTATCTTCGTGTTGTTTGTTTCATTGCAAAATCTCCTTACAGTCCCATCATTTCTCGGATAATGCGGTCGCTCATCTTAACTGAGCCGACGAGTACCAACATATTAAAGACAAGCTCTCCGATATATGCCCACACCTGCGTTACGGCTGCCGCACTTGTATCTACAACAGGCGGCGATGAAGCGAACACCGAGAAGATAATGCAGGCAAGCACGATGACCGCACCTTCAAGCAAAACTGCACAGTAGCTCTTGATAAAGGACTTGCCCACATTCTGCGAGGGTTCTCCCGCAAAGGTTGAAAGCGGAATCGGGGCAAGTGCCGTATACATATACAGCTTAAAGAAACGCCCGTAAACAGTCATAATAAGCAGGAACGAAAGGACTGTAATGAACAGACCGCCGATAAGCGTTACCGCCCATAGCGGAATGCTCTCAAAAAAGCCACAGTCCTCGATTGTCGTTACCATCTCAGCCGGGAGCGTTGTCTGCTGCGGCGAGCCGAAGCCTGCGGCGTTCATAATTGTTGTAATCGTACCTTGTACGATATTGAATAGCGCCAGCATCAGCTCCATACCGTAGGTGATCGCACCTTTGGCAAGAGTGAACCTGATAAATAGCTTCAGTGCGTGTTCCGGTTTCTTCACATCGGAGAACGAACCGCAGGTTTTTACCATACCGACTACGAAAAATAAAACGAGCAGTGCCAAGCCGATAGCCTGGACAGCGCCGTTTATATTGACAATCACGCTCCATATACCGCCGCCTTTGAAGTTCTGCGGCGTCGTTGTGATAAGCGTCCATATTTCAGATAGCTTCTCATTCCAAGTTTCAAGGGCGTTTTCGAGATTTTGCACAACCCAGTTATCACTCAAATTGACGCACCTCCTTTACAAATTTGGGGCATACCCGATTTTTCGGATATGCCCCTTTTGAGTGTTTCCTTGCTTAACCCGTAATGAGAGTGAGAATTTCCTTTGCAAAGGTGATGATGACACCGCCTGCAAGGGTAAGGAAGCCATTGGCTCTCTGCGAAGGATCGTGAGATTTCAGGGAAAGACCGACCTGAACAATACCGAAGCCGAGCAGGATAAGCCCGATTGCACGGATGAGTCCGAAAATGAAATCGGACAGATTGTTGATAACGGTCAGCGGATCTCCGCCTGCCGCAAATGCGGTCATAGACATACAGCCGATAAGTGCCATACAAAGCACAACGGCACAGTAGGCACGAAAGCCCTTTTTGACCTTTCCGGTCATAGGCAGCTTTTTGGTTTCCTTGTTGTTGGTTTTCTTAAAAATATTCATTGTGTTTACCTCCATAAATTTAATCATTTTCAAAGTCCTCATCTGAGAGGAGTTCGTAATTGGTTTCTGCAACTTCTGTTTCGGGAGCCTTGAATTTATCAAAGCTCAGAAGCTCGATGGTAGCGACATCGGACTTCACTTCGCCGTGTTCGTAAACGCCGGCTTTTCCGTCTGCGGTCAGCGCCACATTGGGGTGCTTGAGAATATCGTATTTGAAATCAAGCACCGGACGCTCACCACGGATAAAGAGAATTGCGTAACGGTTATCAAGCATACGAACCTCGTCCGGGGTTAGCAGCTCTCGACCGCTGATTTGGTAGTTGGTTGAATAACTTCCGCTTCGACCTTCGCTTTTGCCGTAGGTGTTGGTATCAATCGTGGATTTGCCGAGCAGCTCGCTCACATATTTGTGTGTGGACTGTTCGTTGCCGCCTAAATACAAAAACTCGTCGCAGTTACCCACGATGCTTTCCCACTGCTTTTCAAACAGTGCTTTGAGCTGTGCCAAGTTCTGCAATATGATACTGACAGATACCGAGCGAGAACGCATAACGGAAAGTATCTTGTCAAAGTCATCAGGCAAGCTAACATTGGCAAACTCGTCCATCAGGAAATGAACAGGGATAGGCAGGCTGCCGCCGTGTATGTGGTCGGCGGAATAAAACAACTGCTGAAAAAGCTGTGTGTAAAGGATAGATACCAAGAAGTTAAAGCTCGTATCGTTATCAGGTATCAGGGCAAATAGTGCCGTTTTCTTTTCACCGAGAGTTTCAAGCTCCAGCTCATCGGTTGAGGTGAGTGAAGCAAGGCTTTCAAGGTTGAATTTCTCCAAACGGGCGGCAAGGGTAATCTGAATGGATTTCAGCGTTTTTGCCGAGCCTGAATGGTAGGAATGATAATACTTGAGTGCGATATGGTCGGGGTTCTCATATTCCAGTTCGGAAAAGAGATTATCAAGGGGCGAAGGTCTTGGTTCTTCCTCGTCCTCAATCGCACCGGCTCTGAGCATTTCCATTATCATTGCAAAATTCTGTTCATCTTCAGGAGCTTCGTAATGAAGATAGAATACAAGTGCAAGCAAAAGCATTGACGCTGCCGTGTCCCAAAAGGGATCGTTGCTTTGAGAACCCTTCGGCGTGGTACTCTTGAAAAGGTTGGTCACAAGTCTTTGAATATCGTTGTCACTGCGCAAGTAGACAAAGGGGTTGTAACAATGGCTCTTTTCCATAGAGATAAGGTCAAGAACCTTAATCTCATACCCCTTTGCTTCAAGCAGCTTTCCGACATCCCGGACAATTTCGCCTTTCGGATCGAGTATCACAAATGATGAGTTGCACTGCATCAGATTTGGCTTACAGTAAAATCGGGTTTTGCCTGCGCCCGAACCGCCGCACACAAGGGTGTTAAGATTGCGCCTGTGCTTTTTGGCGTTAAGTCCGATGCTCACATTCTGAGTCATCAGCTTGTTTTCGCTTTTGGGCGTTTGGCAGTATTTCTTATTGACAGCTCGTGCATCGCCCCATTTTGCCGAGCCGTGTTCCTCCCGGCGTCTGTAATTCCTGCGTGTTGAGAAATAAATGCCGATACCGAAGCCGTAGCACAAAAGCAAAACGAGGACAGTTTTTAGGCTGTCCTCGCAAAGCTCTATTTGGAACGGGTTATTAAATACTGTCATCAACTTCGGAAGTATCTCCGGCAAGCCGCCTTTAACGGACGGTGCAATCAACAACGCAAGCCAGACTACGGGAAGTATGCCGATTACGGAAAGAATGACAGCAGACTGCTTATCATCTTGCTTCATCTCGGCGTTGTTTTTCCTTTTCTATCACCTTGAACTTCTTTTGCGGGGCGTGACCGACCTTTACGATCAGTTCATCAACGGCGTCGGTAGACTTGCCCTCGCTGCGAAGGTCGTTGCGCTTCTCATTGAGGGAGTCAATCACGATACCGTGTTCATATTCGTCCAAAGCGACAAAGTGCTGGCGTTCTCTCATTTCTCTTTACCTCCGTTATCTGCTGTCACGGTCTTTGGAGCGTTCCTGCTTTTGGCGGTACATCTCCTCGGATACACGGGAATGGATTTCATTCATAGCCGTGCGGGTTTTGGAAAGCTCCGCACGGATTTCCTTCGGCTCTTTGTTCTTCCATTCCTCCGGGATACGGTTGATAGCAAAGTTTTTGGTGTCCACGCCGTACTTTTTGCAGAGCATATAGCCGACGCACATTGCCTGAAAGCCCATATCCTTGCGACTGTAAGAGTCGCTGTCGATAGAAAGCTGTGCGTGGCCGAGTTCCTGCGCTACGCACTGGCAGAGAGCAACGCTGTCGCCAATATCTTTCTTGACAAAAAGCGTCTGCTTCTCATTATCATAAAAAGCTCCCATCTGTGGATGCGGCAGTTCAGGAGCTACCTCAACGATAACCGGGGAGGTGTCAATCATCACGGCAACGAGAGCCTGCGGATCACGGTTGACGGTAGGAGCCGGAGTCTGTCTGCCCTTGGTCTGCGATACATCAAAGACTTTTTTGACATTGTAGGAAACGCCCGGTGTTCCGTCCGCCTTTGTGTACTCAACGGGTTCAAGAATGGAGATACTCTTTGCACCCTTATTGATAGATACCTTTTCCTCCGCCCAGTCACCGAAGTCTTTAAGCTGGGTAGCTTTTGGGTACTGGTTATAAATGAGCAGAGCGTTTGCGGCGGAATAGCGGTCGAGCCTTGCCTGTGTATCAAGAAAGCCTCTGAACTTTTCGCCGTCCTGAACGATTGCGGTCGCCGTATCGTCAATCATCTGATAAACGGCGTCCTTTTCTGCCTGCTTCTTTGCTTTCCATTCTTCGGGGGAAAGCTGCGGCTGTCTGTAGCCGCCCTTATTCGGTTTGAAATTATTAGTCATTGTAGATTACCTCGCTTTGTTTTTATTTCTGTTTTTCTTTCTCTTGGGTTGCTGATGGGTGGTCTGATTGGTGCGGTTTTGGGACTTGGGCTTTTCTCCCGATTTATCAAGGTCGGTGCGGTCTGCTTCTTTTTCCGTTTTAGCCTGTGCCTTATACCGTTCGAGCTTTTCACGGACGGAAGGCTTTTCTTCGGCTGATTTGGAAATACCCTTATCAGATTTACCATCGACCTCGGCGGAGCTTTGCCTTGACGGAGGGTTTTTGTCCGTCTTGGCGACCGTGGGGTTTTCGTGAGATGCCCCGTCCTTCTGAATGGGCTTTCCCATTGCTTCCTCCACAATCCTTTCGCCCTTTGATTTGGTCGGCACTTCGTTTGCAAGCTCCTCACGCTGGGCAATGCTCTTTTCCGCATTGGCAACGATGGAACCCTTATCAACATTGCCGAGTTCAAAGCGGTCGAAGATACGCTGAATTTTAGAAGCGTCCTCCGCACGGGCGATAATATCCACCGGGGCGTTATCGTCCTTGCTGTATTTGTCCCTCAGCACACAGTAAAGCACACCGTACTTCTTTGCCTGTTCGGTAAACTTCTTCAGATCTTTATTCGGAACGGAAAAGACCTTGAGTTCCTTTCCCGATTTGAGCATATTGGTAAGGCGTGCTTTGCCTTTGGTTTTCTGTTCCTGCTTCAGCACAGAAACAAGAAGAACGGTTAGCTCCTTCGCCGCCGTTCCCGTTAGTTTTGCAGCGACTTCAAAGCCTTCAAGCGAAAGCCTGACAACCTGTTCCGCTGCGTCACCGCCTGTATTCATAATCACGGTTCTCCTTTCTGTTGTTCTTGATTTTTTCTTCATCTGCAAGCACCGCATTTAAGTTCTCCCGCATAACGCCGGAGCGCTCAGCGATACCGTCACAGAGCCGAACTTCCTTGCGGAGTTCTTTGAGTCTTTCGGACAAGGCTGAAATCTGTTGCCTTTTGCCGGACAGCAAATCATCATCAATATTTACTTTTCGTATTTCGTTTCGGAGATGTGTTCTGTCGGCAGTAAGGGTTTTGATTTCGTCCTCCACCTTTGACTTATATGAGAAAAGCTGCTCGGAGGTAGAGATGTGTTCTCTGCCGAGCAGCCTTACCTGTGCGGTTATTTGGTCGAGCTTCATCAGATCTTCACGGAGAAGATAATGGAGCCGAGCCGGATTTTGTTTTTGATACTTCGGCAGATAGCCTAACTTATAGCAGTAATGAAGGTACAGTCCGTACAGCCCGCCGACCTTTCGTATCTTATGCTCCCGTGTCAAAAGGACATATTGCTTCGGGCGGTAGTAATAGCCTTTTTGGAACGGCTCTAACTTAACCCTGTTCCGGTTTTCATAGATACGCTCCTTTATGCGGTCGAGGGAATAGTCATCACCGAGCCTTGTCAGTCGGATATTCTTTTGGTATCCCTTTACCCTTAGTACCTGATACTTGTGGTTCGGGGAATCGTCAAAGGACGCTCCCATCTGGCGGAGAAAATATTTGAAATCGGCATAACTGTTGCTCTTTGAAATCGCTTCATCAATCACAGCTTTTGCAGAGTCCACATAGTTGGGCATCCCTGCTTCGTGGAGCTTCCTGGCATAGTAGTTTTTGCCTGTGCCACGCTTCGGATTTTCAATCACATCAAGCTGGTGCTGTCTGCAAAGCTCGTCTGCAATGTGCCGGAAATACCGCCAATGCTTCTCGTTGTTCTGCATACGCTTTCCGTCAACAAAGGAAACGGAGTTCACAACAAAGTGGCAATGCAGGTGCTTAGTGTTCAGGTGGGTTGTTACCACGACCTGAAATCTGTCGCCCCACACACGCTTGGCAAATTCCGTCCCGATCTGCTGTGCCAATTCGGGAGTGATATTCGGTTCGTCCTTAAAGCTCAGATACCCGTGATAGGCTTGGATACCGTCGCATTTGTCAAACTGCTCCTTAACCGTTACGAACTGGTTACGGGCGGTAGCGACATTACAGTTAATGCCGCCTACATAAAACTCTCGCTCGGTCTTTTCCTCGTCCTTGGCGTACTGCAAAACATCGGCAAGCGCCTGATACTGCTCCGGCGAATACTTTTTTGCCGCCGTTTTTTCGGGATTGGTCGCATAGTCAATCACTTGGTCAAGGCGGGCTATCACTTTCCATATCTTGCTTACTGCCATTTCATCTCACTCTTTTCGGGACGGAGAAACTGTCGCTCCACATCCGCCTGAAACTTATGCCAGCGCTCGGCTTCCTTCTGAAGTTTCTGTGCATCGACAAAGCTGAGTGAGTTCGCCTGTGCCGCAAGCTGATTGATGTTGTTGCCGATAGAGGATAACTGACGCATCACATCATAGAAACGCTCGTCAGGTCGCTCCTTTGTGCTTCATCACGGGAAAACCAAAACTGCTTCTTAACAGTTCTTCTTTTCATTTGCTTCGACCTCCTTTTTCATAGAATCAGTTTTGTAAAGTCGGTTAATTTGCAGACAGCACATAAAGACAACGCCTATACAGCCGCCAAGCAAAAGTCCGACGATAAAGAAGATAAATTCTGTCATATAGAAAATCCTTTCTTAATGGGGTATTAGGGGCAACCCCCTAACAAGCGATTTACTGTTTTTTGTCCGATAGGAGTAAAAACAGTCTGCTTGCTAAGCTAAGCTAACGCAGACCTGTCGGGCTGCCCCGTATTTTCCTGATATTTATCGTTCTTTGTCCGCCCTGTCGGGCTTGAACGGCTCGATCTCAATCCCGTGTGCGGTTTCGTGGAATCGCTCAGGATACCGAAAAAGCCGTTTGTACTTCAGTAGTTGTTCGCCTGATAAGCTGCTGTATTTCTCATCGGCGACATTGGAACGGGCAATAAAAAAATCGCCGTGAATGATGTCGGCGACCTCTCCCACTTCTTTATATACCGCCCGATTCATCGGCAGCTTTTCCTGTTTCCCGTCACGGTTGCAGACGATAGCGGCGTCATCTTCAAAGGGCATATACTCGTCTAAGCCGCCCCCGCCAACTAACGCTTTCATCGCTTCATAGGTGTTCGGTATCTCTTTCACAATCGGAGATTTACCGACCGGAACAAGCAGAACTGAAATTTTCTCCTGCTCGGCAAGCGATAGGAAGCGGTCGCTGACCTGCGTCTTTTCCGGCTCAAAATCAACCTTCTGAAAACCGAAGCTGTCGCAAAAGTGGAAGTAGCTTTTTCCGGTATTCCCGTCAATGATCTCTACCACATCGGATACGGACATCGACCGCCCTTTATATCCTGCGGGGTGTTCAAGATTGAAAATCTCATAGAGTTTTTCCAGTGTGAAGCAGTTTACTTCTCCCTCGAACACCTTATCATAGAGGCTGCTGTCGATCTCTGAGCTGCCCTGAAATTTGGGCGGGCTCTCATAATTCATAAAGGCGACATTGTTGGCGTCACGCTTCATATTGATCTGATAAATTCGTACATTCAACGCTCATAGCTCCTTTCTTTGGATTTATAGATTCCAAGCTGTATGCAGAGGTAATCGTTATAGTCCTTGCCTTTCTTCGGCGGCTCGTCAAAGACCTCGTACCGCTTTGGCAAGATGATCTTCAGCGCCTTAGCCGCTTTCCTTCCTGCGCTGTCGTTATCAAAATGGATATGGATTTGCCGGATATGCGGCTTTTCTTCAAGGTATCGTACAAGGGCGGCGGGAGTAGTGCTGTCCTCGATTTTCTCTTTCGGAAGGTAAACGCCCGCAAGGGAAACAAGGTTTTCCTACCGCCAGTCCCTGCCGGACAGCTTGGAAAGCGTTGCGTAGGAAAGCAGGTCAATGGCACATTCAAAAAGATGAACTTCATCGCTCTTGCTGTCAGCTAACCGAAAAGAATAGTGCTTGTCGCTGCCGGAACAGTCACCCAGAATGCGGCGGCTGTTTGTCGCACGAAAGGCAGCATATCGTGGCTTTTGTTTCTTGTCAAAGCCTACGAAAACGATATTGTGGTAGGGCAAGCTCTCAAGGATAATGCCTTTTTTGATACATTCTTCAGTAATTGCCCCGTCAATTCCCCTGCTGAAAAGGTACTCCCTAATCTTATCGGTTGTTTTGCTTTTTTCGGGAAGCAGGAGAGTTTTTGGCTTTTCTTCCTGCTTCGGTCTGACGGTCAGCGTGGGCATAACCGCCGCCTTTCCCATCAGGGTTTCGACTGCCTCTACAAAGGAAAAGCCCCTGACTTTCACAAGATAGTCAAGGGCGTTATATCCGCCGATCCGCTGCGACCACCACATCCATTTGCCGTTTGAAATCTTTAAGCTGTCGTGGGTACGGGTAGTGTAGTTGTTGCCTGAAATCCGCACCAGCTCGTGCGGCTCACAGTTTTGCAGATAGGTTAAAAGGTCAATCTGCCGAGCCTGCTCGATTACCTCCGGCGCTATATACGGCATATCAGATCTTCCCTTTCCTGAGAAGCTCTGCGACTTTCTCAATGGAATCTTCCATATCTTCAACTTCGGCATTCATCAGCCATTCGTCCCAAGACAGCTCCAAGACATTTTTCGTTTTCATCAGGGAGCTTACCATTTCAGGCGGAAGCTCCGTATTCTCCACATAGTCATACAGCTCGCACATAAAGGCAAACTGTTTATCGTTTGTGATGATTGTGACCTGCGGCTGGCAAAGATACCGCTTCACATACCGGATCAATTCTCTTTCAAGCTGGCACTGCAACACCAGCATATCCGCACGGACGGTTTTTAATTTACGCACCATTTTTCTCACCTGCCTTCTCTGTTTTTATCCCGTTTGAGTACATCATTTGCCCTTGTTTCAATGGAATCCCGAATGGTATCCATGTGTTCAACCTCTCTGTCCTTAAACTCCTTATAGACATCATCAAGCGGGCAGGGAGAACGAAGCAACGCCTTTGCCTGTTTCGGAGAAAGTTCCAGCTCCTCCATACACATCACAATGTCCTCTTTCATCGTGTACTCGTAGGTATGATTCAGAATTTCCTCCGGTGGCTGATTAAGCAGCCAGTCCCTGTACTTGTCCTGCTCGGCTTTCATCTTGTCGTAGAGCAGGGCGTTATAGTCTGTTTCGCCCATAAGCGAACACCTCCTTAAACAAAAAATATAGCCGCCTGATTTCTTGTAAAACCAAGCGGCTATGTAAAAATTATTCAGTTAGACAAACTGGAATTTATCTTTTTCATTATTACTTATTTCACATAACAGGCACGGCCAGCTGTTTTAACTTCCGCTAATCGAAAACCAGCCTCATAGTAGATACGCTCCGCAGATTCTCCATCAGGCCACAAGAAACAGTTTTCGATTTTGTTCTTCATACAATATTTCGTAAAAGTTTGTATGATAGCGCGTCCCACTCCTTTTTTTCGATGTTCTGTTGCAACAAGAAGATAGTCGACTCTGCACACTCCGTCTTTCGTATGCGCTCGTGTCATACCGACAGGGCACCCATCTATATAAGCAACGAAGAAAAGCGTATTGCTTTTCTCAAGCGCCATCTTTACCACATCGGTTTCCCATGGCTCGCCTGCCGCCTCAAATATATTCGTTCTGAAAGTATCTTCCCATTTTTCTATTTTCCGAACCTCTATAAGAGGGTTCGGCACTATTTTACATTCGTCAAGTAAAACCATGTAGCGGTTTTCCTCGCCGTAAACATCGTATCCATGTGCGGCTAATTCCTCTCGAATGCTCTCAAAATATCCGTCGTCGGTAATTGACTGATAGATTGTAGGCTTGATGCCCTTATCCCGATAGAACTCGGTAATATCTTCGAGCGTTTTTGCCACATTGTTTATCCTGTCTTTGAAAATAATTGCATGATTGCTGTCATATGAATCTTTGTTATTTTCATTGTAAAAAAGCAGACCGTACTCACGCTCTGCGAAGACGGTAAATTCTCTAGGAAATAAATCTTCCTCCCGGTATATCTTTAATAAATTCATTTTATATTTCCTCTATCTCCTCTAAATTCTGATTTATCATTTTCGTTTTAAGTTATTATATCACAGCTATATGAAGATTTCCACCTTGCCGTGATATGTAAAGGCGGTATGAGACTTCTCCCATACCGCAAAAAGGTTATCGCTCATAGGCTCTTTCCTTTGGAACGGGTACGCTGTCGCCCTCGTCCGGCGTACCGTCCACCAGTTCATTTTCCCGCTTGTCTACATTGAGCAAGCCGTTAAGTACATTGAGCCGATTTGTCTTTTCGGTCAGTTCTTCTTCCTTGTCAAACGGTTTCTCGACCTCTGCTTTCGCAGTAGCGAATTGCTGCTCGAGGGTTGAAAGCTCTCTGTTTTTCGCCTCCAGCCGTTCAGGGATTTTCTCAATGGCATTGTCGATTCGGGTAATATTGCCGATAGCGTCCGTTCCTAAAGAGTCGGAACGGGAAAGGCTGCCCTTGATTTTTACCTGATAGGTTTTCTCAAAGGTATCAAAGGAAAGCTCCAAATCAAAGCCCCTGTACTTGCCGAGAGGGACGGGATCGGGCGAGGTCATCTCCTTGCAGGCGTCAATGATTTTCTGTCCGCCTTCCGCTTTTTCGGAATAAGAAACACCCTTAACCTCAATCCCTACAAAGGTATCATCAAGAGGCTTTGGGTGTTCTTTTGCAAGTAATATATCCTTTTCCAGTCCCGCAATCGTCTCTTTTATCCGGGCGATTGTTGTCGGGTAATATTTGATGATCTTGTCCTCCAACTCATATTTTTCGGAAAGATAATTGGACTTCAAAAGGCGCAGTTTCTGCACCTGAATATCCAAGTCCATTTTCTCTTTGATATACGGATTGCCCGTCGCAAGCATTTTGATTTCAGCATAGGACAGTGCGGTTTCGTCAATATCCTCGCAGGAACGGACGGGCGATTTGCTCGTCATAATCTGCGAAGCGAACTTCTGCTTTCCCTCCACGAGCTGGTAGAGGTAAGCGTCAAAGGTTTCCTCGGTCACGAAGCGGTAAATATCAACCTCAAGGTTTTCGTTGCCCTGACGGATACTTCTGCCGAGACGCTGTTCCAAATCGGAAGGTCGCCACGGACAGTCGAGGTCGCTGGATGCGGCAAGTTTATTCTGCACATTAGTACCTGCACCCATCTTCTGAGTGCTGCCCATAAGGATACGGACATCACCTTTGCGAACTTTTTTGAACAGCTCCAGCTTCTTTGCTTCGGTGTCCGCTTCGTGAATGAATTTTATTTCTTCGGCGGGTACTCCACGCTCTATGAGTTTCTTACGAATGTCATCATACACGGAGAAATTGCCGTCGTTTTTCGGAGTGGAAAGGTCACAGAAGAATAACTGCGTCAGCCGTTTTTCCTTTCCTTTTTCCCAAGTTTCAAACATTGCGTCCACACAGGCGTTCAGCTTACTGCCCTCTAAGTCGGGGAGCATTGGGTTGATAAGCCGTTGGTCAAGAGCCAGCTTTCTGCCATCGTTGGTGATTTTCAGCATATTATCTACGCTTGCGTCCACCATACCGTTGCGGACTTTTTCTGCTCGCTCTGCAAGCTCGGCTACCATCTGCTTTTGGATTTCAGACGGCTTAACCGAGATATTGTGATAGACTGCTTTCGGCACAGGCAAGTCAAGCATATCTGCGGTTTTTATGTCCGCAACCTCTTTGAACATCGCCATAAGTTCGGGAAGGTTATAGAACCTTGCAAACCTTGTCTTTGCTCGGTAGCCTGTTCCTTCGGGTGTTAGCTCCACCGCCGTAACGGTTTCGCCAAAGGTAGAAGCCCAGGCATCAAAGTGTTGCAGATTGTTTTTCACGAGCGTATTGTACTGCAAATATCTCTGAATTGTGTAAAGCTCCACCATAGAATTGGAGATCGGAGTTCCGGTTGCAAATACCGTACCACGACCGCCCGTAATCTCGTCAAGGTAGCGGCACTTCATAAAAAGGTCGCTGGATTTCTGAGCTTCGGTCTGTGCGATACCGCCGACATTCCTCATTTTGGTATAGAGGAAAAGGTTCTTGTAGTAGTGGCTCTCATCAATGAAAAGCCTGTCCACGCCAAGTTCCTCAAAGGTCACAACATCGTCCTTTTTAGACTGGTCGTTGAGCTTGTCGAGCTTCTGTTTAACGGATTTTTTCGTGCGCTCCAACTGCTTGACCGAGAAGTTATCTCCACGATTTCTTTTCAGGTCTGCAATGCCGTTGGTGACTTCTTCAAGCTGCTGTTCAAGGATGGCTCTCTGCCGTTCAATGCTCATCGGGATTTTCTCAAACTGAGAATGCCCGATGATGATAGCGTCGTAGTCCCCGGTTGCAATTCGACCGCAGAACCTTTTGCGGTTTTTGGTTTCAAAGTCCTTTTTCGTAGCCACCAAAATATTTGCGGACGGATAGAGCTGCAAGAACTCCGACGCCCATTGCTCGGTGAGGTGATTCGGGACTACGAACAGCGATTTACTGCATAATCCGAGCCGTTTTGATTCCATAGCAGCCGCCGTCATTTCAAAGGTTTTGCCTGCGCCGACTGCGTGTGCAAGAAGCGTATTGCCGCCGTAAAGGATATGCGCCACCGCATTTCTTTGGTGTTCCCGAAGCTCTATTTCCGGGTTCATTCCATTAAATGTGATATGGCTTCCGTCATACTCACGGGGGCGTATACTGTTGAACTTTTCGTTGTAGAGCTTGCAAAGTCTTTCTCTGCGCTCAGGATCAGACCATATCCAGTCCTGAAAGCCCTGCTTGATAAGCTCCTGCTTTGCCTGAGCGATTGCAGTTTCCTTTTTATTCAGGATTGCTTTCTTTTTGCCGTCTGCATCTTCCTCATAATCGAAGATACGCACATCTTTCAGGTTCAGCGTTTCCTCGATAATCTTGTACGCATTGATACGGCTTGTGCCGTAGGTACTGTACGCCTTGACATTTCCTCGGTCGTAGGATTTACCCTCGATATTCCATTCTCCCGTGTACTCGGAAAAATGGATTTTGATGTTCCACTGTGCATATCTCGGCGTTCCCAAGAACTCAAACACAAACTGCTCTACAATCTCAGGCGGAAGCCAAGTCGCACCGAGTCGGACGGAAATCTCACTTGCCGTCAGGTCTTTCGGCTGCACCTTTTGGAGCGCTTCCACATTGATACTGTATTCTTCAGGCGAAAGCTGTGCCGATTTTTTTGCCCAGACGAGCTTTTCACGGACATTACCGGAGAGATATTCGTCAGCCATCAGATACTTTGCTTCGGTGCTGTTCCCGTACCCGTACATCGGGTTTAAGAAGATAACACCCTTTAGGTCGGCAAAGATTTCTTCCTCGGTTTTGCCTGAAAGCTGACACATATATTCCATATCAATACAGGCTTTTTCGCCCATAGATACGGCAAGCGCTTCGCTCGAAGTATCTACCGAGGTAACAGGGGTATGGGGCTTAATTGTCCTCTTATAGAACATATCCGCTTTCTTTTCAAGGTCATCGCCCAAGACTTCAAGAGCCGAGAGCAAAGAGAAGGAGCTGTCCTGTGAGAAAGCAGAAGAATTGGCACGGCTGTTTATAAGACCGTACTTCGCTGTAAAGGTATCATAGAGGTTGTTTAGCTTTGCCTGTTCTTCCTTGATTGCCGAGTCGGGGTAATCTTCGGTCTGTAACTCAATCAGGTTCCTGACGCAGTCACGGATCGCAATCATACCCTTAATGCGGTTTTCAGCGGTGGCAGATACATCTACCGGAGCCATACGGCTGTTTTCACGGAAATAGATTTTGCCGTCCACAAGCGTATAGGAAAAGTTTCTCACGGTCGGATCGGCGGGAATGGAATTATCTTCTTCGGTGAGCTCATCTTCCACTTCATAAGCCGTAATCTCACCGTGAATGTTTGCGACGGCTTCACTGAGCTGCTCTGCAAGGTCAGCACCCTCATACGGTACACAGGAGGGTTCAGGACCGAAACGCCCCGATACCATTTTCATCTCACCGAGTATCATTTCGGGATGCTCTACAAAGTAGCTGTTCATCGTAATGCCGTTCTCGTCTGTGCCGAGATGCACCCAATCAGGCTCAATATCTACAATGCGGTCACGCTTTTGCAGAATGAGAATGTCCGAAACGACTTCCGTTCCGGCATTGCCCTTAAAAGTGTTATTAGGCAGACGAATAGCGCCGAGCAGGTCGGCTCTTTGTGCAATATACTTACGGACTGCGGGATTTTCCTTGTCCATTGTTCCTTTGCTCGTGATGAGCGCCATAACGCCGCCCGGTCGCAATTTGTCAAGGGACTTTGCAAAGAAATAATCGTGGATCAGGAACTTGTGCTTGTCGTATCTCTTGTCGGGAACTTTGAAATCTCCGAAAGGCACATTGCCCACAACGGCGTCAAAGAAGCTGTCGGGGAGATTTGCTTCCTCAAAGCCTTGTGCGGCAATAGAGGTCTTTTGGTAGAGCTGCTGTGCAATACCCGCCGAAACAGTATCAAGCTCTACGCCGTAAACCTTGCTTTCCTGCATTGACCCTCACGAAAACCTAACTGCTCCATAGCCTTATATACGGCTTTAATAACTGTAGGCGGAGTGTAGAAAGCAGTCAGGGTGCTTTCTCTTGCCGACTCATATTCTTCAGGAGTCAGGATATTTTTGAGCATCGCATACTCGGTGTGCCAAGCTCCTGCTCGTTCATCAAATGCTTCGGGAATACCGCCCCAACCGACATATCTCGACAAGATTTTCTGCTCGTCAGGTGTAGCAAATCGGTTTTCCTCCTGACATCTTTTCAAGACCGTAATCGCCGCATAGTTTCGGTGGAAACGCTCTTTTTTGTTTACCTCCGTAATCTCGTTGTTGGAAAGGTCAAAGTTGTGTCGCTCGGACATAGGAATTTCAGGATGCAGGTCAAAGGATTGCACCTTGCTTTTCTTTGGCTGCTCCCAAGCAGGAATAACGGGGGCAGAAGCCTTTTCCACACGCTCAAGTTCTTCTTCGGACAGGTAAACAAGGTCATCAAAGGAAAGGTTCTTCAGACCTCGCTCGGTCATATCCTCAAGGCTGTCATACTGCTCGGTGCGGATAACCATACCGTCCACAAGGGTTTCAATCTTGAAGTCCACAAGGTTGACATTCGCCTGAATTTCGTGCTTATCGTCCTCGGTCGTAGTGTATGCCACATTGACTTCGGAAAGGTTGGAATAGTCCGCACCTTCGTCACGCTCAAATTCCTCTCGACAGTATTCGTCAATAATCTCCTTTGCAATATCAAGGGAAGATTTCAAGTACGGACTGTCGATAATCTTAACGCCCTGCGGCGGCGGATCAAGCTGAGAGATAAAGTCGTGCTGAATAGTCGTTCCGTCCCTGTCCTTATATAGAACAATTTTCATCGGAACGCCGTAGTAATTTTCTTCCTTAATGTCCTTTTCAAACTGATAGGGACTTGTGTATTCGATGCTCTCACGAACACGCCCGTCCGTATGAAGGTAATCAATTCTGCCGATAGGCTTTGACTGTACCGGAGCTTCCTTGTTCGTAGAAACAATGGAAAGAACCTTGCGCTCGCTGCCGTCAACGGTTGAAACCGCAAGGTCAAAACCTCTGTCGGTCAGCATATTCATATAGGTTTCGAGGGTGTGCTGCGGGAAGCCCACCATAGGAACTCTCTCGCTCTCGCTTATCGCACGGGAGGTCATCACAAGGTCAAGAGCTTCAGCAA
>SFGA01000011.1 GCA_004556705.1 Ruminococcus sp. | reverse complement strand
ACTTCTTTCTTGGTTAATGTTTTGTTGCAATCTCATTATACCATATTTTGAAGTTACTTCTCTTTCTTTTTGGGTCACATCATTTTAACACATACATTTTTTAATCATAAATCAGATTTAGTAAATTATTTCTTTCATTTATGAAAACGAGGAACAAGCCCACTATTATTGTAAGCAGTAAAAGCAAGCACGAAACGGCAAAAATTGAAAAGTCCAAGCTTTGGCTTGTTCTTTTTTCAAGGCTTACGAATTTTGAGATTACAGTTGTTGAAATGAGCACCGTAACGAGCGCAATATCGGCAAGATACCGTATGTTTACGCCGGCAAGACACATATCCGTAAAAGCCAAACCGACTACCGATACAATACTCAAAATGAATATTGAAAGCTTTGTTTTATCTGCTTTTTTGGTTATGAGAAGCGGAGAAATTGCTATTGCCCAGTTTGACGGGAACGCCATTGCGCCGACGGTTGAGGTCATATACACATATCCCGAATAATTTTTAAGCGGAGAAAACGGTATATCGAAATACGGCGCTTTACTCAAAAAGATGGGAGGCTGAAGGAAATAATATTTCAAAGCCGGCAGGAACAAAAGCAATGTGATTGAATATTCCGAAACGTCGTGAACGGTCAGCTGATACTTTGCACCGAATTCAAAAACCGATCCGAAGCGGGCGTAATTGTACCACATAATTCCGACAGCACCGATAACGGTCGGCACGGCGAACGCAAGTACCTGACATATTTTCTCTGACGGCTTAAAATCCTTGCCGAAAACGGTTTTAATGTAAATCGGGACGGCTAACAGGAAATAAATTGCAAGATTTGGACGTGACATCACAAGAAAAACGAGCGAAATGCCCGACAATGCGAAAAGCAGGGCTCTTTTGCCGTTCTTTTTGCTTGCATAAGCCGAAAATGTACAAAGCAAAAACAGCGACAGGAAAAGTATACCGCTTGCAACGGCGGTGTAATACATATCTGCGCTTGCCTGCACCATATAAATTAAGCTGCCGAGCTCACACGCAAAAATTGAAAGGATAAGCATTATAAAATTAGGCTTTTTCACAAATATTTTTTGAAGCTTTATAACAAGAAACGCTATTACGATTGCGGATAATACCGTTAAAATATAGCATACGGTGTTAGCCTCGGGGACGGTCTTTGTTAAGAGATAAAACGGATAATATATTAAAAGTATAGGCGCAATGCCGAAATAGGAATAATAATTGCCGTCAAAATACGCTCTGTCCCAAAGATAAAAAAATCCCTCTGTCCTTCTGGCACTTTCGTCATAAGGATTAGACATTATCGACAGACGGAGATCCGGAACGACGTCAATGTTCAGCTGACCCTTTAAGAATGCGTCAAACTGCTGCTCGTAAGCATTCATACTTTTTAACGGGCGCAAATAAGGATAGATGAAATTGTCCTTTGCGAGAAAGCTGTAAATTACCGTTGCACCTGCTATCAAAATGCCTAAGCTTAAAAATATAACTATATTATGAGAAAGCTTTGACGGGTTGTATTCGGTTTTATAAAAGCCGAAGGCATAGGATATTGCCAAGAATATCGCAAAAGCCGCTACGCAGGAGATTACTATACCGAGCATTTCCGTTTCACTTCCTAAACTTATAAATTTACTGTATTATAGTATAAATACATATATATTTCAATCAAATTTAATTGCCATAGACAAAAAATTGTGATAAAATTAGCAAAGAGGTGAGCTTATGAACTCGTTAAACGGATTAAATAATATTTCAATGCTTACGGAGTTGTATGAATTTACAACGGCGGACGGCTACTTCAACAGTCCCGTCAAGGATACTGTTGCGTATTTTGACCTGTTTTTCAGAAAAGTACCCGACAAGGGCGGCTTTGCGATTATGGCAGGTCTTTCGCAGGTTATAGAATACCTTAAAAACATACATTTCACTAAAGAGGATATTGACTTTTTAAGGGAGCAGGGGATAAGCGACGCTTTTTGCGATTATCTCAAGGATTTCAAATTTACCTGTGACGTGTGGGCGATACCGGAGGGAACACCGATATTCCCGAATGAGCCGATAGTTAAGGTAAGAGGTCCTGTTGTGGAGGCTCAGCTTATCGAAACGGCATTGCTTATGTTTGTTAATCAGCAGAGCTTGATTGCAACCAAAGCAAACAGACTTGTGCGTGCTTCACACTCGACTACCGTTGCCGAGTACGGCACAAGAAGAGCGCAGGGATTTTCGCAAGCTGTTTTGGGCGCAAGGGCGGCTTATATCGGCGGCTGCTCATTGACCTCGGGAATTATTCCGCAAAAGCTGTTCGGTATTCCGAGCGTTAACACAATGATACACAGCTGGGTGCAGATGTTTGATTCTGAATATGAGGCGTTCTGTGAGTATGCACGCCGTTATCCCGACGATTGCACGGTGGTTGTCGATACATACGATACTATCCGTTCGGGCATTCCGAATGCGATTAAGGCTTTCAATGACGTGCTTGTTCCAATGGGTAAGCGACCTAATTCCATCAGAATAGACTCGGGCGATATAACCTATCTTTCAAAGCGTGCAAGGAAAATGCTTGACGAAGCGGGCTTCCCCGATTGCGATATTATGGCGTCGAACTCGCTTGACGAATACCTTATCGGCGATATGGTATCACAGGGCGCAAAGGTTGACTGCTTTATTGTCGGCGAGAGGCTTATCACCTCCGCAACTTCACCGCTTTTCAGCGGAGTGTATAAGCTCTGTGCGGTTGAAAAGGACGGAGAAATTATACCGAAAATCAACCTTTCCGAAAATGTCAGCAAGATAACCATTCCGTCGTCAAAATCTGTTTACAGACTGTTTGATACGGAGTCGGGCAAGGCTATTGCCGACGTTTTAACGCTTGACGGAGAGACGGTGGATGACGGAAAACCGTATACGCTTTTCGATCCCGATTTCACTTGGAAGCGTAAGGATATTGAGCGATTTGTCGCAAGACCGCTGCTTGTCCCGATTTTCAAGCAGGGCGAATGTGTTTATGATGAGCCGAGCCTTAACGAGATAAGAGAGTATTGTTCTGAACAGATTGATACGCTTTGGGATGAGGTTAAGAGGTTTGAAAACCCACACAAATATTACGTTGACCTTTCAAAGGAGCTTTGGAGGGTTAGGAACAGACTTATTGAGGAGCATAAAGCAGTAACAAAATGAACATTTGGCATGATATAAATCCCGAGAGAATTACAAGAAAAGCCTTTGACGCTGTAATTGAAATCAGCAAGGGCAGCAAGATGAAATACGAGCTTGACAAGGAAACAGGTATGTTAAGGCTTGACAGAGTTCTTTACACCTCGACTCACTATCCTGCAAACTACGGCTTTATTCCGAGAACGTATGCGGAGGACAATGACCCGCTTGACGTACTTGTGCTTTGCTCTGAACAGATTGAGCCTATGGCACTTGTAAAATGCTATCCGATAGGCGTTATTTCAATGTTTGATAACGGTGCGGCGGACTATAAGATTATCGCAATTCCGTTTGACGACCCGACATATAACGGGTATAAGGACATTTCACAGCTGCCTGCTCATATTTTCCAGGAAATGAAGCACTTTTTCACGGTTTATAAAACTCTTGAAAATAAGACCACGGATATTGATGAGGTCAAGGGTGTGCTCTCGGCAGTTGATATAATCGACGATTCAATAAAGAGATACAAGGAAAAGTTCGTTAAATAAAAAAATAACGGAGAGGGAAAATGGCTAAAAGGGAAGTAAAAGTATTTCTGTCAATCATTTTGACAATGGTGCTGCTGTGCGGCGTAGGTGTTTTGCTTGCGACCAAGACGGGGGACGGCTCTGTGCCCGTTGAGGCACCCGTTAACACCCCGACGCCTGCGGAAACAACGACCGAGCCTTTGCCTACGGTCAGCGTAAGCTTTTTATCTGTCGGCGACAATTTAATTCACGACGGAATTTATCAGCAAGCAAACAAGCGTGCAGGCGGTAACGGTTACGATTTTTCGTATTGCTATAAGAATATAGCACCCGACGTTGCGGCTGCTGACGTTGCGACGATAAATCAGGAAACGATTATTTCAAAAAGCAATAAGCCGTCGGGCTATCCTCTTTTCAATTCTCCGCATGAGGTCGGAGATGAAATTGCGAAAATAGGCTTTGACGTTATCACAATGGCTAATAATCATATGATTGACAAGGGTGCAAAGGGTCTTTCGGAGGCCATTGAGTATTGGGACAGCGTTGACGGCGTTGTCAGAACAGGCGCATATAAGAACGAGGAGGATCTCAACAGGGTCGAATACATAGAGTCGAACGGCTTGAAAATCGGTCTTGTCGGAGTCACTCAATACACAAATGGGCTTTCACTTCCTAAGGACAGCGAGCTTAAAATCATCTATTCTGACGACGAGGATATAATAGAAAGAAAAATTAAGAACGCTAAAGAAAGCTGCGATATGGTGCTTGTCAACATACATTGGGGCAACGAGTATCAGACGACACCTACGCAGGATCAAAAAAATCTTGCGGCGAAAATGGCTAATTGGGGCGCAGATGTTATAATCGGACATCATCCCCACGTCATACAGCCTGTTGAATTCATTGAAAAGGCGGACGGAACAAGGACGCTTGTGGCTTATTCGCTCGGGAACTTCATTTCTCAGCAGAACACACCTGCAAGGGTTGTCGGCGGTATGCTTCGGTACACCGCCACAAAGGATTTCAATACGGGCAAGCTTACCGTAAGCGACGTAAATTTTGAGCCTATCGTAACCCATTATGTAAACGGCAGTCACGACGTTCAGATTTTCAAGCTTTCTCAATACAACGACGACCTTGCGAAAAGGCAGTCGGGCAGGCTCAAGGACTCAAAATTCAGCGTTTCCTATATTAAAGAATTTGTTTCTGGTATAATTGACGGTCAGTTCCTTGACAGCTAAAACTTAATACCATATAAGCATAAACCGAAAAATACGTTTTATATGTGTTTTTCGGTTTTTTATGCTTTTACGGTGGGATTTTCCCCCACGGGTGCTTCGGTGGTGCTCGGTGGGGGATTTTTTTATCCTGAAAACGGCAGGCTGTAACAAAGCAGTTTCACTCTATGTACTTATTGCACAAAAACATTTTGAAAATTTCGGTAAAAATTACCTGTAAAAGTACGCCTTTTGTCGTTAAAAAATCGGTAAAAACACTTGATTTTTTTAGTAAATAAAAGTATAATGTAATCAATGTGGTGGACAGTTGCATAGCAATTTCATAAAAAAGGTGTAAAATCCCACGGTTTTGACTATCGAAGGAAGGAGGAACGGACGATGTCTTTTTCAAACAGTTACAAGCATACAATCGATTCAAAGAAACGTCTGTTCATTCCTGCGAAGTTCAGAGCCAAGCTCGGCGACAGCTTTTATCTCTACTATGATGAAAGCTTACCGTGCATTGCCGTTTACGGCGAAGAGGAGTGGGAGAAGAAAAGCAAGATCGTCGAGGAAAGCGGAGATGCCGATTGGCAGCGCTTCTTCTTCTCGAATGTTGTTTCGGTTGAACCCGATAAGCAGGGAAGAATAACCATTAAAGCGTCGTTTTGCGAGGGTGCAGGTCTTAAAAAGGACGTTGCGGTTGTCGGCGTCGGTACAAGAATTGAAATTTGGGACGCTGAAAAGTACGACAAGGAAATGGAACAGATCAATGCTTCGTACAAGAGATTCCCGAGCATTATAAACTGACGGGAGTAACAATATGGAATTTTCACATATTCCCGTTTTGTTTAATGAGACTATCAACTCTCTTAACATAAAGCCCGACGGACTGTATGTTGACTGTACCGCAGGCGGCGGAGGTCATTCGAGAGCAATTGCCGAGAAGCTTACAACGGGCAGACTTATTTCAATCGACAGAGACCCCGACGCTATCAAGGTCTTGAATGAAAGATTGGGAATTTATCCGCAGGTAACTGTGGTACACAATACATTTAACAACATAAAAGAAATTCTGAACGGCGAAAGAGCCGACGGAATTATAGCGGACCTCGGCGTCAGTTCTTTTCAGCTTGACGAGGCGGATAGGGGCTTTTCCTTTCACAAGGACGCTCCGCTTGATATGCGAATGAGCAAGCAGGGAACAAGCGCCAAGGATTTAGTCAACACTCTTTCGGTGGGAGAACTTACGAGAATTCTCCGTGATTACGGCGAAGAGAAATATGCAAACCGTATTGCTAACAATATTGTGTCTGCGAGAGAGAAAAAGGAAATTGAAACCACATTTGAGCTTATAGATATTATCAAAAACTCAATGCCTCAAAAGGCGATGAGAGATTCACACCCAGCAAGGCGAACGTTTCAAGCGTTGAGAATTGAAGTAAACGGCGAGCTTGACCAGCTCAATACGGCGCTTGACGATATGTTTGATTGCTTAAAGGTCGGCGGAATACTTTCGATAATTACATTCCATTCGTTAGAGGACAGAATGGTAAAACAGAGATTTAATTCATTTGCACAAGGCTGTACCTGCCCTAAGGAATTTCCGGTTTGTGTGTGCGGAAAAACACCGAGAGGCAAGGTTACAATAAAGGGTCTTGCACCGAGCGAGGAGGAGCTTTCAAATAACTCACGCTCTCACAGTGCAAGATTACGCTCGATAGAAAAAATCAGGGATTGAGGAAGGGAAGCGTATCATGGCGAACAGAAATTATAATATGTATGACGGCATTGATTTTTCGATGTTTGAGCCGAAGCAGGGCTCTTATGAGAGAAACGCTGCCCGTAAAATAGAAACAACTGCTGTTCCGGTTGCGGACAAGCCTAAAATGGAGCTTGTCAAGAAGCCGAAAAAGACCTTAAATCAAGTTAAGAGGGAAATGCACGCAAGCGCATTGCAGAGCGCAAAGATAATTGCGATTTCGGTTTTCCTGCTTTCGATGCTTTCCGCATTGCTTTACGGAAGAATTAAGGTTGATGAGCTTGACAGACAGATTTCTGCTGCGGAGACTAAAATCACAACCGCACAGAGCGAAAACGTCAGACTTAATATGCAGCTTGACTCTATGATTTCTCTTAAAAACGTTGAAGAATACGCTCAGACAAATCTCGGTATGGTTAAGATGGAAAGCTATCAAATAGAATACATTGACCTTTCGGGAGCTGACAAGGTAACGGTTTCCGGTGCGAGAACACTCAATGCGAATTCGACATCGCTTTATTCCAAGATTATGGAATATATGAGCAGATAATCAAATAAAATTACAACGAGGGTTAAGTAAATGTTCTTAACTCTCGTTGTTGTATCTTAATGCCGAATTTTCGGCGTAAAATTTATGTGAAAGGGGCTGAAAATATGCAGGCAGGATCGTTAAAACAGATGAGCTACAGAGCGACAATCGCACTTTTAATACTTATTCTTTCTTTCTTGGTGTGTATAGGAAGCCTCGTCAGAGTGGCTCTTGTAGACGGAGAGAAATATAAGCTTAAAGCGGAGCAAAGTCAGCTTTTGGATACAAAGGTTTCGGCGCAGAGAGGTACTATATACGATTCAAATATGAATGTGCTTGCAAAAAGTGCTTCGGCGTGGCTTGTGTACATAGTTCCGTCAAAAATAACAACGGATGCACAGCGTGAGGCTGTCGTTTCCGTTCTCTCGGAAAAGCTCGGCATTGATGCGGAGGTTATCCGTGAAAAAACCTTGAAGGAGTCAAATTACGTTAAAATTTCGGGCGAGGTAGAGGAGAACGTCAAAAACGACATTCAGGATTACATAAAGCAGTACGACAAGGAAAACAAAAAGAGCAAGGATGCAAAGCTCAGTCAGATAATCTGTATGGACCCCGACACGAAGCGGTATTATCCCTATTCCTCATTTGCTTCTACGATAATCGGTTTTGTCAATGCCGACGATAATGGCAACGGCGGTATCGAACAGTCCTATAACAGCGAGCTTACAGGCGTTTCGGGCAGAATTATTACCGCTATGAACGCAAGGCAAAAGGTAATGTCGAGCGAATATGAAATGACGTATGAGGCACAGCAGGGTGCAAATCTTGTGCTTACGATAGATGAGGTTATTCAGTATTATCTCGAGCAAAGCCTCGATCAGGCTCTTGTCGATACGGGAGCTAAATACGCTTACGGAATTATAATGGATGTTCAGACGGGCGCAATTCTCGGTATGACTTCAAAGCCTGATTTTGACCTGAATAAGCCGAATGTAATTTCAAATCAGCTTGTTGCCGATAAGATTGCAGAAATAGTTGACGAGGCGGAACGCTCAAAGGAAACGCAAAACGCAAAATTCTCTCAATGGCGAAACAGAACGATAAGCGATACCTATGAGCCGGGTTCTGTATTCAAAACCGTTGTTGTTGCGGCGGCTCTTGAAGAGGGTGTCGTTGACCTTAATACAACATTTACCTGTACGGGCGGCATACAGGTTGCAAACCACTATCAAAAATGCTGGAAGCCCGGCGGTCACGGAACGGAAACACTTACGCAGGGACTTATGAACTCCTGCAACCCGTTCTTTATTACAATAGGACAAAAATTAGGCAAAGAAAACTTCTTTAAGTATTTTGAAGCATTCGGCTTTACGGAAAAGTCGGGAATTGACCTCCCTGCCGAGGCTTCTCCCGTTGCTGATGTTACTTACCATTCACTTGAAAAAATGGGAATTGCCGAGCTTTCGTCAAGTTCTTTCGGTCAGACCTTCCAAGTATCACCGATACAGGTTGTAAATGCCATATCTACTATTGCGAACGGCGGTAAGCTTATGCAACCGTATGTTGTAGACAGTATTCTTGACTCTGACGGCAATGTAATCGCAAAAACGCAGTCAAAGGTAAAAAGACAGGTCATTTCCGAAAAAACAGCTTCAACCGTTGCGGATATGATGGAAAATGTTGTTTCAAAGGGAACAGGTAAAAATGCCTATGTGGCAGGCTATCACGTCGCAGGCAAAACGGGTACTTCGGAGAAAATAGGTAAAGAGGGCGCATACATAGCCTCCTTTGCAGGATTTGCTCCGGCTAATAATCCTAAAATAGCGATACTCGTTGCGATTGACGAGCCGACAGGCGCTCACGGCGGCGGTGTTGTAGCAGCACCGATAGCAGGCGAAATTCTTGAAAAGGTTCTCGCTTATCTCAATATTGAGCCGCAGTATGAGGACGCAGAGATGAAAAATGTATCCTCTACAACGCCTTCGCTTGTGGGCTTGAGCGTAGCACAGGCAAGGTCGATGACGTCGGGCTACACCTTAAAGGTCGTAGGCTCGGGCGATAAGGTCGTATCACAGACACCTGCGGCAGACTCACAGGTTCGTTCAGGCGGTGTAATTGTCGTTTACACGGATAATCAGGCACAAAAGCAGACGGCAAGCGTGCCCAATCTTACTGGTATGACAATGTCGCAGGCAAATTCGGCGGCGGTAAATTCAGGCTTTAATATCAGATTTTCGGGCACAACAAATGCGTCTGAGGTCGTATCATATAAGCAAAGCATTGACCCCAATACCGAGGCGGAGCTCGGTAGCGTAATCACGGTTTACTTCAAGTCAACCGTAAACGTACAGGATGCATAAATAAACGGTTGTGAAAAGGCGGATAAATTACGGAGGAAACGAAATTGAAACTTTCAGAACTTTTGAAAAATGTAAAAACCGACAGTGCTTATACCGATTGTGAGGTATCGGATATTACCGATAAATCCAATGAGATAACAAAGGCTTGTGTGTTCGTATGCATTAAGGGCAATCATTTTGACGGACATTCCGTTGCGAAGCAGGCTGAAGAGATGGGTGCTGCCGCAGTTATTGCCGAGCACGATACAGGCGTTAAAAATCAGATTATCGTTGAAAGCACAAGAGACGCATATTCTCGCATTTGCGCAGCTTTTTACGGTAATCCTGCCCAAAAATTAAAGCTTATCGGTGTTACGGGCACGAACGGAAAAACCACAACCACATTTCTTATAAAGAATATTTTTGATAAGCTCTCGATTAAATCGGGACTTATCGGAACGGTTAAAAACATTACGGGCGACAAGGAGTATACTTCATCGCTTACAACACCCGACAGCAAGGAGCTTCAAAGGCTCTATGCCGAAATGGTCGACAGCGGATGCAAATACTGCATTATGGAGGTTTCCTCGCAGGCACTCGCACAGGGCAGGGTTGACGGCTGTCATTTTGATATAGCGTTGTTTACCAATCTTACGCAGGATCATCTCGACTATCACGGAACGTTTGAAAATTACGCAAGGGCAAAAAGAAAGCTCTTTGAAATCTGTGATACCGCCGTTATAAATGCGGATGACGAATATGCGCATGTTATGGTTGACTCATTGCCTTGTAAGGTATATACTTTCGGAGTTAAAACAGACAACACCGATTTTTCGGCTAAAAACGTAAAATGCTTTAGCGACAGCGTTCAGTATGAGCTTTTGACTCCTGACAATATCGGCAGAATTAACATTAAAATCCCCGGTAGATTTACCGTTTATAATTCAATGGGTGCGGCAGTTTGCGCCGTGCTTGCAGGTGCTGATTTTGACAGCGTAATTTCGGCTGTTTCACAGTCAAAGGGCGTACCGGGCAGGGTTGAGGTTGTTGATACCGATACCGATTATACCGTGCTTATCGACTACGCACATTCGCCCGACGGACTCGAAAATGTTATTTCGTCGCTCAGAGAAACGACTGACGGCAGAATAATTACCGTTTTCGGCTGCGGCGGCGACAGAGACAGAACAAAACGCCCGAAAATGGGTAAGATTGTAGGCGACTTAGCCGATATTGCCGTTGTTACAAGCGATAACCCGAGAAGCGAAGACCCCGAATTGATAGTTAAAGACGTTTTAGAGGGTATGAAAAGCTGTAAGGCTCAGATTAAAACGCTTGTAAACAGAACGGAAGCTATAAAATACGCTATGTCGATTGCAAAGGCAGGAGACGTTGTTTTGCTTGCTGGAAAGGGTCACGAAACATACCAAATTCTTAACACAGGCAAAATTCATTATGACGAAAGAGAAGTAGTTGCCGACATTTTGAAAGGTAAAATATAAGATGAAATCAATCAGCTTGCAGACTGTTGCCGAATGGGTAGGCGGCAGGTTATGCGGAGAAAACAAGGAAATAAATAATGTCAGCATTGATTCTCGCATGGTTGACGCTTCCACGCTTTTTATTGCTATAAAGGGCGATCGCTTTGACGCTCACGATTTTGTAAAGGATGTTGAAAAAAGCGGTGCTGCGGCGGTTATGTGTCACAGAGAGGTCAATTGCGGCTTGCCCGTAATTTACGTTGACGACACTAAAAAAGCGTTCGTGGAGCTTGCGAAGAATTACAGAAAATCCTTTGACGGCTTAAAGGTTATCGGACTTACGGGAAGCGTAGGAAAGACAACTACAAAGGAAATGACCTATGAGGTTGTTTCAAGAAAATACAGAGCCATTAAAACAGAGGGCAACCTTAATAACGATATCGGACTTCCGAAAACGCTTTTGAGGCTTGAAAACGATACTCAGGCGGCTGTAATTGAGATGGGAATGAGTGCTTTCGGCGAAATTTCACTCCTTACCAAAGCCTGCTTGCCCGATATCGGAATAATAACAAATATCGGTGTTTCCCATATTGAGCATTTAGGCTCAAGAGACGGCATATTAAAAGCAAAGCTTGAAATTCTTGATGGTATGAAAAAGGGCTCTCCGTTGATTTTGAACGGTGATAACGATAAACTTTCAACTGTAAAGAATGATGATTATAAGCTCATATTCTTCGGAATTGAAAATGAAAACGCAGATGTCAGAGCCTTTGATATAAAGGAAAACGGCTCAAATACGGAATTCTTTGTTAAAGCGTATTCTAAAATTCAAAAGGTAACAATACCGACTGTCGGTATTCACAATGTGTATGACGCTCTTGCGGCATATACCGTCGGTCTTTTGCTTGAGCTTCCCACCGAGGAAATTGCTAAGGCGCTTGAAAATTACACCCCGTCGGGAATGAGGCAGAGGCTTAAAGAGGTAAACGGAGTTAAGATAATCGAGGACTGCTACAATGCAAGTCCCGATTCGCAGCGTGCCGCCTTGAACGTGCTTTCCGATATGAACGCAGGCAGAAAAATAGCCGTTTTGGGCGATATGCTTGAGCTCGGCGACTATTCAGAGACTGCTCACAGAGAGGTCGGAAAATATGCGGCGGAGAAAAAAATTGACGTGCTTTATGCCTTCGGCGAGCAGTCGAAATATATAGCACAAGAAGCTAAAAAGGGCGTTGAAAGGGTGCTTTGGTTTGATGATAAGGCACAGCTTGCAAAAACGCTCGTACAAGATGTCAAATCGGGCGACTGCGTGCTGTTTAAGGCGAGCAGGGGGATGAAGCTCGAGGAAATAATAGAAAAACTCTATGAAGGGTTGGAGAAGTAAATGAAGGTTTGGGTCAGCTTGGTATTTGGATTGGTTTTGAGCTTTTTTATATCGTTCCTTTTGGGATTTGTAATAATTCCCGAGTTGAGAAAGCTGAAATTCGGTCAAACTATACTTGATATAGGTCCTGCGTGGCATAAGTCAAAGCAGGGTACGCCGACAATGGGCGGAATAATGTTCATAATAAGCACGGTTGTTTCGTTTGCAATCGTTATTATCACAGATAAGCTTCTCGGCGGCAATTTAATTGCAAGCGGAAGCGTTGTCGAGGACAGCGTTAAGGTTAAAACCTTCGCAGGAATACTTATGGCGCTCGGCTTCGGTATAATCGGCTTTGCAGATGACTATATTAAGGTTGCGAAGAAAAGAAATTTGGGACTTACAATCAAGCAGAAGTCAACAGCGCAGATTTTGCTTATGCTTGCGTATCTCGGCGCACTTTATATGTCGGGAAACACTTATATGAACATTCCTTTTGTCGGAAATGTTGACCTTAAATGGTTCTTCTGGTTCTTCGGTATGGGCGTTATTTATCTTACCGTAAACGCAGTAAACTTTACCGACGGCGTTGACGGACTTTGCGGCTCTGTTACGGCAAGTGCGGCACTCGCATTCGTTGTAATTGCAACGCTTAAAGGCTTCTTCGGCGTAGGCATACTCGCTTCGTGCCTTGCGGGCGGTTGTATCGGCTATCTTATTTGGAACTGGCATCCGTCAAAAGTAATGATGGGCGACACGGGCTCAATGTTCCTCGGCGGTATGGTCGTGGCTCTCGCATACGCTATCGACTGTCCGCTTATCATACTTTTCCTCGGAATAATATATGTAATCGAAATGCTTTCCGACCTTATCCAAATCGGCTATTTCAAAGCCACTCACGGCAAGCGTATTTTCAAAATGGCTCCCATTCATCATCATTTTGAGATGTGCGGCTGGAAAGAGGTCAAAATCGTAATTGTATTTACCATTATAAATATAATCGGCAGCATTATAGGTGTCGCACTCTTCTATTACGGTGCAAAATAATAAAATAAAAATTAACTTGAAAGGAGAAAGCTATGGCAGAGGCTAAAGCAAAGCCGTTACCGAAACAAAATTCGGCTTCAAAGGGCAAAAAAAAGAAAAGAAAGCGCCCCGATTGGTTTGCGACAGGAAGCTTCGATGTGCCTTTTCTTCTTTTGGTAATTATAATTCTTACAATAGGTGTCGTAATGCTCTTTTCCGCAAGCTACACCTATGCGTATTACAACAAAAACGGCGACAGCGCATATTTCTTCAAAAGGCAGCTTTTGTTTGCTGTTATAGGCGTTGGCGCAATGCTCGGAATTTCTAAAGTCAAGTACGAATACTTTAAGCTTGTCGGCGTTTTAGGACTTCCGATAGCATGGCTTTTGCTTATAATCGTTCTTATTTTGCCTGCGAGATTCGGAGATTTCCATAGGTGGATATATATCGGCGGACTTTCATTTCAGCCGTCTGAAATCGCAAAGCTTGTGGTAATTCTGTTCTGTGCTTGGGGTATGGAACGAAACCACAAAAAGATAATCGGAAAAAGCGTAAATCAGTCAGCCTTTTCAAAGAAAATTTCAGAGCTCACAAAGGGAAAAATCGTTGTATATGACTCATTTGTTCAGCTTTGCCTTTACGGTGCCGTAATCGTTATAACGGCAGGCTTGGTTTACCTTGAAAACCATCTTTCGGGTACGCTTTTGATACTTGCTATCGGTGTTACAATGATGTTTATGGGCGAATTCAAAAAGCATTGGTTTATTATAATAGGTATTGCAGCGGTTGTCTTGATTGTATTCGTTGTTACAAATCCCGAAATACTCGAAAAATACGCAGGTGCAAGAATTACCGCTTGGCTTGATAAGAGCTACGACCCGAAGGGCGCACGCTGGCAGACAAACAACTCGCTTTATGCAATAGGCTCGGGCGGTCTTTTCGGTGCGGGACTCGGCAATTCAAAGCAAAAGCACCTTTTCGTATCGGAGCCTCAAAACGACTTTATTTTCTCGATAGTTTGCGAGGAATTGGGCTTTGTCGGTGCTTCGATAATAATTTTGCTTTTTGCACTTCTTGTATGGAGAGGTGTTGTGATAGGCATACATGCAAAAGACAGATTCGGCGCACTTACCGCAATCGGAATTGTTTTTCAGGTAGGTATGCAGACGGCGCTTAATATCGGCGTTGTAACCGACACACTTCCGAATACGGGTATCAGCTTGCCGTTCTTCAGCTACGGCGGTACGTCGCTTATGATGCTGCTTGCCGAAATGGGAATGGTGCTGTCGGTTTCAAGATATTCAAAAATGCCTAAAAAATAAACTCAAAGGAGAATACAATGAAGGTTATATTTGCGGCAGGCGGTACGGGCGGACATATAAATCCGGCTCTTGCGGCGGCAGGCGAATTAAGGCGCAGACACCCCGACGCCGAAATACTTTTTATCGGTACGAGCGACCATATGGAGTCACGCCTTGTGCCTCAAGCAGGCTTTGATTTTAAGACTATAACGATTTCAGGCTTTCAGCGAAAGCTTACTGTAAAAAATATCATTAAAAACATAAAAACACTCGGACTTATTGTTAAATCAAGCTCGCAGACTAAAAAGATATTAAAAGAGTTTAATCCCGATGCCGTTGTGGGCTTCGGCGGATACGTTAGCGGTCCCGTTGTCAGCACAGCTGTAAAAATGGGAATAAAAACGGCAATTCACGAGCAGAACGCTTTCCCGGGAGTTACAAACAAAACTCTTGCAAAACAAGTGGACAGGGTAATGCTCACGGTTGAGGGGGCTAAAAAATACCTTTCGCCTAAAAATGAGCCGATAATCACAGGACTTCCCGTAAGACAATCGATTTTTGATGCAGACAGAGATTTTGCCCGTTCAAAGTTCGGCGTTTCAAATGACACGGTGTTTGTGCTTTCAATGGGAGGCAGTCTTGGTGCTAAAACTATAAACGAAAATATGGTTGAGGTTATAAAGACTTTACATAATGACAAAAATCTTTTCTTTATGCACTCAACGGGAAAATACGGCAAATGGGTTCCCGATAAGCTTCGTGAAAGCGGAGTTGAAACGGGCGAGGGAACGAATGTAATTGTAAGAGAGTATATTGACGATATGGATATGTGCCTTGCGGCGTCTGACCTTGTAATCAGCAGGGCAGGAGCGTCCTCGCTTTCTGAAATTGAGGCTGTCGGAAGAGCGTCTGTGCTTATCCCGTCTCCGAATGTTGCCGAAAATCATCAGTATCACAACGCAATGACGCTTGTGAATTCCGATGCGGCAAGGGTAATCGAGGAAAAGGACTTAACGCCCGAATTGTTGACGCAAACAGTCAGGGAAATGACCTCCGACAGAGATTTGCTCATTCGTTACGGCGAAAACGCAAAGAAACTCAGTATCGGTGATTCGGCACAGAGAATTTGTAATGTTATCGAATCACTCCTGAATTAACATAAAACCGCACACAGCATAGTATGAAACAGCGATGCTTTTAACTGTGAGGTGTGCTTTATGGATAAACTTATCATAAACGGCTCAAAAAGGCTAACGGGAGAAATTGAGGTTCACGGCTCAAAAAACAGCGTGTTACCGATACTCGCCGCCTGTGTTCTGTCGCAGGGTGAAAACATCATACATAATTGCCCGATGCTCTCCGACGTTGACGCCGCTTTGAAAATCCTTGTCGAATTAGGCTGTAAGGTTAAGCGAGAGGAACATACCGTTTGCGTTGATTCAAGCGGTGTAAACGGCTTTGAAATTTCCGACAGTCTTATGCGTGAAATGCGTTCATCGGTTATTTTTCTGGGTGCGATTTTGGGCAGAACGGGTAAGGCAGTGCTGTCAACTCCGGGTGGCTGTGAAATCGGACTTCGACCTATCGATATGCACATAAGTGCAATGGAACAGCTCGGAGCAGAGGTCTTTGAAGAACACGGCAGACTGCATTTTGAGTGTAAAAACGGACTTCATGCCGCAAGAGTGATTTTGCCGTTTCCGTCTGTCGGTGCTACCGAAAACATAATGATAGCTTCGTGCGTTGCAAAGGGAACAACCGTTATAACAAATGCCGCAAGAGAGCCTGAAATAAGCGACCTTGCAGATTTCTTAAACGGCTGCGGTGCTAAAATTCACGGCGCAGGCGACAGTACGATTATCATTGACGGCGTTGAAAAACTCACGGCAACCACGCATACGGTAATACCCGACAGAATTGCCGCTTCAACATACTTGCTCGCAGGTGCGATAACCCACGGCAGAGTTTGTATCAAAGAGATAATTCCTGCTCATTTGGGAGCGTTGATACCTGTACTTAAACAGTCGGGTTGTGATGTTTCAGTCAGTAACAGATGGATTTGCATTTCTTCTCCGCCAAGGCTCTCAAGAGTAAAAACAGTCAGGACAATGCCTTATCCGGGCTTCCCGACAGACGTTCAAGCACCGTTGACAGCAATGTTGAGCGTGGCTGACGGCACATCGGTTGTGGTGGAAAATATATTTGAGTGCAGATATAAGCATGTAAGCGAATTGATAAGACTCGGTGCGAAAATCAACGTCGAGGGCAGAACGGCGGTCATAGAGGGTGTGCCGTATCTTACGGGTGCTTCGGTGGTATCGCCCGATCTCCGTGGCGGATTTGCACTTGTAATAGCAGGACTTGCGGCAAAAGGCGAGACCGTTATAAGCGGCGTCGAGCATATAGACAGGGGTTACGAAAATCCCGAAAAATTGTTGTCTTTGCTTGGTGCGGACATTAAAAGGATTAAAGAGAATGGAACAGAAAAGAAGTAAAACACAAACATCTCAAAGAACACAGACGCAGGCTCGGAGAGCGGCACAAAAACCAGCCGAGCCTATGTCGAGGGATGAATTGCGTAGTAAGAGAAATCTTGAAAGGCGTAAAAAAAGAAGAAGAAACAAGATAATCGGCTACACCGTTGTAATTATATTGATTATTGCGGCCGCAATAGCTCTTTCGCTTACGGTGTTTTTCAAAATTCAATCTATCAACGTTACGGGCGACGATATATATAATGCCGAAACGATAGTGGCGGCCTCGGGGCTTAACGTCGGCGAAAATATGTTCAAATCATCAAAGAAGGATATTTCAAATAAGCTTGAAACAAGTCTGCCCTATATTGAAAGCGTTCATGTAAAGAGAAGCCCGACGGGTAATGTGACATTGGCAATTACCGCCGCAAAGGCTGAACTTGCCATTGACTGCGGAGAAGGCTACATACTTCTGAATAAAAACGGAAAGGTGCTTGAGGACGGCGTTGTTTCAATCAACGAGGACGTTGCAACCGTTACCGCAAGCACAATAGTAACGGCTACACCGGGCGATATCATAGTTTTTGAAAACGAGCAGGACACTCAAACACTCAAGGACATAAAATCCATAATAGACAACAAGCAGATTGAAAAAATTACGGACATAAACATCACGCAAAATTCTTCGGTTGTTCTCACTTACGATATGCGAATAACCCTCGAAGTCGGTATGGTGTCAACTCTTGAACAGAAAATGGATTTTGTTAAGGCAACCTTGGACAAGCTAAATTCCGACGAACCTAACTTCGAGGGAAGCATTGATTTTACAGTTGAAAACAAGGCTTTTGTCAACGAAAAGGCAGAGCAGACGACAGCTGCGCCGACAGTGGCAGCTCAACCCGAAGCTCAGGGAGAAGCCGCATAAATCTTATTAAAAAAATTGTTGATATTATATTCTTAATGTGTTACAATAACCTAAATAGGTATTAAAATCTATACTTAGGTGTGAAATAAAGTCTAATTTATATAGGAGGATTACAAAATGCAATTTGAAATGGACAATTCTTTCAAAGACATTACTAATATTAAAGTTATAGGCGTAGGCGGAGGCGGCGGAAACGCTATCAACCGTATGGTAGAAATGCAGATTGACGGTGTTGAGCTTATTACCGTTAATACAGATAAACAGGCTCTTTGCTTCTCAAAGGCTCCCACTAAAATTCAGATAGGTGAGAAAATAACAGGGGGCAGAGGTGCAGGCGCAAACCCCGAGATTGGCAGAATGGCAGCAGATGAAAGCCGTGAAGCTATCGAAGAGGTTCTTAATGATACTCAAATGGTATTCATTACCGCAGGTATGGGCGGCGGCACAGGTACAGGTGCAGCTCCCGTTATCGCAGAGATTGCCCGTTCAAAGGACATTCTTACAGTAGGTATCGTTACAAAACCGTTCGCATTTGAGGGCAAGCACCGTATGCAGCAGGCTGAAGCAGGTATTGCTGAACTTGCAGGCAATGTGGACAGCCTTATTATAATCCCCAATGAAAGACTTAAAAATGTTTCTGTTGAAAAGATTACTCTTGCAAACGGCTTCAAAATTGCAAATGATGTACTTGTTGACGGTGTAAGAAGCATTTCCGATCTTATCGTTAATGCTGCTCTTATCAACCTTGACTTCGCAGACGTTACCGCTGTTATGAAAAATGCAGGTCACGCTCATATGGGTATCGGCAGAGCAAGAGGTAAGGACAGAGCAGAGCAGGCTGTTAAGGCTGCTATCACAAGTCCGCTTCTCGAGTCAACAATCGACGGTGCAACAGGTGTTATCATCTGCTTTAAGGCTCCCGAGGATGTCGGACTTGAGGAAATCGACAACGCAGCAGGTATCGTTCGTGCAGCGGCTGCCGAGAATGCAAATATTATCTTCGGTGTTGACTTGAAACCCGAGGATTCGGAAGACGATGAGATGGTTATTACCGTTATCGCAACAGGCTTTGGTGAAAATGGCGGTAAGCCTTCGGCTGTTAACTCTTTCTTTAAGGATGAATCTCCGTTGCTCTATCCGATGGATGACATCAGTTCAACAAGCTCTGATGAAGCAAGCGGCGATTCAAGCACAAAGTATTCCGAGTTTATCGACATAATCAACGGCAAGAAATAATCGCTGTTTATAATCAAATAATTTCAATACACACTCATTATTTTTAATGGGTGTGTATTTTTTTATCAAAAAGTGTAGCAATTTAATACGAAAATATAGTATATTAGTGAGGACAAGGAGGCGAGGGTATGATAAGCGACAATGAAATAATGGCTCTGTTTTTCAACCGTTCACAGGAAGCTGTAAAGGAGCTTGCCGACAAATACGGAAAAATGTGCTTGAGTTTTTCATACCGTATTTTGAAAAACGATTGTGATGCTCAGGAGTGCGTGAACGATTCATACCTTGCCGTGTGGAACACCGTGCCGCCGAATAAACCCAATCCGCTGAAAACATATTTAATGAAAATCGTTCGCAACATTTCTTTGGCTAGGTACAAAAGCAATACGGCACAAAAAAGGAACTCTTACTATGACACGTCGCTCGAAGAGCTTGAAAACGTGATTTTTGAAAACGACAGCGTTGAAATTCAAGCGGAAAAGAGCGAATTGACAGAGTATATCAACAAGTTTCTTGCGACATTATCAAAAGAGGACAGAGTAATATTCTTAAAAAGATATTGGTTTTGTCAGGCTTACTCGGAAATAGCGGCTTCGGTTAATTTGAGCGAGAAAAATGTTTCGGTAAGACTGACGAGGACAAGAAAAAAGCTGAAAAAATACTTGGAAAAGGAGGGTGTGCTTTAATGAATATACAAGAGCTTTTCGAGGCTATGACGGATATTTCCGACGAATATATCGAAGAAGCGTATAACTACCAAAAAGCAAGTGTTTTTAATTTCAAAAAAGCACTTTCTGCCGTTGCAACGGTAGCTGTTTTGATTGCGGTTGCTTTAGCTGTGCATTTTTACACAAACAAACCCGTTTCCACGCAGCCGAGCGATAAGGCGGTCGAAACCTCCGATTATACCAAAGATTTTTCCGCAACCAATTCTGCCTATGACCTTGCGGCACCTGCTGTTATACCAAAATCTCCGAAACGTCTGAAAAGTAAAGTAAAAAAGCAGATTAAAAATAATTATGTTTCATATTCTCAAAGAGATATGGAAAGCAAGGATTTTGATATAATCTATTGCGGCACATATAACGGGAATATCGCTTTTAAGGTCATATTAAAAGACGGACAAAACGGCGGAAATACGATTTCCGAAGGCTTTGCCGACCTGAACGGAAAATACTCTTTTTTGACCTTAAATTATAAAGAAAATGAGCCGATTTTGCTTTGGTCTGAAAAGGAGGGGATAAGCACACTTACACAAAACTATGATTCGGGCACATTAAATTACGAACAGGTTTACTCAATTTGGTATTGGCTGTGTATTGAAACAGGAGAGGTTTGATTATGAAAAAGAAAATATTTGCTTTGACTCTTTGCCTTGCTTTTATCCTTACCGCTTTATGCGTGCAGTTTGTCAGTGCTTTGCCTGACACAAGGGAGCCCGATGTTTCCCGTCAAAGCAGAAGCGTTGACGAGTACAGGAAAGTTCTTGATGCCGTAAATCGGGAAAAAGAAAATTCGGTGCAATCGGACTTTTTGGGAGAAAATCTCGCAGATGTATATGCAGGCGCATATATCAATGAGGATAATCTTCTTGTGATAAACGTAACGGATGCTTCGGACGGCATAAAAGAGAAAATAAAAAGCGCATCGGGAAATTCCGATGTTATAATAAACGAAGTTGAATTTTCCTCATCCGAAATTGATGAGACGTATGAAAAACTTGTCGGCAATATGGAAAACGCACCGTATTTTAAGGTAACGGTTTCCGAAAAGGATAACACTGTGTATATAACAGGCGAAAGTGCGGAGAAATGTAACCGTTATATCCTCGAAAACGGATACAATCCCGAAATAATAACCATTATTGAGGGTCAGAATACCGTTGAGGACTGTTAAAATATAGAATTAAAGCGTATCGCAGATTTTTCTACGGTACGCTTTTTTGTTAAAACACATTCTCGATTTTGGGCTTTTCCGCATCTATCATTTTTCCTAAAAGTATAATGTTTTCCGAGCAAATTTCAACAATGTCACAATCCGTGTTTCGCTCAGCCTTGCTTTTCAGCGTTCTGAAATTTATATCAATGTCGTCAATTTCGTCGTGGTTGCAGTAAATTCCGAAACGAACCCGAGCCTTCTCCCATTTTTTAACCGAAGCGGTCAAATTTTCCATAGCCGAGCTTTCACCGCTTGTTTCTGCGGTTTCAATAGTCTTTTCGAGCGAGGATATTATTTCATTTCCCGTCTTTTTAAGGTCAAAATAGCTGTAAACCGATATTGTTGTAACAAAGGCTATTAAAACGATTGCAATTACAACTCTTTTCATAAATTCTTATCCCTTTCGGTTATCTCGTATTTTTCGTCTTTATCCATTGTCATAAGCAATACATCTTTGACAGTTAAGTTCTTTTTTCTCAATAACCGTTCAACCTTTGCCTTTGTCGTATTACATTCGGGGAAGTTCTTTTCAATCAGCGAGCCGTCGGAGATAACAACGCTCTTGTACACGTTTTCGGGCTTTTGCAAATTCACGTCTTTAATTTTAATATTTTCCTCGTCAGCCTTTAGCATAACGCTTAAAGTGCCGTCTGTTTCGACAATGGCATACCAAACCTGCGATACGTCAAAAATATCTTTTTTGCGAAGTTCTTCCAATAGATCATCTGTTGTAAAACGCAGTTCTTTCAGTTGCTTTTGGTCGATAACGCCCTCACGGATTACTATAAGCGGATTTCCCTGCATAGCCGAACGGAATTTAACGCTTTTTAGATTGAGAATTGAAATAATAATTTCAAACCCGACAAGCAAAAGCACGGGAATGATCGTGTTCATAAGCGGCAGACTTGTGTCCTGCATGGGAATTGCGAGAATTTCCGACAAAAGTATTGTAATAACAAGCTCTGCCGGTTGAAGCTCTCCAATCTGCCTTTTACCGAGTATTCTCATTGATGCGATAATAACAATATACAAAATTACCGTTCTTGCAAAATTTATAAGCATTTATATCACCGATTATATATTTTGCGTTTGCATGCAGAATATTCCTGCCGATAAAGGCAACAATATTTTCGGTGAAGTATATGTTTAAGAAATTAAAATTCAATCTCGATAAAATAACCGAAAAGGTTGAAAGTAGCAACAGCGAAACGCCGATTTCAGACTCACTCCAATATAACATTTCATATCTGAAAGAAAAATTCGGCGACAGCTTTGACATAATTTACAAATATTCGGATGTCGGCAAAAGTAAGGTCTGTTTTGTAATGGCGGACGGTATGTGCAACAATATGCTTGTGGTAGAACAGATAATGCGCCCCATACTGACCGCCGAAAAATTGCCGTCCGAGCCGAGAAAAATGCTTAATTACATCAGCGCAAATGTTGTTGCGGGAATTGACCAAAGTGAAACGCAGACTCTTGAAAAAGCAATTACCGACGTTCTGTCGGGCTTGGTCGTTTTCTTTGTTGACGGGGCGGATTTGTGCTGGAGTTATGGCGTTCAAGGATTTCCTAAAAGAAGTATCGACGACGCACAATCCGAGATTCAGGAAAAGGGCGCACACGAGGGATTTACCGAGTGTTTTAAGGATAACGTCGCACTTTTACGAAGACGGATACGCTCTCCCGTTTTGAAATGCGAGGTTATCGAAGTCGGAGAAACGAGCAAAACAAGGGTTTGCGTCTGTTATATGTCCGATAGGGCAAAGCCGAAAACAGTTAAAGAAATCAAATCGAGACTCAAAAACGCAAAACTTGACATGGTGTTAGGCTCGGGTTATTTAAGGCCGTTTTTGGAAAACGGCGAATTCTCTTTCTTTTCGTCGCTCGGCACAACCGAAAGACCTGATATTGCCTGCGGAGAAATGAACGAGGGCAGGGTTATTATTTTGACCGACGGAACACCGTTTGCCTTGATTGCGCCATATATCTTTATAGAGAATTTTCAGACAATGGACGACTATAATATGCGTCCGTTTTATGTTGCGTTTATAAGGTTGTTAAAATATGTCTCTTTCTTTACCGCTGTATTTTTACCGGGGATTTATGTTGCTCTTTGCACCTTTCATCAAGAGGTTTTGCCGATTTCAATGCTGTACGATATGGCGATACAGGAGAGCATAACGCCTTTTCCTGTAATGCTTGAAACGATATTTATTCACTTTGTTTATGAAATTGTCAGAGAGGCAGGCTTGCGTATGCCGAAGTCCGTAGGACACGCCGTGAGTATCGTAGGCGGTCTTGTAATCGGTGATGCCGCCGTCAGCGCAGGACTTGTCGCAGCACCTATGCTGATAGTTGTCGCAATTTCCGCAATAACCTCTTTTGTCGTTCCGCATCTCTACCAAAGCGTTGCGGTTTTGCGTTTTCTTTTAATGGTTATCGGCGGCTTTTTCGGCTTTTACGGAATTGTAATTTGCTTCTGTGTGCTTCTCGTTGACTTGTGCAAGGACGGACCTTATGAGGTGTCGGAGCTTTCTCCCTTAGCTCCGTTTGCCCCTGCGGCAATGCGGGATACCTTTATGCGGCTTGATTGGAGAAAATTAGGCGACAGAGATCTTAGAATACAGAATATGGAGAAATAAATGGAAAAGGTACAAAAAATCAGCACAGCGCAGTTTTTCTCGTTGCTTTTGCTTTCGAGGCTTTTGACAACGCTTACCTTTATGCCTGTTTTCAAAATGAAGGTCAATAATCTTGATTATATAGTCGCCATTTTGCTCGGAAGTGCCGTAATGCTCTTGTTTCTTTTGCCGATGTATTACCTATTCAAAAACAGCGGCGGCAAGGGCGTTTTAGAGCTTGCACAGGATATTTCTCCGACCTTTTCAAAGGTATTGTGCGTGTTTTATGTCGCTTTTTTTCTGATTGACGCTTACGCAACCCTTTTAAGACTTAATCTGTTTGTAGCTTCTGCGGTCTTTCCCGAAACGGACACAAGCTTTTTCATACTTTTGACTCTTTTTGCGGTTTGCTTTTCGGCGACAAAGGGTATCGAGGCGCTCGGCAGGGCAGGGAGCATTTCTCTTGTGATACTCATCACTTCATTTGTTCTTGTACTTTTGACAATGCTTTCAAGGGTGGATATAAACAATCTTTCGCCCATGTTTTATGACGGTGCAAGGCCTATTTTGACAGTTGCGTGGAGTGTGGTTATAAGAACAACCGAGCCTGTGGCAATTTCCGTAATGCTGCCGAGGGTCACGGGAAACGTCAAGAAAAGTGTTATTATATGGACGTCATTTTTTGCAATATTTGTGTCGGTTTTGTTTTTCATACTTTTTACCACCTCGGGCGACAGCGCACTTCTCAATATGTTCCCTGTTCATTCAATGGCAATGCTCTCTGAATTTGGCTTGATTGAACGTCTTGACGTGCTTTTGACGGGCGTATGGATAATCTCGGCATTTATAAAAATTGCGTTTGTAATCTATATCATAAACGATATTTTACAGCGTAGCTTTCAGCTTAAATGCAAGGGTTTAATTTCCTATCTTTCGGGTGCGTTGATTTTTACGTCGGTAATGCTTCTGTCTAAAAACATTGAAAATTTTCATTACACCTCAAACGTAGCCGAAAAATCGGTGCTGTTTATTCTGTTTGCTGTCTTAATCCCTTGTACGCTTATGCTTATTAGAAAAATTAAACGGAGGACGACGTGTTGAAAAGCCTCAAAACCATATTGAAAATTTTATTGCTTTTGATTTCTCTTTTAGCTTTCGGCGGTTGCAACTCGCACAATTCAAAGCTTGAATTGAAAAACAGACTTATAGTTCAGGGTATAGGCATAGACAAGGCTGACGGACAGCTTTCCGTCTCCGTGCAAGCATTAAATACTGATGTTTCAAGCAATTCCGCTGCTTCGGGTGCGCCCGACGAGGTTGTGAAATACTATTGCGTAAAGGGTAAATCCGTTTCCGAGGCTATCGAAAAATTATCCGATACAACGGGAAGCGATCCGCTTATTTCGCAAAACAGAATTGTGGTTTTCGGCAGAGAGTTCGCACAGGAGGGCATAGAGGACTATCTTGACGATTTTGTGCGCACAACGCAGAACAGAACGACAGTTTACGTTGCTGTTGCCGACGGAAGTGCAAAGGATATTATTTTTGCAAGGCTCGGCGAAAACATTGTACCTGCAAGACGTGCGGAGCAGATTATACGCTCGACGGATTTCAATGCCAATGTAGTAAGCACAAGGGTGTTTGAGCTTCTCAATACGTTCTCCGACGGCACGGCTTCTGCGGCTTTACCTGTGTTAAAATGCACAAAGGGCGACAAAACCGATACAATAGAAATCACGTCTACGGTGATTTTCAAGGACGAACGGTTGATAGACGAAACAGATGGCAAAATCGCAACGGGTATACTCTGGGCAAATGACAGAATAGGTCACGGCGAGATAACCTTTGATGATGAAAACGGGGTAACAATCACCGCAAATGTCATAAAAAGCAAAACTAAAATCAAAACGAAAATCAAGAATGGCAAGCCTTGTTTTGATATTAAAATCAAATGCTCGCTTGATTTAAGCGAGGTCAATAAGAATGTTTTTCAGGTTATGGAGCTTTCAGAAATAAGCGAGATTGGAAGTTGTGCGGAACAAACGATTAAAAATTATGTTGAAAACAGTATAAACGAGTGTATAATGAATGAGTCGGCGGATGTTTTCGGCTTCGGCAGGCGGTTGAAAAGGACTTGCCCGAGGTATTATAAGGATAATGTTGACGATTGGGAAGAAGTGATGAAAGCCTGTGAATACAACGTACAGGTTGATGTGAAAATAGAGAGAGTGGGAGGCTCGGTCGCAAGGCTGTACAAGTGATTATGACTACGTTTGAAAAGATATACGAATGTGTAAAGCAAATACCAAAGGGCAAGGTCGCAACCTACGGTCAAATAGCCTTGCTTGCAGGAAATCCGAGATGGGCGAGGGTGGTCGGCTATGCCTTGCACCAAAACCCCGACCCGTCAACGATAAAATGCCACAGGGTTGTAAACAGAAACGGCAGAGTATCGGAAGCGTTTGTGTTCGGCGGAATGAATATGCAAATCGACTTGCTTCGTCAAGAGGGCGTCGAGGTGAGCGACGACGGCTATGTTGATTTGAAAAAGTATCAGTGGTAAGCCCTGACGGGCAGAGAAGAGTGAAAAGCGAATAGTGAAAAGAAGCAGGTGCTTCGCACGGATTGAATTGTATATCATACCGTAGGGACAACCCTTGCGGTTGTCCGCAATCTGCAAAAGTTGGTAGCGACAGCGAGCCGTCGTGAGGGCGTTTACAACCGAGCAGGCGAGCCGAGCGTGATTTTTGCGGAAAAGGAGGAGCTGTATAGTGAGCGAGAGACAGCCAAAGGCTGTTGCGAACGATACGGTGCAAACGACGACGTGGTAGGGCGGTGGCTTGCTGCCGCCAAGCGAATTAGCAAATATATTACTGCTTTCGGCTGTTGACAAATTGAATTCAATATCATACCGTAGGGACAGGGCTTGCCCCTGTCCGCAACAAATTACATATTAAATCAAATCAACGGACAACCGCAAGGGTTGTCCCTACGGATTGTAGGAATTTTTAATGCCATTTCAGCCGTGTGTTCAATCAAACCTTCAATCATCATTACAATATATCATTTGCTCTTTTTACTTATTTGTTGTATGATTTACCTATTAAACTGACAGAGGTAAGATATGCTTTCTAAACAATTGGAAAAACTTTTGAAAAATGTTCAAAAACCCGCACGATATACAGGCGGCGAGTTTAACAGCGTTGTTAAAGATAAGGACAAGGTGGAATTCAGGTATGCTTTCTGTTTTCCCGACAACTATGAAATCGGTATGTCGCACCTCGGTATGAAAATCCTTTACTCTCTCATAAATGCCCGTGAAGAAGCATGGTGCGAGAGGGTTTTTGCACCGTGGGAAGATATGGAAAAGCTTATGCGTGAAAACGATATTCCGCTTTACGGACTTGAAAGCGGCGACAGTATCAAAGACTTCGATATGATAGGCTTTACCATGCAGTATGAGATGAGCTATACCAATGTGCTCAATATGCTTGATTTGGCAGGCTTGCCCGTTCGCAGTAAGGACAGAACCGATTTGACGCCGATTATATGTGCAGGCGGTCCGTGCGTTTGCAACCCCGAGCCGATAGCTGATTTCATTGATATTTTCACACCCGGCGAGGGCGAGGAAATTGTAAACGAGCTTATCGACCTTTTGGAAAAGCACAAAAAATTAGGCTCTACAAAGCTTGAATTTCTGCGTGAAGCGGCTCAGCTTGAGGGCGTTTATGTTCCTGCGTTTTATGATGTAAATTATAACGACGACGGAACAATCAAAGAGGTTGTAAACAGGGAAAATGCACCGAAAATCGTTAAAAAGAGAATTATCTCAGATTTGAACACCGTGTTTTATCCCGAAAATTTTGTCGTGCCGTTTATTGAGGTTGTTCACGACAGAGCCGTATCGGAAATTTTCAGAGGCTGTATTCGAGGTTGCCGCTTTTGTCAGGCAGGCTTTATTTACCGTCCTATCAGAGAAAAAACAAGCGACGTTATAAACAAGCAGGCGAAAACGCTTTGTGATAATACAGGTTATGATGAAATTTCCCTTTGCTCCTTGAGTACAAGCGACTACACGGAAATTGACAAACTCATTCCGAAAATGTTCGATTGGGCGCTGAAAGAAAATATAAATGTATCCTTACCGTCGCTTCGTGTTGATAACTTCTCCGACGAGCTTATGGAGGAGCTTAAAAAGGTACGTCGCAGCGGTCTTACCTTTGCACCCGAGGCAGGTACGCAGAGACTTCGTGACGCTATCAATAAGAATGTAACCGAGGGCGAGGTTGTAAGAACTGCCGAAAAAGCGTTTGCAGGCGGTTGGACTACCGTTAAGCTTTACTTTATGATGGGTTTGCCCACCGAAACACTTGAGGATATTGAGGGCATAGCAGACCTTGCTCAGACGGTTGTAAATACATACTATAAAAATCCCGACAGACCGAAGGGCAAGTCCGTTACGGTCAATATAAGCGTTGCTTCCTTTGTTCCGAAGCCGTTTACCCCGTTCCAATGGGAGCCGCAGGATACTAAGCCTATGCTTGAGGAAAAGCAGAAGCATTTGCTTGAAAGCGTTAAAACTCATAAGATACAGGTCTCCTATCACGAATCGCAGACAAGTGTGTTAGAGGGCGTTTTTGCAAGGGGCGACAGAAAGCTCTGTGACGTTATTGAAACGGCTTGGCGCAAGGGCTGTAAATTTGACAGCTGGGATGAATTTTTCAGATTTGACCTTTGGGAAGAAGCGTTCAAGGAATGCGGAGTGTCTATGGAATTCTATGCAAACCGTAAGCGTGAGTTTGATGAAATTCTACCGTGGGATATGTTTGATTACGGCATAAGGAAAGACTTCCTTATCGAAGAAAACAAAAAGGCACACGAGAGCGTTACAACGCCTAATTGCCGTCAAAAATGTGCGGCTTGCGGTGCGGCAAGGCTCAACGGAGGAAAATGCGATGCGAAACGTTAGAATTTTCTTTGAGAAAAAAGATATAGCAAAGTATATTTCTCACCTTGACCTTATGCGCTGTTTTTCAAGAGCGATAAAGCGTGCGGGAATTTCAATTTGGTACACGGAGGGCTTTAACCCAAGACCGTTTATGACATTTTCTTTACCGCTTTCACTCGGTACGGAGAGCTTTTGCGAGTCGGTTGACGTGCGTATAACGGATGAAATGACCGATGAAGAAATCGTAAAAAGGCTCAACGGCGTAATGCCTACGGGAATTGTTGTTACCTCGGCTTCCGAGCCTGTTCATAAGGCGGATGAAATCAGATGGGCAAGGTTTATAATTACACTTGAAACAAATGACAAACAAGAAGTTCTCGAAAGTGTAAAAAACAAAATCTCGGCAAGTGAGATTATCGTTGAGAAGCAGGGCAAGAAGGGCAGAAAAAAAGTCTTAAAGCAAATTGATATAAAGGGAGATATTTCTTCGTATGAGCTTTGCGAGTGCGAAAACGGCGTCAAATTGACCGTTGTGCTTTCGGCAGGAATGAGAAATAATATAAATCCCACGCTTTTACTTGACGCCGTAACTTCTGATGTGAAAGAGCTTATCGAAGCGGTTGATATAGTAAAAGAAAAGATGTATCTTGAAGATATGTCGGAATTTTGCTGAATTTTGAAAAAACACTTGCTTTTTTCATCACCTTGTGCTATTATATTTTAGCATTTCGGCGCTTGTATATATTTTTATATGCAAACGGCAGTTAATGGCAACATTAAAGCGGGCGGTCCTCTGCGTATGTATTTTACGGAATGAACGCTTGAAAACAATTTTGGAGGTTCATTATGGACGCATTGAAAATTATGACAGACGGCATGCTTAAAGAAGAGCGCCCGAACATCAACGTCGGTGATGTTGTTAAGGTTCACGTTAAAATCCGTGAGGGCGAGAGAGAAAGAATTCAGATTTTCGAAGGCACAATCATTGCTCGCAAGGGCAGCGGTATTTCGGAGACATTCACAGTTCGTCGTGTTTCTTACGGCGTAGGCGTTGAAAAGGTATTCCCCGTAAACTCACCCAACGTTGCTAAGGTTGAGCTCGTTAGAAGCGGTAAAGTTCGCAGAAGCAAGCTTTATTATCTTCGTGACAGAGTCGGCAAGGCAGCTAAGGTTAAAGAGCTTGTCAGATAATTTAAGCAAAGCATTAAGGAACGGTTTTTCCGTTCCTTATTTTTTTACGAAAACCTTTGCATTTTCAAGGCTTTTGTATTATAATTACTCTATATAATAGGGTAGGTGTGTAAATTGAGAAAAACAGAAGATATAAGAATATACTTTGACGAGCTTGAAAACTCTTATTCGGAGACTTCAAAATCGTGGAAATTTGCATATAACTGGATTGATTCACTTGTGTTTGCGTTGGTGGGTATCGCTATCGTGTTTACACTTCTTTTCAGAGTTGTGGGCGTAAACGGCGAATCAATGAAGCCAACCCTTAACAGCGGAGATTGGCTTACCGTAAAGGCGATTAACACAACCTACGAGCGTGGCGACATTGTCGTTATAACTCAGCCGAATTCTCTCAATGAGCCGCTTATCAAAAGAGTTGTAGCAGTTGCAGGGGACACGGTTGACATCAACTTTGCACAGGGAACGGTTAAAATAAACGGCGAACTTATCAACGAACCTTATATAGCGGAGCCTACCGAGAGAATGTTTGACGTTGCTTTTCCCGTGACTGTGCCGGATGGCTGCGTATTTGTTATGGGAGACAACAGAAATAACTCTCTTGACAGCCGTTCAACAACGGTTGGCTTTATTGATACAAGATATTTATTGGGAACGGCAGAATTCAGACTTTTCCCTATCGGACATTGGAAAATAGGTGCGTAATGAAACAGAAACAAGCAGCAGCAATTTATGATTTTGCGTCGGTATTACTCACATCGATTATAGCGGTGGCGGTAATATTTACGTTTTTCTTCAAAATATCCACCGTAAACGGCGACTCTATGAGAAACACCCTGCATAACGGCGATCAGCTCATTATCACCGCACATGACAGCGACGTTGAGTACGGCGACATTGTAATCATTTCACAGCCTAACGCATATAACGAGGTGCTTGTAAAAAGAGTTATTGCAACAGGCGGTCAAACCGTAAATATTGACGGCGATACTCACGAAGTATCGGTTGACGGCGTTGTTTTGGATGAGCCGTATATCAGGGAAAAAACGAGATTGCTCGGAGATGCGTTTACTTATCCCGTAACCGTACCCGAGGGCTGCGTATTTGTTATGGGCGATAACCGTAACGAATCGGGCGATTCAAGATACAAAGCAGTCGGAATGATTGACGAAAGATATATTGTCGGTCAAGCGGTTTACAGAATAGGCGACAGCTCACTTTTGACAAGGGATTGAGGATATGAGCGATTCAATAAAACAGAATGTTCAATGGTTTCCGGGGCACATGGCAAAAACAAGACGGCTTATCAAGGAATGCTTGCCGTCGGTTGATGCCGTAACGGAAATTTTAGACGCGAGAATGCCGATTTCAAGCAGTAACCCCGAGCTCAACGAGCTTATTGGCAATAAGCCTCTTATAGTGCTCCTTAACAAGTGTGACGTCGCAGACGAAAACGCTACGAGGCGTTGGCTCAATTACTTTAATGAGAAAGGCATTTATGCGCTTGCCGTTGACTGTAAAAGCGGTAACGGACTTAATAAATACGCACCTCTTTTGCGAGAGGTTTTGAAAGATAAAATCGCTTCAAACGAGGCTAAGGGTATGATTGGCAAACCGCTTAGAATTATGGTTGTCGGAATACCGAATACGGGCAAATCCTCATTCATTAACAGAATGGCAGGCAGAAACCGTGCAAAGGTTGCCGATAAAGCAGGCGTTACCCGTCATAATCAGTGGTTTGTAATTGAAAACGGCATTGAGCTGCTTGACACACCCGGCGTTTTGTGGCCGAAGTTCGACGATCCGAAAATCGGCGACAGGCTTGCTTTTATAGGCTCTGTCAAGGACGAGGTTTTTGACTCCGAAACCCTTGCGGTCAGACTTTTGGAGGTGCTTTCGAGAGATTACCCCGACAGACTTTCGGAAAGATATAAAATTGATGATTTTTCAGAGCTTGAAGCTTATGAAATACTTGAACTTATCGGCAGAAAAAGAGGTATGATGATGCGAGGCGGAGAGATTGACACGCTCAGAGCTTCGATTATGCTCCTTGATGAATACCGTGCAGGTAAGCTTGGCAGAATAACTCTTGATACAATCGGAGAATTTGATGGTTGATTACAGTATTGAAAACGAATACAGAGAAAAAGGCTTTAATATAATTTGCGGAGTTGACGAAGCAGGCAGGGGCCCTTTGGCAGGACCTGTTTATGCGGCGGCGGTAATTTTGCCGTCAGACTGTGTAATCGAAGGTCTTAACGACTCTAAAAAGCTGACAGAAAAAAAGCGTGAAGCTCTTTTTGACGAAATAAAAGAAAAGGCGTTGGCTTACGGTATCGCAAGTGCCGACGAAAAGGAAATTGACGAAATTAACATATTAAACGCAACCTTTCTTGCAATGAAAAGAGCGATTGCTTCACTTTCCGTAAGACCCGTCCTTGCGTTGATTGACGGTAATCAAAAGCCTCATACGGATATTGAAGAGGTTACGGTCATAAAGGGCGACGCAAAGTCAATGTCGATAGCCGCTGCCTCAGTGCTTGCTAAGGTCAGCAGGGACAGATTTATGCTTGAAATGGCGGAAAAATATCCGCAATATGAATTTGCAAGGCATAAGGGCTACGGCACAAAGCTGCACTATGAAAAAATTGCTCAATACGGCGTTTGCGATATTCACAGACGTACTTTTCTAAAGAAAATTCTCGGAGAGCAAAAATGAACAGGGCAATGACAGGTGTATACGGCGAGCTTTATGCGGGCAGGTATCTTCGTGATAACGGGTATTCGATAGTAACGGCTAACTACCGTTGCAGATTCGGCGAAATCGACATAATCGCAAGCGATAAAAATTACATTGCCTTCGTTGAAGTCAAAACAAGGGAAGTCGGCTTTGTCGTAAGCGGTAAGGAAGCGGTTGACTACGGAAAGCGCAAAAGGATTTTAGCAACCTCCAAATTCTTCCTTTCCAAGAACAGCTTTGATTTGCAGCCGAGATTTGACGTTGCCGAAGTGTATATGGAAAACGGCGAGGTTTCCTCGTTCAATTACATAAAAAACGCATATCAGGAAGAAGAAAAATAATTTATAAAGCCAATTGAATTAAGGCTTTATGTATGATAAAATATTTTGAATTTTAAGTAGGGAGTGTATCAGATGATTTACACAAGCACGAGAGATAAATCAATCGGCGTTTCGGCGTCGGAGGCTATCGCAAAGGGTATCTCCTCGGAGGGCGGACTTTTTGTTCCTACCGAAATTCCTACGCTGAGCCTTGACGACATTAAGAGAATAGGAACGCTTGATTATATCGGCAGAGCCAAAGAGGTATTGAAGCTTTTTCTTACGGATTTTACCGAAGAAGAGCTTGATATGTGTGTAAACGGCGCTTATAAAAAGGGCAAGTTTTCCTCGGATAAGGTTGCTCCGCTTTATAAGCTTAACGATAAGGAAAATATCCTTGAGCTTTGGAGAGGACCTACCTGTGCGTTTAAGGATATGGCTTTGCAGCTGCTTCCCTATTTGCTCACGGTTTCGGCAGGCAAGACTCTTAAAGACACAAAAATCGTAATCCTTGTTGCTACTTCGGGCGATACAGGTAAGGCTGCTCTTGAAGGTTTTAAGGATGTACCGAACACAGAAATCCTCGTTTTCTATCCCGTTGACGGCGTAAGCCCGATGCAGAAGCTTCAGATGGCAACTCAAGAGGGCAATAATGTCAGCGTGTGCGCTATCAGAGGCAATTTCGATGACGCTCAAAGCGGTGTTAAGGCAATCTTCACAAATAAGGAAATAGAAAAGAAGTTCAAGGAAAATAACCTTGCTTTCTCGTCCGCAAACTCAATCAACTGGGGCAGACTTGTTCCGCAGATTGTATATTATGTATCCGCTTACTGCGATATGGTCGAGAACGGCTCGTTGAAGCTCGGCGAGGAAATGAATGTTGTTGTTCCCACGGGCAACTTCGGTAACATTCTTGCAGCTTATTACGCAAAGGAAATGGGCGTTCCGATTAAAAAGCTTATCTGTGCATCAAATTCTAACAATGTTCTTACCGATTTCCTGAAAAGCGGTACTTATAATAAGAACAGAGATTTCTATTGCACAGCTTCTCCCTCAATGGATATTCTTATCTCGTCAAACCTTGAAAGACTTCTCTTTATCCTTTCGGGCTATGACGCAGAAAAGACCGCAGAGTATATGCGTGAATTGAGCGTTGACGGTAAGTACAGCGTTGATTCTGACCTTTACAAGAAAATTTCGGACCTTTTTGACGCAGGCTATTGCGACGATAATGCCACAAAGGCTACAATCAATGAGGTTTTCAAAAAGTACGATTATCTTTGCGACACTCACACAGCGGTTGCCGTAAACGTTTATGAGGAATATACAAAGAGAACGGGCGACGATACACCGACGGTTATCGCTTCGACCGCAAATCCCTATAAGTTCTCTGCAAGCGTGCTTTCGGCAATAACCGATGATATAAAGTCCAAGGACGAATTTTCAATGGTTGAAGAGCTGTTTGAGAAATCAAAAGAGCCCGTACCGCCTCAGCTTGCAACCCTTAAAGGCAAAGCACCGAGATTTACAAGGGTTTCCGATAAAGAGGATATGGCTCAGGTCGTATTTGATATGCTTGGAATATAAAACAGCTTTAATATATTGAAAAAGCGGATTTATTCCGCTTTTTGCTTCTTAATTTATTAGGAGTAAAATTATATGTCTTTATATGCAATCGGCGATACTCATTTGTCGCTCGGAACGGATAAGCCGATGGATATTTTTCACGGTTGGGACAATTACGTCGAACGGCTCGAGTCAAATTGGAAAAAGCTTATTACCGATGAGGACACCGTGGTTATACTCGGCGACGTTTCGTGGGCGATGAAGCTTGAAAATGCGGCAGAGGACCTTGCATTTATAAATTCCTTGCCCGGACAAAAGTTAATATTAAAGGGCAATCACGACTATTGGTGGAACACGATGTCGAAAATGAACGGCTTTCTGGAGGAAAATTCCTTTTCGACGATTAAATTTATTTTCAACAATGCTTACCGTGTTGGTGATTACAATATCTGCGGCACAAGAGGCTGGTTTTTTGACGATACTCAACAGCACAGCGAAAAGGTTGTGAAGCGTGAGGCGGCAAGGCTCGAGGCTTCTATTAAGGCAGGAAAAGAGCTCGGCGGCGAGCCGCTTGTGTTCTTACATTATCCGCCCGTGAGTATTTCTCAGATATGCGAGCCGATATATGACGTCTTGCTCCGTGAGGGCATTAAGCATTGTTATTATGCGCATTTGCACGGTCAAGCGGTGAATTTTGCGTTTACCTCGGAAAAGGACGGAATTAAATTCGAGCTTTTGTCGGCAGATTACCTTAAATTCTGCCCGAAGCTTATTAAATTAACAAAATAATAAAAAAGTATAGCAATTTTATACATTATGTGATATAATGCTCAAGATAGTGTATAATTTTCAGGAGGAAGATTAAATGAGTCTTAAATCATCAAACAAAATTGAAGAGAATGTTTGGGAGCTTGAAGTTGCTGTTGACGGCGAAACATTTATGAACGCTGTTAATAAGGCATACCTTCAGCAGAGAAAGAAAATCAACGTTCCCGGCTTCAGAAAGGGTAAGGCACCCCGTGCTTTCATCGAAAAGATGTACGGCGAGGCAGTTTTCTATGAGGACGCTCTTGAAATCGTATATCCCGACGCAGTTTCAGCTGCTATTGAAGAGGCTAAGCTTGAGGTTATCGACACTCCGTTCGACCTTGAAGTTCCCGAAATGGGCAAGGACGGCGTTGTAATCAAGCTCAAGGTTACCGTTATGCCCGAGGTTAAGCTCGGCAAATATAAAGGCATAAAGGCAACAAAGAAGTCTGCTAAGGTTTCTGCTGAGGACGTTAAGTCTCACATTAACAATATGCTTGAGCAGAATTCAAGAATTGTTACCGTTGAAACAAAGAGAAAGGTTAAGAAGAACGATATTGCAGTTATCGACTTCGAGGGCTTTGTTGACGGCGTAGCTTTTGAGGGCGGCAAGGCTGAAAACTATGAGCTTACAATCGGCTCAAATCAGTTTATCCCCGGCTTTGAGGATCAGATTATCGGTCACAAGGCAGGCGAGGAGTTTGACGTAAACGTTAAGTTCCCCGAGGACTACCATGCGGAGCTTGCAGGTAAGGACGCAACCTTCAAAATCAAGCTTCACGAGATTAAAGTTAAAGAGGTTCCCGCACTTGACGACGAGTTCGTTAAGGACGTGAGCGAATATGATACAGTTGACGAGCTCAAGAAGAACGTTAAGGAAGAGCTTGAGAATAAGAAGCAGCATGAGGTTGAGGCTGAGGCAAACAACGAGGTTCTCGACAAGCTCGCTGACCTTGTAACAGCTGTTATCCCCGATTGTATGATTGAAAAGAAGATGGACGATGACGTTCAGGATTTCGCTTACCGTCTTCAGATGCAGGGACTTGACCTTAATACTTATCTTAAATACACAGGCTCTGACGAAAAGACCTTCCGTGAGCAGTATAAGGAGCAGGCAGAAAAGCAGGTTAAGCTTGACCTTGCTTTGGCTGAAATCATCAAAAAGGAAAACCTTGAGGTTTCTGACGCTGACCTTGAAGAAGAATATGCTCAGTATGCAAAAGCATATAATATGGATGTTGACCAGATTAAGAAGGCTATTCCGGCTGACAATATCAAGCCCGAGCTTCTTCAGAGAAAGGCTGTTGATTTCGTAATCGAAAACGCAAGCTTTACAGCTGAAAAGAAGCCGGCAGCTAAGAAGGCGGCAGCACCTAAGGCTGAAAAGGCTGACGAGGAAAAGCCCGCAGCTAAGAAAACAACAAAGAAAGCTCCCGAAAAGAAGGACGCTGAATAATCTTTGATTAAAAGGCTTGTTTATAAGCAATAATCTATTAGGGAAAAGGGAAGATATTACATTTTGGAGGTAAGTTTTTATGGCATTAGTTCCTTACGTAGTTGAACAGACCAGCCGTGGTGAACGTTCATACGATATTTTCTCAAGACTTCTCAACGACAGAATTATAGTTTTGTCAGACGAGGTAAATGACGCAACTGCAAGCCTTGTCGTAGCACAGCTTTTATATCTTGAGGCTCAGGATCCCGAAAAGGATATCAGCCTCTATATAAACAGCCCCGGCGGTTCTGTAACCGCTGGCTTTGCTATCTATGACACAATGCAGTATATTAAATGCGATGTTTCAACAATTTGTATGGGTATGGCAGCAAGCATGGGCGCATTCCTTCTTTCTGCCGGCACAAAGGGTAAGAGATATGCTTTGCCCAATTCCGATATAATGATTCATCAGCCCTCAGGCGGAGCTCAGGGACAGGCGACAGAAATCGAAATCACAGCTAAGCACATTCTTAAAACCAAAGCAAAACTAAATAAGATTTTGGCTGAAAACACGGGCAAACCCGTCGAGGTCATAGCACAGGATACCGAGAGAGATAATTTTATGTCTGCCGAGGAGGCTCTTGAATACGGACTTATTGATAAGGTTATCAGTAAAAGATAGTTTTTGAGGGGGGCCTATAATGGCAAAAGAAACGAATAGTAAGATAATGCGTTGCTCCTTTTGCGGTAAAACTCAAGATCAGGTTGAGAAGCTTATTGCCGGTCCGGGAGTATGTATATGTGACGAATGTATAGAATTGTGTTTGGGTATAATCGAAGAAGAAAAAAGTTCAAATGTTTCCGCTAAAAGAAGCAACTCTGCGGGAAGTAAATCAAAGCCGTTGCCGAAGCCGGCTGAAATCAAGGCTAAGCTTGATGAATATGTTGTCGGTCAGGATTCGGCGAAAATTACTTTAAGCGTTGCCGTTTATAATCACTATAAGCGTATTTACTGTTCACACAAGTGCGATGTTGATATTCAAAAGAGCAACGTTGTTCTTTTGGGACCTACCGGCGTAGGTAAAACGATGCTTGCACAGACGCTTGCAAAAATTTTGGACGTTCCGTTTGCTATTGCAGACGCTACAACGCTTACCGAAGCAGGATATGTCGGTGAGGATGTTGAAAATATCCTTTTAAGACTTATTCAGGCAGCGGATTACGATATAGAAAAGGCTCAAAAGGGCATTATCTATGTTGACGAAATCGACAAGATTGCAAGGAAATCCGAAAACCCCTCTATAACCCGTGATGTCAGCGGCGAGGGTGTTCAGCAGGCACTTCTTAAAATCCTTGAGGGCACTGTTTCAAACGTTCCTCCTCAGGGCGGCAGGAAGCATCCGCAGCAGGAATTTATTCAGATTGACACCACAAATATTTTGTTTATTTGCGGCGGTGCATTTGACGGCATAGAAAAGGTAATCGAATCAAGAACCGGAAAATCAACACTCGGCTTTGGCGGCAAGGTTATGTCAAAATCCGATACGGATACTACCAAGATTTACTCGCAGGTAATACCGCAAGACCTTGTCAAGTTTGGACTTATTCCGGAGCTTGTCGGCAGAGTTCCTGTCATAACTTCGCTTGACAATCTTGATAAGGATGCGCTTGTAAGAATACTTACAGAGCCGAAAAATGCTCTTGTTAAGCAGTATGAAGCACTTTTTTCAATGGACAATGTTTCGCTTGAATTTCAGGACGGCGCTCTTGAAGCGATAGCCGAACTTACTCTTGAAAAGGGGACGGGTGCTCGTGGCTTGAGAGCTATCATGGAGAAAACTTTGATGCCTATCATGTACGAAACTCCTTCGGATGCCGAGGTGTCAAAGGTAATAATTACCACGGATACGGTTAAAAACGGTACCGCACCTATAATCGAGAAGGCTTCTTCAAGCAAAAACAAGACAGGCGGCACAAACAAGACTAAAGGTTAATTGACAGAAAGCCGATTGCATAGCTTGCAATCGGCTTTTTTGGTAAAGGACGGTGAGGACTTGAATAAAAACAGAAAGCTTGATTTTTCAAGCAAAGATAAAAAGGACTCAAAGCGTTTTAAGAGCTTTGTTATATCTTTTGCGGCTTTCGTGGTAATTCTCGGAGGCATTTCTTTACTTATGTTTATGAAATCCATTGACTTTAATTTCGGAAATCTTGTTTCTTCATCAGATGATTTGACAACAGAGCCTCAAACAGAGTCAACAACCTCTCCCGTTGTTATGGAGGGGCAGTCTGAAATTGTCCTTATCTGCTACGACACCGAAAACAACGTTTCGTTTTCATTTCTTATTTCAACCGATATTAAAAAGAAAACAATTACTGTCAATTCCATTCAAAACGACTTTACGGGCAGCTACAACGGAATTACCGCAACCTTGTCCGAGCATTTCAAAAAATCCGGAGCAGGTGCGTTTGTAAAGGCTTTTGAAAGCTATTCGGGAGTTAAGACGGACAGATATATTTCGATAGGCGAGCTTCGATTCAAGAGCTTTGCCTCAAAGTTCAAGGATATTGTCGTTGATGTGCCGACGTCTACCGACCCTAAGACTATGGGCGGACTTTCGCTCAATGCAGGTACACAAAGCTTATCTGCGGATATGCTTTTGAAATATCTTAAATATTGCGGATATTCGGAAAAATCTTCGGCGTTTTCCTCCTTCTTAAAAGCAGCCTTTAACGCTTCGCACATAGGAGCGATGGATAATCTTTTCGAATACATTGTAAACAACTCGCAAACCGATATTTCAATAATCGATTACACAGGCGAAAAGGATAAAATTGCGGAATTTATCAACACTCAGGGGGAAATAAACGACGGCGGCGTTTATTCGAAAGAGGAGAAAAATAATGCGTAAAACACTAAAGGTTATAGGCATTGCGCTTGCTATGATACTTGTTATTTGTATTGTAAATAACCGAAAGCAAATTTTAAGCTTTATTCCTACGGATTTTTCTAAGGTTGAAATGATTTACGATAATCGCACCGATGATGAAGTGAATGTGCGATATTATTATAATCATTTGAGCGATAACGCAAAAGTAGCGTACACCCTTATAGTTCCCGAGATCTACAAGCATACCGAATCAATAGAAATCCCAATGATTACCGACAGCGAATTTACAGCTTTGAATTATGCAGTTTCATACGATAATCCGGATTTGATTTGCTATTCCGCACAATGCAAGATAAGAACAGAGGGAAACAAGTGCTATTTTGAGCCGACCTACACACATTCACAGCAGGAGTGCAACGACCTTTCAAGTCAGCTGAATTCGCAGGTTGATAAAGTTGTAAACGAAGCGAGCAAACTTTCTTCTGATTATGAAAAGGAAAAATATGTTCACGATTATATCTGTGAAAATTGTAAATATGTTTTGACTGATGATTTGAAGTCTACGGCTTATGATGCACTTGTCGGCGGAGAAGCTGTATGCGAGGGTTATGCAAGAGCGACGCAGCTTTTGCTCAATAAGCTCGGCGTTGAAAACTTCCTTGTAATAGGCGACGCTAAAAATGACGACGGCGAGATTGAACCTCATATGTGGAATATCGTTAAAATTAACGGTAATAATTACCATCTTGACGTTACATGGGATGATAATGACCAGACCGATTCGCCCGATATAAAAACTCATCTTTATTTTAATGTTACAACAAAGCAAATTTCCGCAAATCACTTTAACATAAAGCCTGAGAATACTGACTGCACCGCAACTGAGTTTAACTATGCGAGGGCGGAAGGCTTGCTTTTCGGAAATTACGGAAAAACGATTAAACCGGCGATTGAAAAGGAAATTACCGATAATTTCAAAAACGGAAAAAGCTATGTTGAAATTTTTGCCGTGAGTGAGCAGTCATATAGAGAGATTTATAAAAAGCTTGTTGACTCGGACGGCATTTCGGAAATTGCAATAGAGCTGCGGAATAAAAACGGTAATATGAAATTCACGCAATATCAAACCTTCGAGAACAATGAAATGTATTATATGCAGTTCGTTTTGTCTTGATTTTTGGTAATTGTACTCGGAAAGGTATGTGAGTTATGGACAAACAGAGAATTGAAAATGCGGTCAGAGAAATTCTTATCGCAATAGGCGAGGATCCCGACAGAGAGGGACTTTTGGAAACTCCGAAAAGAGTTGCAAATATGTATGAGGAGATTTTTACGGGGCTTGAGGCTAATCCCGAAAGACACTTGAAAATCTTTAATGAAGGTAACAACGACGAAATGGTAGTAGTGCGTGATATTCCGCTTTACTCAATGTGCGAACACCATTTGTTGCCGTTTGTCGGAAAGGCTCATATTGCATATATTCCATCGGAGGGCAAGGTTATCGGACTTTCAAAGCTTGCAAGAATTGTTGACGATTACGCAAGACGTCCGCAAATTCAAGAAAGACTTACCTCACAGGTTGCGGATTTTCTCGAAGAGCATTTGCAGCCAAAGGGCGTAGCGGTTGTTATCGAAGCGGAGCATTTTTGTATGACAATGCGTGGCGCAAGGGCGGCAGGCGCTAAAACTCAAACCTCGGCATTAAGGGGAATGATGAAAAAAGACCCGAGGACAAGAGCAGAGGCTATGTCCTTGCTTTTTGGAGGTAAATAATGGCATATTATTTCAAAGGTAACGGATTTTCTTTTGAAATTAACAAGAGAACATATATAATGGGCATATTAAACGTTACACCCGACTCGTTTTTTGACGGCGGACAGTGGAACAGCCCCGAAAAGGCGGTCGAACACGCTCTCAAAATGCAAGAGGACGGAGCCGATATAATCGATATAGGCGCACAGTCAACAAGACCGGGAAGCACTCTTTTATCAGAGGATGAAGAGCTTGAAATTATCAAAAAATACATTCCTGCCGTAACCTCAGCTGTTAATGTTCCCGTGTCGGTCGATACATTTTATCCGAGGGTTGCGGAATACTGCCTTGAAAACGGAGCGAAAATCATCAATGATGTAAGCTCAAAAATGGATAGGAAAATGGCACTTGTCGTTAAAAAACACAATGCAGGCTGGATTGTAATGCACACGGGAAACGCTTCGGCATCTCAAGAGGCTGACTATTCGAAATGCGGCGGCGTTGTAAATGATGTGCTTGCATTTTTCGATAAGGCGGAGAAAATTGCGGCGGAATACTCTATAAGCCGTGAAAATATCTGCTTTGATATGGGCTTTGGCTTCGGAAAATCTCATTTTGATAATTTAGAGCTTTTAAGGAATATAGACAAGCTGAAATCCCCCGAAAGAGCACTTTTGACGGCTCTTTCATGTAAACGCCTTGTCAAAAACGAAACGGGTGCAGACGGTTACGACAGAGTGTTCGGAACGCTTGCAGCAGATACGCTTGCAATAGCAGAGGGAACGGACTTTATTCGTGTTCATCACGTGAAAGAGGCTTGCTTGGCGGCAAAAATGACAGATGCGGTGGTAAGATAATATGGATAAGATTAAAGTTCAGGGCTTGAAGCTCTATGCATATCACGGCGTAAATCCCGAGGAAAAGGTTGACGGTCAGGAGTTTATCCTCGACATAAAAGCCTATCTTTCACTCGATTTGCCTTGTGTGAGCGATAACGTTGACGACACCGTAAGCTATGCGAAAATAATAAAGACAGCAAGACGGGTTTTCTTGGCTGAAAAGTACGATTTACTCGAAAAAGCGGCGCAGACTGTTGCCGACGCAATACTTTCGGAATTTCCTAAAATCGAAAAGGTCAAGGTTGAGGTTAAAAAGCCTTTCGCACCGATAAAAGCTGATTTTGATTATGTTTCGGTTGAAATTACAAGGAGCAGAAAATGAAGGCTGTACTCGGAATAGGAACAAATATCGGCAACAGACTTGAGAATATAGAAAATGTTTATTCTTCGCTGTCGCTTTTGCCGAACACGAAAATTATAAAAAAATCCTCCGTTTATGAAACAGAGCCGTGGGGTTATGAGCAGCAGGACAGGTTCTTAAACTGTGCTGTTCTCATCGAAACCGAGCTTTCGCCGAATGCCTTGCTCGGTGCGTGTCTCGGAATTGAGGCGGCTCTCGGCAGGGTGCGTGAATTCAAAAACGGACCGAGGATAATCGACGTTGACGTGCTTTTGTTGGAAAATACCGAGCTTTCGACGGACGAGCTGACAGTTCCGCATAAGTTTATCAGACAAAGAGATTTCGTGCTTGTACCTTTGCACGATTTAGCACCCGAAAACAATATTTTCGGCTATGATTTCGACAAGGAATATAGCGAAACCGATAAAACAAAACTGACAAAAATATAAAACGGCAAAAAGTAACCCCACTATGATTGGCTGAGTGTTAATAAGGAAGTATTGGTTTCTCGCATAAAAATCCATTATGCTTTTGCCAACTGCAACGCACTTCAAAATAATATATTTTTGATACAAGAAAAGGCAACCCCCACAGATAATGCTGACGCATATCTGCGGGGGTTAACGAATTATTGTGCAAAAAGATGTTGTTTTGAAGCAAAACTGCCTTATGAACACTCAGCCTTACATAGTGGGGAATTGTTATATTATAACCTTTAATTTTTCGTTTTCTGAGTGTAATTTGTAATCGGTTATCCTGCCGTTTTTCCACGAAAAGTCGATTTTAGCGTTGCCCTTAACTCTAAAGCCTTTTACGCTGCCTTCCTTCCATTCGCTCGGAAGAGCAGGGAGAAGATAGATGCTTTCGCCGTCGGACTGTACAAGCATTTCATTTATACCGCTTGCCGCACCAAAGTTTCCGTCGATTTGGAACGGTGGATGTGCGTCAAAGAGGTTCGGATATGTTCCGCCGCCGTCGCCGTAGTTAAAGCCTGATTTTCTTCTCGATTTCACAGGACTCAACTGCAAATTCAAAAGGTCATAAGCCTTTTGTGCGTTTCTAAGACGAGCGTGGAAGTTGATTTTCCAAGCAAGACTCCAGCCCGTGCCTGCGTCGCCCCTGATTTCAAGCGTTTTCTTGCAAGCGTCGAAAAGCTCGGGTGTATCATTTTTGTTTATAATGCTAAACGGATGTAAGCCTATAAGATGCGACACATGACGGTGATGCTTGTCACACTCTTTGTATTCGTCGTCCCATTCGAGCAGCTGACCTTTTGAGCCTATCTTGAACGGCTTGATATTTTTAATTTGTTCCTTTAATTTTTCGGTAAAATCGTCGCTTATGCCTACAGCTTCACAGCCTTTGAGATAATTTTCAAAGCAGTCAAGCACGATAGTATCCATTATAGTCGAGCTTTTTGCGACAGAAGTTGCCTTTTCATTGCACTTGAAGGTGTTTTCGGGAGAGGTTGCAGGGCAAACAGAAAGCTTGCCGTCTCCGATGTCGGTTAAAATATCGGAATAGAACTCGCATGCTTTTTTGAGTATCGGCAAAGCAAAATCCGAAAGGAATTCTCGGTCGCCCGTGTATTCGTAGTACTCAAAAAGACTGTGGCAGAGCCAACCCGAGCCGCCTTGCCAATATCCCCATTGGGCGTCGCCGTGAGTCGGTGCGGTAAAGCCCCAAATATCCGTGTTGTGATGAGCGACAAAGCCGCCTGCGTTGTAATATTCCTTTGCCGTCCTTTCGCCCGTAAAGCTTATAAGCTTAATCAGGTCGAAAAGCGGAAACATAAGCTCCGGCATATCAAAGCAGAGCGTCGGCCAATAGTTCATTTCCGTGTTTATGTTAATCGTGTAATTTGAATTCCACGGTGCACGCAGGTTTTCGCTCCAAATGCCCTGAAGATTTGTTGCTCTTGAGTTTTCTCTCGAGGAAGAAATCGTAAGATACTTTGCGAAATTCCAAAACAGCTCATAAAGTCCGAGGTCGGTTTTATCGGCTTTGAAAGCAATAAGTCGCTCATTTGTCGGAAGTGATGAATTTTGATTGTTCTTATTGAGCGTAAAGGCTGTTCTCGAATAATACTTTGAATAATCGGCAATATGCTCTTCCTTTAACGCCTCAAAGCCCTTTTGAACAGCGGAATTTACGGCATTTACGCAGCTGCTCTTATAATCAATACCGCTTTTTGAAGCAGGGGTAAGACCGTCTTTGAAATTAGTCTTTGTACAAAGGAAAACCGTTGTTTGCGTGCTTCCCTTTACCTTGATTTTGTCGCTTGAGGAAGCTACCGTGCCGTTTGAAATTACCTTGATTACAGTCCTAAAGGAAACGCCCTGTTCCTCCGGCTTTTCCGAATATGTAAGCTCTGCGCAAGGGTATTTTGATAATTTTGAGCCGGAGTCGCTCGCACAAATTCCGTCAAGCGTAATTGTATCGTTTTCATAAGTAACGGTGCTTCTCAATTTGCTTTTGAAATTAACGGAAAAATCAATGCCCTTTGATGAGCTTATTTTATATACAAGCACATCCGAGGGATTGGAAACGAAAGCTTCTTTTGTGATTTTAACACCGCTTTTTTCATATTCACAGTCAAGAACGGCATTTTCAAGATGGAGCGTTCTTTTGTAATTCTTCGCACTCAAAAGAGAAAAAGGATGCTCGATATAAAGGTCGCCGAGCGGAAGATAAGCCTGCGTCCAACAAGCCAAAAAGTTTTCGATAAGCTCCTTTTGAGCCGAAATGAAATCATTTTTAAGAGCAAAGGACTGAGCCTTTTTGTATGCTTCATACGCTCCGTCCTTTTCGACATATCTCGGACAGCCTGTCCAAAGAGTGTCGTGATTTAAGGCAATGCGGTCGGTTTTATCCGAGCAGAAAAACATACCGCCGAGAAAGCCGTTTCCCATCGGTATTGCGTCCGTCCAATATTTTGCAGGGGAGTTAAACCATACAGTGTTATTCATATCGCACCTCTTTACTTTGATGAATTTATTATATAATATCCCGATTAAAAGGTCAATCGAATATAAGGTTGAGTATTGAATTTAACGACAAAATATGATATATTTATAAAGTTATTTTATTGATTGGGGATATTCGTTTGCAATATGTAGTAATGGACCTCGAATGGAACACGGCATACTGTAAGAAATTCGGCTGCTTCTTTAACGAAATAATCGAAATCGGCGCAGTAAAGCTTGATGAAAATTTTAATATTAAGGACTCCGCTTCTGTAATTGTAAAGCCTCAAATCGGCAAGAAATTAAGAGGCAGAGTTAAAGACTTAACCCATATTACAAATGAGGATATTTCTTCGGGCATATCGTTTGAAGAGGCTGTAAAGGGCTTTTCGGAATGGCTCGGCGACGAGGAAAACACCTTTTTAACTTGGGGCGACGGCGATATACGGGTTTTCTCAAAGAACTATGAGTATTTCTTTAATATCGACGCCTTGCCGTTTATCGATAATTACGCAGACGCTCAAAAATACTGTCAATCATTTATTGACGCTCCGAGCGGTCAGCAGATAGGACTTTCCTCGGCTTGTGAAAAGCTGGGTGTAAATCCCGAGGATTTTTCGCACCACCGTGCACTTGATGACAGCTTGATGACCGTCGAGTGCATAAAGAAAGTATATGACAGCGCAAAGCTTCAAAAATACATAAGAAAATGTGATACCGCATTTTATAAAAAGCTTTCCTTTAAGCCTTATGTTATCAAGGATTTGAACGACCCCGACATTGATAGGTCAAAGCTCAAATGCGTTTGCGATACCTGCGGCGGTAAGGTTGTTAAGAAGAAAAAATGGGGCTTTGTAAACAACTCCTTCAGAGCTGAATTTTATTGCCCTAACTGTGATAAAAACTTCAGAGTAAGCGTTAGATACAAAAGGTATTTTGACAGGGTAGAGGCAAAGAAAACCTTTTCAGATATAGTGCAAAAGGATAGGCACAGAAGCAAGCAAAAAGAGAAGGCTTAAGCCACAATCGTAGGAACAGGGCTTGCCCCTGTCCGCAATCCGCAAAAGTTGGTAGCGACAGCGAGCCGTCGTGAGGGCGTTTACAACCAAACAGGCGAGCCGAGCGTGATTTTTGCGGAAAAGGAGGAGTTGTATAGTGAGTGAGAGACAGCCGAAGGCTGTTGCGAACGATACGGTACAAACGACGACGTGGTAGGGCGGTGGCTTGCCCCTGTCCGAATTCTATATCAAATTCAGTTTGTGCTTCCGCCCCTTCTTTGAGGGGGCTGTCATTTTTCGCAGAAAAATGACTGAGGGAGTTTTTATAATTTGAAATAATCTTTTTAACTCCCTCAGTTTCGCTACGCTCAACAGCTCCCTCTGACGAGGGAGCGGAATGTTTAATATAAATTTTAATTTAATGACACCCGATAACAAGTATATTTCCGTTAATCACCTCGGCGGCAGCAAGCCACCGCCCTACGCTGTAGAATTAAATTTTAGGATTTATACACGGCTGTTATCAAATTTGAAAAAATTTATGCGACCGTAGGGACAGGGCTTGCCCCTGTCCGCAACAAATTTCATATAAAATCAAATCAACGGACAACCGCAAGGGTTGTCCCTACGGTTCAATATATCTTTTTAGTTTAATAACAGCTGTTTGTTAAAATTCCTCAGTTATTTACGATTTGTTTCACACACTAATAATTGGTACAGATTGTTTTTTCGGACTTTTAAGATACAAATTTAATAAGATTGGAGATAATTTATGAATGATATTTTAATAAATACTGTCATTGAACATACGAAAATAATGTTTTATAATTTTTCAATTACATTAAAAACATGTGATATGGATATGATTTTATGCGATATGCCAATATGGAAACATGTATACCATACTTTACATTCTTTGGATCAATGGTACATTAATCCTGAAATATATAATGAGCCGAATTTTCATGAAACAAATTTGAATAGCCTTGATGATTATGATAATAAAAAGGTATTATCACGAGAATTATTGATTGATTATTTTGAAACAATCAAAGAGAAAATAATGGAATATTTAAATTCGTTAAGTGATGAGGATTTATATGAAAAACCCGATGGGTGTGAGTATAACAGATTATCGTTAATTTTAGGTCAATTTAGACACTTTCATTGCCATATGGGTAATATAAATGCAACAACTATCTATAATACAAACAAATGGCCTAAAGTGCTTGGTATGTATTGGTTGGATAAAATTAATGATTTTGAAGATATAAATAACTTATATGAATGACTTCATATGATACTAAAATCATGACCACCGGTTGAACCGGTGGTTTGCACAGCCCCTATAAGGGGCGATTACTGGCTTAGCCCCTGAAAGGGGCACTGAAAGTTTAGCACCGC
>SFGA01000050.1 GCA_004556705.1 Ruminococcus sp. | reverse complement strand
GAAATGATGCAAGGCTGTCGCCTTGCGAGGCTTTTTGGCAAAAGCATAATGGATTTTTATGCGAGAAACCAATACTTCCTTATGAACACTCAGCCAAAGTCCGCCTTTTGATTATTTCAATGAAAAGTCATCTCTTGTAAGCGTAAGATTGGGATTGTAATACGGGTCGCCGTCGTCAAGTTGCTTTTGCCACTTCATTTCAAATCGTCTTACCTCTCCGTGAAAACGCTCTAACTTTTCGGGAGTATCATCATTTCCTCTTGATTTCGACTCGTAGTGATACAACTCCGCATACGGAGTAAACACTATAAGATAGCCTTTTTCACGTATTTTCATACATAAATCGACATCGTTAAACGCAACCTCAAAGCTCTCGTCAAGTCCGCCGACCTCATCAAAGACATCACGCCTCATCATAAGACAAGCCGCCGTACAAGCCGTAAGGTTTTGGGCAATGCTTGCTCTTGCCGCATAACCCGGATCATGGCGGTCAAAATGTTTGTGAGCGTGACCCGCAATACCTCCAAGTCCCAAAATGACGCCTGCGTGCTGAACGGTGTCGTCTGAATAATAAAGCTTTGCACCGACTGCACCGACATCCTTACTCTGTGCAAACATAAGCATTTCCTCAAGGCAGTTGTCATTCAATATCTCGACATCATTGTTGAGAAGAAGTATATACTCGCCCTTTGCGTAATTTACGCCGAAGTTGTTTATTGCCGAGTAGTTGAAAATGCCTGTCCAGGTAACGACATTGAGATTTTCGTACTGCTGTTTTACCTTTTCATAATATTCAAAGGTTTCTTTTTCGGTGCTGTTATTTTCAACGATTATCACTTCAAAATTCTTATACGAGGATTTTTCATAAAGTGATTTCAGGCAAACATTGAGGTCGTCCGTATGGTCTTTATTCGGAATAATTACCGAAACAAGCGGATTTCCGTCAATTTCATATTTGATATGATAAGTTGTCGGAACAGAAGAGTCGAGCACCTCGCCCTTTAGACCGCACCTCTCAAGATGTGCCGCAAGTGCCTTTTTTGCCGCCGTAATCGTATAGGGCTTTGCACCGACGTCCTGTGCAACAGAATTTTTATGCGCTCTCCAATAATAAAGAATTTTTCTTATATGAAAAATCTTTTTCGCCTTTTCGGTTAAACGCAAAATAAGGTCATAGTCCTGACTGCCGTCGTATTCGCTTCTGAAATATCCCACGCTTTCGAGCAATTCCCTTGAGAATACCGACAAATGGCAAATATAGTTGTAGCTTCGAAGCGTATCCGGAGAAAAATCAGGCTTAAAATGCGGATTATATGCATCATGAGGCTCTTCGGAAAATGTGTTTTCATCAGTATAAATAAAATCTGCGCCGTGTTCGCAAATCGCTCTCATTACCTCATAAAGCGCTGACGGATGAAGCAAATCGTCATGGTCAAAAAGCGCTATATAATCGCCTGTCGCCATTCTTATACAAGCGTTTGTATTTTCGGAAATGCCCAAATTCTTCTCGAGCTTTTCATATTTTATACGCTTATCTTTGCCGGCATATTTTTTGCATATCTCACCGACAAAAGAATGTTCCCTGTCGCTTCCGTCGACAAGGCAAAGCTCCCAATTTTTATATGTTTGAGCCTCAACAGACTCAATCATTTCTTTTAAGAACTTTTCGGGCGTATTATAGAGAGGAACTAAAACGCTGAATTTAATATTTTTAGTAAACTCGGCTTTTTCTTCCGCCCTGCGTCTTTCATCTGAAATATAAAAATCGTCGCTGATTTTTTCGAGTTTGCTTTTATCAACGGGCATAGGACCTGCGCCCTTGAATATTCTGTGCAATGTCGCCTTGAAGCCGTTACGTTTAAGATAACCGAGTGCTCTGCCGATTGCAAGGCGCTTGAAAAGAGCGGAAAGCCGCCTTATCGGAGAAGTTATCCTCCACGAAAACGATCCGTGAATAAGGTCTATATCGGCTCTCAGCCTATCGTTTTCGGCTTTGAGCGCCGTATTGACACTGTTTTTCTCCGCAACAGGTGCGTAAGCTTCTATATTTCGAAGTTTCTTTTCAAGTTCTTTACAGCGATTGGATTTTTCAACATATTTTCCAAATATCGCAAGTTCGGTAGGGCTTTCAGCCGCAACATAGTTGTATTTTACGCAAATTTTCGAAACAGGCTTGTCAAAAGATATCATAATCTTCGGATTTCCCGAACAGCACTTCATATCGGCACCGTTCCCAAAGCCGTCAATTATTTCAATCGTACACTTTTCTTCTCCCAACACCTGTGCGTCGCTTATGATTTCGGACGTTTTTCCTGAAATTATGCAAACGCTGTCGGTCTGTGATGGAAATTCAGCTGTCGCAATAACTGTTTCGTTTGCGATTTCAACCTCTGCCGCACACTTCATAAAGCCGTTTTCCGCATTGTAGAACAAATTACAGAAGTCCGACAAATCAAGTTTCGTGTTCAAATTCATTCTCTTTCCCCTATCTTATTTACCGTTTCCCGCTTTTGCTTTATACAAATCGCAAACCTCTTGTGTGGGTCCGTCCATTATAATATTGCCCTTTTCAAGCCATATTACACGGCTGCAAAGACGTTCGATCTGCTCAATCGAGTGAGATACGATAATAACGGTTGTGCCGCCGCTCATCATCTCTGAAATTCGCTTTTCACACTTCTGCTGGAATAAGAAGTCGCCTACCGCAAGAATTTCGTCAACGATGAGAATGTCGGGGCGTGTAATGGTAGCTATCGAGAAGCCGAGACGTGCAACCATACCGGAGCTAAAGTTTTTAATCGCAACGTCCATAAAGTCACGAAGCTCTGCGAAGTCGATAATTTCGTCCATTTTCTCGGTCATAGTCTCCTTTGAGAAGCCGAGAACAGAGCCGTTGAGAAAAACGTTTTCTCTTGCGGTAAGGTCAAAGTCAAAGCCTGCGCCGAGCTCAATAAGCGGAGAAATCGAGCCGCTGATTGCAGCCGTTCCGCTTGACGGTCTGAGTATGCCGGAAATTACTTTAAGCAGCGTGCTTTTGCCCGAGCCGTTAAGTCCGACAATTCCGACAACCTCGCCCTTTTTGATTGAAAGGCTGACATCGTTAAGAGCGATAAACTCCTCAAATTTAAGCTGGTGCTTTGCTAATTTAATAATATATTCTTTTAAGCTGTCAACACGCTCCTTTGACATATTAAAGCGCATTGTGACATCCTTTACTTCAATTACATTATTTCCGTCCATTTAAGCTCCCCCTTAAATATAAAGAATAAATCTATCCTGCTGCTTCTTAAAGATTATAAGTCCGAGAGCAAGGAACAGAAACGCATAAATAATACACATCAGATGGGCGGCAAGGTTAGGAACGGTGCCGTACATTACCACCTCTCTGAAATATTCAACATAATAGAACATCGGATTGAGATTCATTATATTCAAAATGAACTCGGGAAGTATATCCTTAGGATAAATGATGGGCGTCAAATACATCCAAGCAACCGTGAATACCGAATAGAGGTGTCCGACATCTCTGAAAAAGACGTTTACGGATGAGAGTATCAGGCTCATTCCGAGGCTGAATATCAAAACGCATATCATCGGGAAGAAGAACAGCAGCGCAGTCCAATGCACCGGCATACGCTTGATAAGTATTACGATAATTACCGCAACAGACGAGAAAAGCATATTCACAAAGGCGAACAGGCACTTCTCAAGCGGGAATATGTATTTAGGAATATAAACCTTTTTTATAAGCGAAGCCGCACCCAAAACAGACGTAAGCGACGCACTTGTAGCCTCGGTCATAAAGTTGAATATGAGCGAGCCCGTAAGGTAATAAACTATGAAATATTCAATCTTGAATTTGAACAAATTTGAGAATACCGCATTGATAACAAGAGCCATCAAAAGCGGATTGAGGACGCTCCACAAAAAGCCGAGCGTGCTGCGGCGATATTTAACCTTCAAGTCTCTTGAAATGAGGTTGCCGACCAAGTAGCGGTACTTGCCGAAGCCCACACCTGTAGCAGCAAGCTCCTTTCTGTTAAGCAATATAAACAGCAGTCCGCCGACGACGAGCATCGGTCCGAACATACAAATTACAATTCTTTCAACATCAAGCACCCACACACCGTTTTGGAAATCATAAAGACCGCAACCGAGTCCGAGAAGTCCTAACACAGCGCAAACGGCGGTGACAATTTTATTCTTTGACATTCATTCACTACCTTTAATGTTTTTAGCTTGTTTTCAAGCGTTAATATACACGGTAAAATATACCATAATATTGCTCTTGTGTCAATAAAGCAAGGCTTATCTACAACATAAAAAAACGTGTGGAAAGGCTGAGTGTTAATAAGGCAGTTTTGCTTCAAAAGAACATCTTTTGCGCAATAATTCGTTAAACCCCGCAGATATGCGTTAGCATTATCTGCGGGGTTTGCCTTTTCTTGCATTAAAAATATATTATTTTGAAGTGCGTTGCAGTTTCGTAGCTATAAAAATTCTTTTATGCCGAAGCCAAGAAATGATGCAAGGCTGTCGCCTTGCGAGGCTTTTGGGCAAAAGCATAATGGATTTTTATGCGAGAAACCAATACTTCCTTATGAACACTCAGCCAATACTACCCGTTTATACAACTGAAATTAAATTATTTTTTCTTTGACAAAATATCTCTTGCAACGTGAATACCGCTTGCCGAAGCGTGTGAAAGAGAATGGGTGATACCACTGCAGTCGCCGATAACATAAAGTCCGTCATAGCAGGTCTGCAAATGCTCGTCAAGTGCAACTTCCATATTGTAGAATTTAACCTCTACACCGTAAAGAAGCGTGTCGGTGTTCGCAGTACCCGGTGCTATCTTGTCAAGGGCATAAATCATTTCGATAATGCCGTCAAGAATTCTCTTCGGGATAACCAAGCTCAAATCGCCGGGCGTTGCATTGAGCGTGGGCGTGATAAACGCCTCTCTTATTCTCTCGGGAGTGCTTCGCTTACCGTTTATAAGGTCGCCGAAACGTTGAACGATAACGCCGCCTCCGAGCATATTCGAAAGCTTTGCAATGCTCTCGCCGTAACCGTTACTGTCCTTAAACGGCTCAGAGAAGTGCTTTGCTACCAAAAGCGCAAAGTTTGTGTTGTTTGTCTGCTTTGCAGGATCCTCGTAGCTGTGTCCGTTTACAGTTACAATTCCGTTTGTATTTTCATTTACAACAGCGCCCTTAGGATTCATACAGAAGGTTCTGACAAGGTCCTCATACTTTGTGGTGCGGTAAACGATTTTGCTCTCATAAAGCTCATCTGTAAGATGTGAGAAAATCTCATACGGCAATTCAACTCTTACGCCGATGTCAACACGGTTGCTCTTTGACGGGATTTTAAGGTCGTCGCAAACCGATTCCATCCACTTGCTTCCGCTTCTGCCGACAGAGATAACGCAAGTGTCAGCCTCATAGCTCTCGCCGTCCTCGGTGTTGACTATATAAGTGTTATCGGTCTTTTCAACCTTTTTCGCAACTGCTCTGAACTTGAATTCAACCTTGTCCTTTAAGTCGTTGTAAAGATTTTCAAGAACAACATAGTTAATATCCGTTCCGAGATGGCGAACAGAAGCGTCAAGAAGCGTAAGTCCGTGCTGTAAGCACTGCTTCTTAATTTCCGAGTTTGCGGTCGAATAAAGCTTTGTGCCCTCTCCGCCGTACCTGAGGTTGATTTCATCAACATAGTGCATGAGGTCAAGAGCTTCCTCCTTGCCTATGTACTCATAGAGAGTTCCGCCGAATTGGTTTGTAATATTATACTTACCGTCTGAGAATGCACCTGCGCCGCCAAAGCCGTTCATTATCGAACAGGGCTTGCAGCCGATACAGGATTTAATCTTCTTGCCGTCAATCGGGCATTTTCTTTTATCAAGCGGATTTCCCGCCTCAAGAACAATTATTTTAAGCGACGGGTTCATTTTCACAAGCTCATAAGCGGAGAAAATTCCTCCGGGGCCTGCTCCGACAATTACTACATCGTATTTCATAATCTTACTCCTAAAATGTAATAAGGCTTACGGCCTTGTTGAAAAGAAAGCACCGTAAACCTTTACCACGTTAAATTTTATCACGGTATCGAAATTTTGTCAACCGCATAGCAAAGGCATTATTCTGTTTTGCCCTTAGATTTCGTCTTTTTGGCGGAATTATTCCTTACAAACATTCCCGCGCAGCCGATAATCGAGAGGAACAGGCTCATTACCAAATCGGTATAATACGGTCTTGCCACATCAGCATCATCAAGGAATTTATACGCATTGGAAAAAGCCGTGCCGAAGGTTATTGCGTAATCTATTTCGCCGCTTTGATACCACTCGGTATATGCGTCATAAACATCCTTTGCAAGGCATCCGTACCAAGCAAGCGCAATCGCCAAAAATGACATTATAACCGCAATTACAACCGTCTTTTTGCTCTCGCCCTTTGCGAAAAGCTTGTAGCCGTACATAGCGCAGATGACCGCAACGATACCGCTTAACGCCGCAAGATAACCGAGCTGATAAAGCACAAAATACGTTACTGTGCCTGCAAGTGAAAAAAGCAATGCGCCGACAATGCCGAGCAAAACATTTTCTTTCGGTTTTTCCTCAAGCAACGCCTGTGCTTCAAGCTCCGCCTCGCTTTGAGGTCTTTCAAATTCGTTAGCCTCCATTTTAACACCTTCAAAAACCGCAAATTTCACAATAACATTTTACCACAAGCAAAGAACTCTTTCAACAACAAAAAAGAATCCCGACAAATCGGGATTCTCTGATTTTTCAAATTGTTTTATCACTTCAAGAACGAGAATACGTTGAACGCCTGCAAGAAGATTAAGAAAAGAAGCACGGGAGCTATGAATTTCATCATAACAACATAAAGCTTTTCTCTGCGGAATTTTTTGTTTCCGATACCCTGCTTAACCTCATCAACAACATATTCGGGCTTAACTACCCAACCGATAAGAACGCATGTGGAAATCGCAACGATCGGCATCAGAATACTGTTGGAAATATAGTCGAGAATGTCGAGTATCTGCTGACCCGTCGCACCGTTGGGGAGAGTCGCCTCAAAGTACCAAACGTTGTAGCCGAGGCAAACCATAACGCCGATAAGCACAGCGCAAATAAAGGTTACACCCGTAGCCTTTGGTCTTGACATTTTGAAGCGGTCGATAAATACCGAAGCCACCGTTTCCATAAGCGAAATTGACGATGTGAGCGCAGCGAAAAGCACAAGCAGGAAGAAGCATGCGCCGACCACCTCGCCGAGCTTACCCATCTGCTCAAAGATTGCGGGAAGAGCCTTGAACATAAGTCCGGGACCTGCCTGTGAAAGACCCTCTCTGCCCTGAAAGGCATAAACGGTCGGAATCATAATAAGACCTGCAAAAAGAGCAACCGCTGTGTCAAAAATCTCAATCTGATTAACGGACGAAATAAGATTGCTGTCCTTTCTGCAATATGAGCCGTAGGTTATCATAATACCCATAGCAAGGCTCATTGAGTAGAACATCTGTCCCATTGCGTCAAGCGCAACCGTTATAAACTTTGACGGTGTAATTCCGTCGAGGTTCGGAATAAGATAAATCTTCAAGCCCTCAAGAGCAGTACGGGTAACGCCGTTTTCGTCCGTGTGCTTGAGTGTGAGCGAATAAACCGAAATTCCGATAATAAGCACCGCAAGAATCGGCATCATTATCTTTGACGCCTTTTCAATTCCCTTGTCAACGCCGAGAATTACGACAACGGCCGTAAGAGCCATAAACACAAGGAACCAAATTATCGGGGAAGCCTGTGCGGTTATGAAATTACCGAAGAACTGATTGGGTCCGACCTCTCTTATCTGAGAAGCTCCGCCTGTTGCGTATGTGACCGCATATTTTGTAACCCAGCCGCCGATAACGCAGTAGTACGGAAAAATCAACACCGGCACGAGCGTTGCCAAAACGCCGATAAACTTGAAACGCTTATCGACCTTTCCGTATGCTTGGAACGGGCTCAAGCCTGTTTTTCTTCCTATTGCGATTTCCGTTGTCATAAGCGCAAAGCCGAAAGTCAGCGAAAAGAGTATATATATAACTATAAACAATCCGCCGCCGTCCTTCGCCGCAAGGTACGGGAAGCGCCACAGGTTGCCGAGGCCTATTGCCGAGCCTGCGGCTGCGAGTATAAATCCGAGTGAGGTTGAAAATCCACCTCTTGTTTGTTTCTTTTCCATTTTCTTTCTCCTAATAAATTTTTGAGAATATTACTATAATTATACCAAAATTCTATACATATTTCAACATAAAAAATACGGCAAATATTAAATCTGCTGTATGTGTTAAAATGATGTGACCCAAAAAGAAAGAGAAGTAACTTCAAAATATGGTATAATGAGATTGCAACAAAACATTAACCAAGAAAGAAGTA
>SFGA01000010.1 GCA_004556705.1 Ruminococcus sp. | reverse complement strand
ATGCGGTGCTAAACTTTCAGTGCCCCTTTCAGGGGCTAAGCCAGTAATCGCCCCTTATAGGGGCTGTGCAAACCACCGGTTCAACCGGTGGTCATGATTAGTTAGTTATATTCAGTTAGGATACATTTATTGCATAAAGCCTAAATATTCGTCGTTTTATATCTTACAGCTGAATTTTAGCAAAAAATCGGTCTGCCGGTATTCCGACAGACCTTTTTGTCCGAAAATATAACAACCTTATTTCATGCTGTCTTCGTAAGCCTTGATCATCTTCTTAACCATCTGACCGCCGACTGAACCTGCCTGCTTAGATGTGAGATCACCGTTGTAGCCCTGCTTCAAATTTACGCCTACTTCAGAAGCAGCTTCCATTTTGAACTTATTGAGAGCTTCCTTTGCCTCGGGTACTGTAGCCATTAAAAACACCCCTTTTCTTTATTTGCGTCTGCAAGTATATCATTTGCAAAATTGTCTTTGTTATAAATGTTAATATATGGATTTTTGTTTTGAAATTGATTTGTTTTATGATACAATGTAAAAAAACGATTTTTGAGGATAGTTTACATGAAAAAGAAAAAGAGCTGGGACAAAAAGTGGTACACGGATGAGTTCCTAAACGAGCTGAAGCAAACTCAACATACTGAAATGTGCGGCTCTTTGCCCATAACGGTAAAATATGCGCCTGACGCCGTATCGCCGCTTGGCATTGACCCTCGACTTCTCGGCGGACCTATGGGTAAAACCGCTAAATCAATGCGTTTGCTTCCCGAATTTGTCATCAAGAGAATTAAAATTAAATTTAACGAAAAAATGCTCTCTTCTTTCCGTGCTGTATGCGATAAGACTTCAAGTGCGGTTTGCGTCAGGGGAGGTGTTGATATTTCCGACAGCACGGTTACAGCAGATGACGGATACGAAATACCCATTAGAATTTATAAAAATAAAAACTGTTCTTCCGAAAACGGCTGTTTGTATTTTATGCACGGCGGAGCTTTTATTGCGGGAAGTATGACTCCTTATGACGAGGCGTGGAAGGTCTTTGTCGAGAAATTCAATATGCCCGTTATCAGCGTTGAATACCGTCTTATACCCGAAAATCCTTATCCTACATTGTATTATGATTGTCAAAAAGTATTCGAGTACATTTACGATAATGCGGAAAAGCTCGGCTTTGATAAATCAAAAATTTTTGTTTGCGGCGACAGCGCTGGCGGCAATCTTGCTCAATACATTTCGACTGCCAATAAAGAAAACGGAAGAGTCATGGGGCAGATACTTTTATATGCTTCGTTAAATCCGATGGGTATTGAGGATGAATATTTTAATAAGAGCATTAAAAATTTCAAATATGAGCCGTCGCAGAAAAAGCTTTCCCGTTGCATAACTCGTCAGCTTGAAATGATGACTGACAGCTTTGACAGCGTTTTTGATATTTCCGAGCCCGATATTCGATTAAATCCGTATAGCTTTGATGCAAGCGGAAATCCTCCGACCTTAATTTCAGTCGGTGCGCTCGATTATCTTAAAATTGAAAATATTGCTTGGGCACGGAAATTACACGCTGCAGGGGTTCCCGTAAAAGCTGTTGTTTACAACGGGATGGGGCACGGATACTTAAATGCAATGGGAGTTTTTCCGCAAGCTGAGGACGTAATCGACGAAATGGGTGATTTCATAAAAAAATACTGTTAGATATTTACAATTTTTTTGCAAAAAAGTATGGAATTGATTTGATTTATAGTTTATAATAGCTACAAACATTATTTTGGAGGGATATGCTTGTCTGCCAAGTATTTTGTATCACTTGATAAGGTGATTAAAGAATTTGACTTTGAAGTCATCTATTTACCCGAGGATTTCAAAGAGCATACTATTTGTTCACCCGATGTAAACAGACCCGGCTTGCTTTTGGTTGACAGAGACGCTTTCTTTGATGCCGAGCGTGCACAGTTTCTCGGACTTTCGGAAATTGAGCTTATTAAAAAGCTTCCTCCCGAGGAGCAATTTGCAAGCATTGAAAGATTGATGAGCCACAAGCCGCCCTTTGTTTTAATTACAAGAAATCTTGAACTGCCCGAGTGTGCCAAAGAGCTTGCGCAAAAGTATAATGTACCGCTTTTCAGAACTGCCGAGCCGACTTCAAGCTGTATGTCGGCACTCATCAGCTATCTCGGCACCGAGCTTGCAGAGCGTATTACGAGGCACGGTGTTTTGGTTGAGGTTTACGGCGAAGGCGTTTTGATTGTCGGCGACAGCGGCGTAGGTAAGAGTGAAACCGCCGTTGAGCTTATCAAGCGCGGTCACAGACTTATCGCAGACGATGCGGTTGAGATAAGAAAGGTATCCGCAAAAACCTTAGTTGGCTCTGCTCCCGATAATATTCGCCACTTTATTGAGCTTCGTGGTATCGGTATAGTAAACGCACGCCGTATTTTCGGTATGGGTGCAGTTAAGCTTTCTGAAAAAATCAATATGGTTGTTAAGCTCGAACAATGGAATCCCGACAAGGTTTATGACAGAATGGGCGTTGATACCGAATATATAAATATTATGAACGTCAATTTGCCTATTACGGTAGTACCCGTTAAGCCGGGCAGAAACCTTGCAATTATCATTGAGGTTGCTGCTATGAACAACAGGCAAAAGAAAATGGGCTATAATGCCGCAAAAGAGCTTCTTCATCAGCTTGGTATGCAGGAAGAAGAGCCAAAACCCGAAGAGCTTGAAATTTGGCAAAGTTATTAAATTGAAAATATATTACTTTTTTGGAGGATGTTATGTACAGAATTGGTGTTGATCTCGGCGGAACAAATATTGTTGCCGGTGTAGTGGATGAATTTTATAAAATTGTCGGTAAGGGCAAAATGCCTACCGCTTGCCCTCGTCCTGCTGTTGAAATTTTAGCGGACGTTGCAAAAGCTGTTGAAATGGCTATCGAGGATGCAGGAATTACTCTTGCAGACGTTAGTTCGATCGGTGTAGGAACTCCCGGCTCGGTTGAAAAGCATTTTGGAATAATTCAGTATGCAAACAATCTCGGTTTTTCAAATGTTCCTGCGAGAAAAATATTGCAGAGTCATTTTGACAAGCCTATTTATATAGAAAATGACGCTAATTGCGCTGCTCTCGGAGAGGCTAAGGCAGGCGCAGGCGGCGGAGTTAATAATTTTGCTGCTATCACACTCGGAACAGGCGTCGGCTCGGGTATTATTGTTGACGGCAAAATTCTCAGCGGCTGTAACGGTGCGGCAGGCGAAATGGGCCATATGGTTATCTGCGCAGACGGTGAGCTTTGCACCTGCGGAAGAAAGGGCTGTTGGGAGGCTTATTCCTCGGCTACTGCTTTAATTCGTGAGACTAAAAAATCAATGCTTGAAAATAAAGACTCTAAGATGTGGGAAATTGTTGGCGGAGACATTGATAAGGCTAACGGAAAAACAGCTTTTGACGCAATGCGTGCAGGCGATGAAGCAGGTAAAAAGCTTGTTGATTGGTATGTTCATTATCTTTCAATCGGTATAACAAACGTTATAAACACATTCCAGCCTAAGATGCTTTGCGTCGGCGGCGGAATAGGATATGAAAGAGAGTATCTTCTTGAGCCCGTCAGAAAGATTGTTTATCAGGAAAGATATAGCGTATATTCCGAGGAGCAAACTACAATTTGCTCTGCTAAGCTCGGCAACGATGCAGGCGTTATCGGCGCTGCATTGCTTGACGAATAATGAAAGGTGATTATGTGACTGATATTGTAAAGAAAACCGCAGAAAAGCTAAATTGCAGGTATCTTGAAAATGCAAGTATGCGTGATTTTACAAGCTTCAAAACCGGCGGAAATGCCGATATAATCGTTTTTCCCGACAGTATCGCATCACTTACGGCAATTCTCAAATCTTGCCGTGAAAACGAAATAAAAACCTATATTATCGGAAACGGGAGCAATATTCTTGTTTCCGATAACGGTTTATTCGGAGCAGTCATTAAAATCGGCTCGGATTTTTCAAATATTGAGATTGCCGATGAAAATACAATAGTTTGCGAAAGCGGCATTTCAATGGCTAAGCTGTGCAGCTTTGCACTTGAGAATTCGCTAAGCGGACTTGAATTTGCTTTCGGTATTCCCGGTACGGCAGGCGGTGCGGCTTTTATGAACGCAGGTGCTTACGGCGGAGAAATGAAGGATGTGCTTATAGAATGTACGCACATTGATACCGATTTGAACGTCGGTAAATTAACAGGCGATGAGCTTGGTCTTTCTTACAGAAAAAGTGCTTATTCCGATAACGGAGATATTATAACCTCTCTTAAATTGAGATTAGAGAAATCCGACAAGGAGTCAATCAAAGCTAAAATGTACGAAAATCTCGGCAAGCGTAAGGATAAACAGCCGCTTGAATTTCCGAGTGCAGGCAGTACATTTAAGCGTCCCGAGGGCTATTTTTCAGGCGAATTGATTGAGGAATGTGCTCTGAAAGGATATTCGATAGGCGGTGCGCAGGTAAGCGAAAAGCACGCAGGCTTTGTTATTAACAAGGGGAATGCGACCTCAACCGATATTGCTTCGCTTATCGATTTTATCAGAAAAACCGTTTATGAAAATAAGGGCGTAATGCTTGAACCCGAGGTTAGATTTTTAGGCGAATTTTAAGGATGTGAATTTATGGATTTGGTAATTGTAACAGGTATGTCAGGCGCAGGTAAATCGAGAGCCATGCAGGCTTTGGAGGATATAGGCTTTTACTGCGTTGATAATATGCCGCCGAAGCTTATTCCCACCTTTGTTCAGCTTTGTATGGAGTCAAACGACGAAAAAGACAGAGTTGCACTTGTTGCGGATATTAGATTGGGCGAAGAATTCACAAGTCTGTTTAATATATTAAAGGAGCTTGACAAGACAAAAATCCACTGTAAAATTTTGTTTATTGATGCGGACAACGAGGTCATTATGCGCCGTTATCAAGAAACGAGAAGAAAGCATCCGCTTGCTGATGAATTTGATACTCCGTCGCTTGCCGAAGCTATTGCAAAGGAACGAGAAATATTGCTTCCCGCAAGGCAGATGGCAGACTATATTGTTGACACATCAAATGTTATGAGTTCGCAGTTTAAGGAAAAAATCGCAAAGCTGTTTCTCAACAACATATCGAGCACGCTTAAAATTCACAGTATGTCCTTTGGCTTTAAGTACGGTCTGCCGAAAGACGCCGACCTTGTTTTTGATGTGCGTTGCTTGCCGAATCCGTTTTATGTTCCAGAGCTTAAAAGTCACACGGGACTTGAAACGGAAGTACGCAATTTTGTAATGAAATACAGTCAGTCAAAAGAGCTTGAAAAAAAGCTGTATGACCTTATTGATTTTTTAATTCCTCTTTATATGACGGAGGGCAAAAGTCAGCTTACAATAGCGGTAGGCTGTACGGGCGGTAAACACCGTTCGGTTGTTTTTGCCGAGCTTCTCAATAAGCATTTGCTTGAAAACGGTTGTGATGTCGGCGTATTCCACAGAGATATTAAAAGGTAAAGATATGTCTTTTTGTTCACAGTTAAAAACCGAGCTTATGAGCTTGGACGAGGTTAAGCCGTGTTGTGCTTTGGCTGAAACATACGGACTCTTGTTGTTCGGAAAAATGTTCTCAAAGCGTGAAATCTATATAAGCACGGAAAACGGCGAGGTTGCCGAAAAATATAAAAATGTTGCCGAAAGGCTCTGCGAATCCGAGGTTGAATACACCTGCTCAAAGTCGGGAAAATGTAAGGTTTCCGTCAAAGAGCAGGAGGGCAGGCTAAAAATCCTTGAAGCTTTCGGGCTTTCGGGCGATGAGCGTTCAAGGCGTGTAAATTGGGCAAATATATCCGATGAATGTTGCTTTGCAGGTTTTTTAAGAGGGGTATTCCTTGCTTGCGGAACAATAAACGATCCCGAAAAGAATTATCATATTGAATTTTCCGTGCCTTACAGCCTCAGAAACGATTTAATTCGTATTTTTGAAGAGGTTGAGCTCAACGCAAAGGAAATCAAACGAAACGGTCAAAATGTGCTCTATTTCAAGGACAGTGACGAAATTGTTACGTTGCTGACCTTGATGGGCGCAAACGATTCTGCGCTTGAATATATCGGCGTAAAGGTGTTCAAGGACGTCCGAAACAATGTTAACAGGCGTACAAATTTTGAAAATGCCAACCTTGACAGGACGGTCAACGCATCGTTAAGACAGACACAGGCAATTGAAAAGCTTAAAAGAGAGGGAAATTTTGAAAAGCTTTCTCCCGAGCTCAAAAAAATTGCAGTCTTACGACTTGAAAATCCGGAGCTTTCCTTGCAGCAAATAGGTCAAATGCTTGAGCCTCCGCTTTCCCGTTCAGGCGTAAATCATCGCTTACAAAAGATATTAAATTATGCGGAATAATAAGTTAAACCGACATCTAAATCAATAGATGTCGGTTTTTTGTTTATAAATCTATTTCAATATTGTATTTTTTAAGCCAATAATTGATTTGTACAAAATAAGCTATTGTTTGCGGTGTGGTCATTAGCTGACCGTAAAATCGCTGCGAGCTGTTTTCGAGTAGCAAAGCATTAAGTGCCTGCTTACTTACAAATTCAAATATCGGAGAAGTCTCATCCTGTAATATTTTCTCAAGCTCGGCACGGACTAAGCTTAAATATATCGGATTGTGAGTTTTGGGGTATGGGCTCTTTTTACGCCAAAGAATTTCCTTTGGAAGCATATCGCTGTATGCCTTGCGTAAAATTCCTTTTTCAAAGCCGTTATAATCCTTTATTTCAAGCGGAACGGAATACAAATATTCAACAATTCTGTAATCGCAAAACGGAACTCTGATATCAAGCGAATTAAATGCACTCATCCTGTCTGAACGGTCTACGAGCGTCATCATAAACCAATCAAGATTTAATTTCATAAGCTCTTTTGTACGCTCGTCGCTGTCGATCGTGTTAAGCTTCATAGCTTGCTTTAATGTGTTTTCATATTTTTTACGGACAAAACCTTCCGCATCAACCGCATTCCTTATTTCATCCGTTAAAAACGATTGCCTGTATGTCGTTGACCTTGCCCACGGGAACGAATCAGCATTACGCAAAGCAGGCTCTCTGTACCACGGATAACCTGCAAAAATTTCATCCGAGCACTCGCCCGAAAGCACGATTTTATAATCTTTCGCAATCGCTTTTGAGAACAGGAGCAGGGAAGAGTCAACATCAGCCATACCCGGAAAATCACGAGCCTCAACCGCAGAAAACAGAGCCGATACAAGCGATTTATGGTCAATTTCAATTATGTGATTTTGAGCGTTCAGGTAATTGTTTATTATACCGATAAATTCGCTGTCGTTATTCGGTTGAAATTTTGAGCTTGTAAAGTATTTGTCATTGTCAGTATAAGTTACGGTGTAGGTGTCAAGTGTTTTACCTTGTCGGGCAAGAGTTTTTGCAACAACTGAGGAAATAATGCTTGAATCAAGTCCTCCCGAAAGCATTGTGCATATAGGAGTGTCGGCTTCCGATTGACTTTTTATTGAATCATCAACCAAAAATCTGACTTTTTCCGCCGTCTGTTCGGGCGTATCTGTATGCTCGTGCGGATACAACGTCCAATATTTACAGATTTTCAATCCGTCCCTTGTAAAATATCCGTAGGTTGCAGGCAGTAGCTCAAAAACTCCTTCAAACACACCGTAACCGAGCGTTCGACCCGGTCCTATAAGCATAATTTCAAGAATTGACTCAAGATTGATTTTAGGTTTAATTCTGCCACTTGCAAAAAGTGCTTTAATCTCCGAGCCGAATATAAAGCCGTTATCTAACACGGAATAGAAAAACGGTTTAATTCCAAAACGGTCTCTCGCTATGAAAAGACTTTCGCTTTTATTATCCCAAATCGCAAGTGCAAAAGCACCGTTGATTATTTTCAAGCAGTCTGCACCGAACTCGAAATAGGCTTTTAATACAATTTCCTCGTCCGTTTCGGTTTCAAAGCGGTAGCTTCTTTTAAACAAAATTTCTTTCAACTCTTTTTTATTATAAATCAGTCCGTCAAAAACGATAGTGTATTCCGTTTCATTTTTCCATAGCCTTAGCGGCAGCTTAAAATCCGCCTTATTTTGCCTTGCAGAGCCTTGATACAATGCAGCGTGCTCAGTTGTATAATCGCCGTGAAAAGAGCCTCTGTGCCTTATTGCACCGCCCATTTCCGAAAGCTCTTTGCATTGTTCGCTGAATTTTTCAGAAAATAAAATTTCTCCCGCAATTCCACTCATATAAACACCTCGTTTTATTGGTTTGGTTATTTATATGACGGTTTGCGGGAGATAATACATCCGATATTCTATTAAAATTAAGAATTTTTAACTTCTTCAACAGCCTTGTTAATATCCTTTACAAGTTCAACAAGCTTCGGGTCGTCAACAGAAACGGGAAGCATAGGAAGTCTCGGTATGCCTGCTTCGATTCCGTATCTTAATTTAATAACAGCCTTGCTTGCACCGTAAAGAGAGGGGAAGGAGCAAAGTCTTTGAACAAAGTCATTGATTTTAACTTGAAGTGCCTTTGCCTCAACAATCTTATTTTCGGTTATCAATGAATTGAGTTTAAGATAAAGCTCGGGCATACTTCCGTATGTACCGCCGATACCTGCATTAGCACCCATAAGTCTGCCTGCGAGGAACTGCTCGTCGGGACCGTTGAAGATAATAAAATCGTCGCCGACAATTCTTCTGAAACGCTCCATCTGATATGTGCTTTCAGCCGAGTCCTTGATTCCGATAACCTTTTCTTCTTTCATCATTCTTTCAAGAAGCGAGTATGAAAGGTCATATCCCGTAAGCTGAGGGATATTGTAGATAAAGAACGGCAAATCGGTTGAAGCAATTATTGTTTTCCAATGTGTTTCAATGGAAGCCTCCGAAAGTCTGTAATAAACGCTCGGAACGGCAGAAACCGCATCAGCGCCGATTTCTTCCGCATGGCATGCAAGCTCGCAAGCCTCTTTTGTGGAAGCTGCGCCTACATGGATAATAGTTGTGATTTTTCCCTCGGAAGCGTCAACAACAGCTTTTGCAACCTGCTTTCTTTCTTCGGTGCTCAAAAGGAAGCCTTCGCCCGTTGAACCGCAAGCATATATGCCGTTAATGCCGATTGAAATGTAAGTCTTAACAAGCTTTTTGATTTCCTCGACATTTATGTTATCGTTTTCGTCGTAAATTGCGTTGAGTGCGACGAACACTCCGTTAAATTTTGTTAAATCGTATTTCATATATTCATCTCCTATACGAGAATTATATATCTTTTTTCTACAAAATCAATGATATTCGTTGAACTTTTTACCGAAATAAAATATAATATAGAAAATATTGATAACTCGGTGATAAAGATGAATGAAAAAAATAAAAAAATACTTGAACAAATCAAAGGCGGATTGATTGTTTCCTGCCAAGCGTTACCCGAAGAGCCGCTGCACGATTCTTACATAATGTCGAGAATGGCTTTTGCGGCAAGCGAGGGCGGTGCAGTCGGAATAAGAGCAAATACGGTTGAGGATATAAAAGAAATTAAAAAGACGGTTGATTTGCCGATTATCGGAATTATCAAAAGCGTATATCCGGACTCTGATGTATACATTACACCTACACTTGCGGAAGTTGACGCACTTTACAATGAGGGCGTTGATATAATCGCTGTTGACGCAACAAACAGACTGAGACCTAGCGGAGTAACATTTACGGAATTTTTCACTGAAATTCGCAAAAAATATCCCGAACAGCTCTTTATGGCCGATACATCTTGCTTTGAAGAGGGTAAGCTTGCTTTGGAGCTTGGCTGCGACCTTATTGGTACAACAATGTGCGGATACACGCCTTACACAAAAGGCGAAGCTATCCCTGCTTTCAAGCTTATTGAAAGATACAGTAAAGAATTATCCGCTACCGTCATTGCCGAGGGTGGAATTTGGTATCCCGAACAGCTTGTAAAGGCATACGAAAGCGGTGCTTTTTCTTGTGTTGTGGGTACTGCGATTACAAGACCAAGAGATATTACAAGACGCTTTGTATCATATCTTAACAAATAACGGAGAGTAATATGACTATACTTGCGATTGACATTGGCGGAACAGCTATTAAATACTCTCTTGTCGATGATAACAATAACATTTCATCTTTTTCTGAAATTCCCTCCGAAGCAAAGCTCGGAGCAAGTGCTTTGCTTGAAAAGGTATATAAGATAATCGAAGCGCATATATCCGATTGCGATGCGATTTCTATAAGCACGGCAGGTCGGGTTGACAGCGAGAACGGCAGAATTATATTTGCTAATGAAAATATACCCGAATACACGGGGACAGAGCTTGCAAAGCTTATAACCGAACGATTTTCAAAGCCTGCATTTGTCGAAAATGACGTTTATTGCGCTGCAACGGCTGAGGCTAATTACGGCTCAGGTAAGAACGTTAAAAATTTTGTTTGCCTCACGGTCGGCACGGGCATCGGCGGTGCGATAGTTCTCAACGGAAAGCTCTATAAGGGCGACCGACTTTGCGGCGGAGACTTCGGCGAGATGATAACAGGCGAGGATAAATTTGAAAATCTTGCTTCCGCAACTGCTCTTGTTAAAAGAGTAAAATCATCCACAGGCAGAACCCTTACAGGCAGGGAAATTTTTGATGATGATAATTTTTCCGATCCAACAATAAAAGCTGCCGTTGACAGCTGGATTGACGAGCTCACAAAGGGCATTAAAACTCTTATGTTTATTTTTGATGTTCCGCTGTTCGTTGTCGGTGGCGGAATAATGAGCGAGAAATATATAATTGACCGAATTTCAAACGATTTGCACAACTCGGAGCGTGAAAATTTCAAGGCGCTTGAAATTAAACATGCGTTTTTCAAAAACCAAGCAGGAGTTATCGGTGCAGCTCACATAGCAAGAGAAAAGCTTAAAAATTAACCGTCGGGGGAGTCAAAAACAACGACTCTCCCGATTTTTTTGTAAAATAGACAAAATTCAACTTTTATCTTTTGTGTACTTTGTAGCAAAAAGTGTTGATATTAAAGCTTTTCGGTGGTAAAATATTTATTTGTGAAATATTAAGTAAAGTAAGGTATAGGTGAGTAAAGTGAAGCGTAGAGAAGACATTAGAAACATTGCGATAATTGCCCATGTTGACCACGGTAAAACAACATTGGTTGACGAGCTTCTTAAACAGAGCGGTATATTCAGACAGAACGAGGCTGTTCAGGACAGAGTTATGGACTCCAACGACCTCGAAAAAGAGAGAGGAATTACAATCCTTTCCAAAAACACCGCAATTCATTATAACGGAATTAAAATCAATATAGTTGACACTCCCGGTCACGCTGATTTCGGCGGAGAGGTTGAGCGTATTCTTACAATGGTTGACGGCGTATTGCTTTTGGTTGATGCTTTCGAGGGCTGTATGCCTCAGACAAGATTTGTTCTTTCAAAGGCTCTTGCTCTTAACAAAAAGGTGCTTGTTGTAATCAATAAGATTGACAGACCGGGCGCAAGACCTGCCGAGGTTATCGACGAGGTCCTTGATTTGTTCATTGAGCTTGGCGCAAATGACGATCAGCTTGAATTCCCCGTTGTATATGCTTCCGCAAGAGACGGCTATGCATCTCTTGACCCGAATGTCAGAGAAGGCGATATGAGACCGCTTTTCGAGGAAATTATCAAGGAAATCGAAGCTCCCGAGGGCGATGTTGACGCTCCGCTTCAGTGCATTTTCTCAAGCCTTGACTATGATGATTATATCGGCAGAATCGGTGTCGGCAGAGTTAAGCGTGGCACAGTTAAAGTCAATGATAAGGTTGTGCTTTGTAAGCAGGATGGCACTCGTGAGAACGTAAAAATTTCACGTCTTTATCAGTTTGACGGCTTGAAAAGGGTTGAAGTACAGTCAGCTGCGGCAGGCGATATAATCTGTGTTTCGGGTATTACCGACCTTAATATCGGCGAGACGATTTGCGACCCCGATAATGTAGAGCCGTTGCCCTTCGTTAAAATTGACGAGCCTACGCTTTCAATGAACTTTATGGTAAACGACAGCCCGTTTGCAGGTCAGGAAGGTAAGTTTGTAACCTCCCGTAACCTCAGAGACAGGCTTTTCAAAGAGGTTGATACAAACGTAAGTATGCGTGTTGAGGAAACGGACAGCACCGACTGTTTTAAGGTTTCGGGCAGAGGCGAGCTTCATCTTTCAATCCTTATCGAAACTATGAGACGTCAGGGATATGAATTTCAGGTTTCACGTCCGCAGGTTATCACAAAATACGAAAACGGTAAGCTTTTAGAGCCTATCGAGCTTCTTATAATCGAAGTTCCCGAGGAATATGTCGGAAACGTCATGCAGAAAATCGGCTCAAGACGTGGCGAGCTTGAAAATATGGGCACCCGTGAGGGCGGCTCAACTCACCTTGAATTCAGAATTCCCGCAAGAGGTCTTATCGGCTACCGTTCTGAGTTCCTTACGGATACAAACGGCAACGGCATTATGAACAACCTTTTTGCAGGCTATGAGGAATACAAGGGCGAAATTCAGACGAGAGAGCGTGGCTCAATCGTTGTTCATGAGGCAGGCGAAACCTCGGCTTATGGTCTTTTCAACACGCAGGACAGAGGCAGACTTTTTGTAGGTCCCGGCGTTCCTGTATATGAGGGAATGATTGTAGGCGAATGTTCAAAGAACGAGGATATTGTTTGTAACGTATGTAAGAATAAACACCTTACAAATACCCGTGCTTCAGGCTCTGACGACGCACTTCGACTTGTTCCGCACACCGTTCTCAGCCTTGAGCAATCAATGGAATTTATCGGCGACGACGAGCTTGTCGAGATTACTCCCAAGTCAATCAGACTTCGCAAGAAAATTCTTTCAAAGGATTTGAGACTTAAACAGCAGTTCAAAAAGAAATAATGAATAGTTGTGAATTATTTTTCACACTTTATATTATTTTCTTGACATATATGTATAACGAACGTATAATTAGTGTATATTTATGCACAACATAAACCGTTGCATGTAAAGCACTTTTTGATTTTTATTGCGCAACAAGGAGGCAATATTATGGAAATAAAATTCACGCAAGCTCAAACGCTTAAAGAAAAGCCCGATCCGTCAACTCTCGGCTTCGGTAAAATTTTTACCGACTATATGTTTATGATGGACTGGAATAATGAAACAGGTTGGCAGAACGCAAGAATTGTACCCTTTGGCTATCTTTCGATACATCCTGCATCGACCTGCCTCCACTACGGTTCGGAAATTTTTGAGGGACTTAAAGCATATAGAAGAGCAGACGGCAAGGTTCAGCTTTTCAGACCGATTGAAAACATAAGAAGAATGAACAATTCGGCAGACCGTCTTTGCCTTCCCAAAATCCCCGAGGATATGGCTTTGGAAATTTATACAAAGTTCGTTGAAACAGAGCAGGATTGGACTCCGTCGGCAGAGGGCACTTCTCTTTATCTTCGTCCGTTTATGTTTGGTAATGACGAATCACTCGGCGTTCATGCAGTCCACAACGCAACATTTATGATTATCGCTTCTCCCGTCGGTTCGTATTATGCAGAGGGTATCAATCCCGTTAAAATTATGATTGAGTCCGAGGATGTCCGTGCGGTTGTCGGCGGTACGGGCGAAGCTAAATGCGGCGGTAACTACGCAGCATCAAACAGAGCAGGAGAGAGAGCAGAAGAAAAAGGCTATTCTCAGGTGCTTTGGCTTGACGGCGTTGAGAGAAAGTACATTGAAGAAGTCGGCGCTATGAACGTAATGTTCAAAATCAACGGCGAGATTGTAGTTCCGATGCTCACAGGCTCCATTCTTCCCGGTATTACAAGAAAATCTTGCCTTGAGGTTCTCAGAAACGAAGGCTACAAGGTTGTAGAGAGAAGAATTTCAGTTGACGAGCTTGCAGAGGCAATGAAAAACGGCACACTTGAAGAGGCTTGGGGAACAGGCACAGCTGCTGTTGTTTCTCCCATCGGAGAGCTTTGCTATAAAGATATAAAATATACCGTAAACGACGGTAAAATCGGCGAGGTAACTCAGCATCTTTACGATACCCTCACAGGTATACAGTGGGGCAAAATTGAGGATAAATACGGTTGGACTTATCCGATTGACTGATTGCTTCATACAATATTCAACTCCGAGATTTAATGTCTCGGAGTTTTTTATATTATGCTATTGATTTTATTTATATTGAATTTATAGCTTATATAAGTTATAATATTTATAAATTTTTGCTAAACGCCATAATTAAAATTATTTGATTAAACGGATTTTTTGCATATTCGCCTCAATTCTCTTAATTAAAGAAGTGCTTAATTTATGAAACAACAATATAATAAAAATTACACAATAAAAGATTATATCCTTACAATATTTATTATAATAGTATTTGTTTTTACCGTGCTGTGCATATTCAAATTTTCATATTCGAGCACACCTGTTGCTGAATATGAAACTGTCTGGAATACTCTTCAAAATGATGGATATTATCCGCAAGATTTGACAAGTGATGATTATGCAAGAAATATAACTGTTAATGATGAGAAGTTATATTTTGAATTTAATACTTTTCAAAGCGACAAAACTGCAAATTCATATTGGTCAAAAATACACTCAAAAATTATCGATAAAGAATATTATCCCAATAAAGGTGCTTATACTACAAAAGGCAATTATGTAATATATTCTACAACTGTTAACAATGTTAATTATGTTGGAATTCGTGTCGGAAACACTACTGTTTTTGCTTATTGTGATAAAGAGTATCAAAATGACTTAAATAATATTTTGATCTCAATCGGTTATTTAAAGCCATCTCAATTAGGGAAAAAATTAGATCAAAGAGGCAAAAGCATAATTAGTATTTTGCTTTATTTGATTGTTTTATTACCGTTAAGCCGGCTTTCGACAAAGCATATGCGTATGTCTATTCTTAATAATGCAGAATTATCTTGTGAAAAAATTAAATCTTTACGCAGGGACAGTAAGAATGTGTTTTCATACAAATTTAAGTTATTCAAACTGATAACTCATTCGACTGAAAAAGCTAAAAAGTTGATGGTCGCTTATGCACTAATGTATCTTCCGGTGATTTTACTGATAATAACGGAAACAGTTGGTATGTTACGAAATGAACATATATTATTCACGGATTATCTCGGCATAATTGCTATCATCATAATTATTTCAAATTTTTCAAAAAGAACAAATACGAATGCTATATCATAATGAATTTTAGGTGGTTAAATGAGTGTAAAGTATAAAGGAAAAACTATCACGGCGAAGGACATATTTATAACAGTTGGATTTTTTGCGTTTATGGGAATACTTACATTTGTGTCATTTAAAGCAGCTTTTACTCCCATCCCATCAATAACAAGCGAGGAATTTTCAAAAGCGTTAGAAGAAAATGGTTATTCTTATTATGACAGTACTTCCGAATGGTTAGAAGCCAATCCCGGTTGGAGTTTTGATAAATGTACATCATATACCGATAGCACTTTGCGGTTAGATTTTCTCGTGTTTGATGATGCAAAAATCGCTATGGGTAGTTTTTCTGCCATTACCTCAAAACTAACAAGCATCTATACTTCCCACCGTGATAATGCCGTAGACTGCCCATACGGAAGTAGTCGCAGAGCCAATTTCATCTATCGAACATTAAAAGCGGACGGAATGTATTATCATCTAATGCGAATTGACAATACTATATTCTACGCAACCTCAACAACAGAGCGAGAAAATGAAGTATTGAAAATTGCAAAGGAAATAGGATATATAGGATAATCAATAGGAGGTAATATGTATGACCATTCAAAAAAGAGCAGTTTTTATGCTTGTGTATTTTATTGTGATGCAAATTTTAATTGTTTTAAGCAGAAAATTATTATGGGTATCAGTTTGCAAATCAGGCGGAACGACACCTCAAGGTGTCCGTGAAAAGACTCCTGAGTTAATGAGTGAGAGCACAACAGGAAACTTATAGGCTCATTTTAGAGTTTGGATGAGGGAAAACGCACCCGATCCAAAATTATTTGACAAGTTAATTAACATATACACTTATTGTTTATTGCCGAATATAATTTTTATTATCTTCTCTTTTGCAGGTATGAATTCTCAAAATGCTTTCCGTAGATTCCTATCTGCCGGATTAGTTATATCACCGCTGATTGTAATCGGTGTATTGGCGGTCGGAATTTATTATAAAAATTACTTTGATAGAAAAGGTTAAAATCATATGACTTTTAATGAACCGGCTTTTATGTATTTGTTAACATACATTCTGATAGAAGTATTTGTAGTTTTTCAAGCAGGATGGATGACCACAGAGTTGAAAATTCTTCTCGGTGATCATAATTTGAAAATATCCTCCATGACAAGAGATGCGTTAAAGAATGAACATTCAATCAAACCTGTTTTTGAATATTTAAACAAAAACGCAAGAGATGAAAGAAAAGCAAAAAAGCTTTATGTGTTTTACTATATTTCGTTTGTGCCGGCACTTATCGGGGTTTTATTATCAATAGTCGGACTTTTTACAACTGCACTTAATAATATACTTTCAAAATATTATTTTATTTTATTTATTTTTATAATGGTTTTAGTCTTAAGTCCGGCATGTTGTAGAAGAGATTAAAGACACTAACTGTGCAACATATTTAATATATAATTCTTTATCTCCGAGGCTTAATGCTTTGGAGATTTTGCATTTTTAGAATATTATTTCATAAATATTAAAGTAGGTTTAACTTGAAATACAGACCTTTAGGCTATATAATATAGGAGATGATATTTTGAAAATTATCGGAAAGTTCTTTTCTTTCTTTACGCTTGTAATTATAATTTCCGTACTGATATTTTTTACTTTTAATATAGAGCTTGCCAAAAATGTGCAAGGCTCTGCCGATTATCATTTTAATCCAACTTTCATAATTGATGCGGGGCACGGTGGCATTGACGGCGGAGCTTTAGGCGTTGACGGTACATACGAAAAGGATATAAATCTTGAAATTTCTCTCAAGCTTAACGAATTGCTGAAATCCTACGGGTTTAATACAGTTATGATAAGAGACAGCGATTGCTCGGTTCATTCAAGTCACGCAAAAACCGTCAGGGAAATCAAGGTGTCCGATATTCATAACCGTATGAGTGTAATGGAAAACACCGATAATTGTATTTTTATCAGTATTCATCAGAATTCGTACAACAGTTCAAAATATTGGGGCACACAGGTTTTTTATTCTCCAAACACGCTCGAAAGTAAGGATTTGGCAGGCGAAATTCAACGAAGCGTTGTTTCCCTGCTTCAAAAAGATAATACAAGGCAGATTAAAGAATGTGGGAAAAGCGTTTATCTGCTTTATTATGCAAAAAAGCCCGCAGTTTTGGTCGAGTGCGGATTCATAACAAATTATAACGATTTAGAATTGCTGAAAAGCGAAGAATATCAGCGTAAAATGGCGTTTTGCATTGCCGACGGTATTCTTAACTATGTAAACAAAGGAAGTTGATTATGGTAGGAAAGGTTAAGTCTGTCTATGTATGCTCTGCTTGCGGACACGAATATTCAAAATGGTTTGGTCAATGCCCGAACTGCAAAGAGTGGAGCACGCTCGAGGAAGAGGTTAGGACAGCCGCTTCAGCGCAGAAGTCCTCGTCGGCTGTTTTATCGGCTAACAGGAGCAGGGTATATGCATTAAACGAAATAACGGCAGATACAGAGCATCGCTTTGATACGGGCTTGAATGAGCTTAACCGTGTTCTCGGCGGAGGTCTTGTAAAAGGCTCGATGGTGCTTTTAAGCGGTGATCCCGGCATAGGTAAATCAACCTTATTGCTTCAAATCTGCGAGCATCTCGGAAAAACGCTGAAAATTCTCTATGTGTCGGGCGAGGAATCGGCTCATCAGATTAAGCTTCGAGCTACAAGGCTTAATGTTAAGTCGGAAAATCTTTCAATTCTCTGCGAAACCGACGCACAGTATATTTGTGAGGTAATTGCTTCCGAAAAGCCCGATATTGTAATGATAGACTCAATTCAAACCATGAATATTGCGGAATTGAGCTCGTCTACCGGTAGCATAACACAGGTGCGTGAAACTACAAATATACTTATGAGAACAGCGAAAACGCTTAATATTCCTATGATAATCGTCGGTCATGTGAACAAAGACGGTAATATCGCAGGTCCGAAGGTGCTTGAGCATATTGTTGATGCTGTTTTGTATATTGAGGGCGACAGAAATTTCTCATACAGAATTTTAAGAGCTGTTAAAAACCGTTTTGGCTCTACTAATGAAATAGGTATGTTTGAAATGCAGGATATAGGTCTTACCGAGGTCAGCAACCCGTCTATGATGCTCATTTCCGGCAAGCCCAAGAACACCTCGGGCAGCTGTATCGCCTGCGTTATGGAGGGTACAAGACCGATTATGGCGGAGGTGCAAAGCCTCGTTACGCCCACAGGCTTCGGAACTCCGAGAAGAATGGCTACAGGTATCGATTATAACCGTATGGCTATGCTGATTGCTGTGCTCGAAAAGAGGGCAGGGTACTTTATCGGAAATATGGACTGCTATATAAATATCATCGGCGGTCTTAAAATTGACGAGCCTGCAGCTGATTTGTCGGTTGCGCTTGCCATTGTTTCAAGCTTAAAGGATTACGCTGTACCCGAGGATTTGCTTGCTTTCGGCGAAATAGGACTCGGCGGAGAAATCAGAGCCGTAAACTCCTGCGAACAGCGAATAAGAGAGGCTGCAAAGTTAGGCTTTAGAAAATGCGTCATACCGAAATACAATCTTCAAAAAATCCGCAACAAGCTTGCCGATAATATTGAGGTTGTCGGCGTAAGCAATATAAGACAGGCTTTTCAAGCTATAATGGACTGATGCTATGAAGCTTATAAATACACCGTATTTGCCCGAATCCGACGTTTGTATCGGCGTAGCAGGCACAGGCATTTTGAAGTACACAGATGAGCTTAAAAGGCTTGGAATTGATACGCTTGTAACAGACAGCGAGCCTGATTTACCGAAGCCTGTTATCAATCACGCAGATTTATGTGTGAATTATCTCGGCAACGGCATTGTGCTTTTATCAAAAACGCAAAAAAAGCTTAAAGCGTTACTTGAAAAGCTCGGCTGTAAATGTTATATTATCAATGAAAACTTAAAAAATGCTTATCCCGATGATTGTCTGCTGAACTGTATTGTAAATTCAACTGATTTAATATGCAATTATGATATTACATCCGCTAAAATCAAGGAATTAGCGAACGAAAAGACTGTAATAGATGTCAATCAAGGATACACAAAATGCTCCGTCTGCGCTGTTTCTGACAAGGCTTTTATCACTGATGATAAATCAATATACAAAGCACTTAAAAATGCCGAATACGACGTTTTAGAGGTCGAAAAGGGGAGTGTGGCTCTCGACGGATATGACTACGGATTTATCGGCGGCGCTTGCTGTAAAATATCAAAGGATGTTCTTGCTTTTTTCGGAAATGCCAAAGCTCATAAATGCTATGAGGATATAAAAGCGTTTTGCAAAAACTACAATGTGGATTTATTAAGTCTTGACAACAAAAGACTTTGTGACATAGGAAGCTTTATACCGATTTTTGAAAATGAATAAAGAAAGGCGATGTTAAAATGAAAAAGGGGAAATGGGCAAATTTATTCGGCTCTGCACTTGCGGGAACAACTGTTGCAGGTATTATGATTTCCGCAAATAAGCTCGCAAAAAAATACGGCGAAAAGCCCGTTAATACAAAGCTTATCAATATTGACGCCGCAAAAACAATCGAATACGCCATTAACAAATTTGTTAATACAGACGATGAAAAGCTGTTAAAACTCGCAAGCTTCATTCCGAGTAAAAAAGCGGTTGATAATACGGAAACGGTTGAAGAAAACGTAAACTAACGATAAATAACTTATAGAAGCTCTTGAACACCAAGAACTTCTATTTTTTTATTTATAAGGGAATATGACTTGACATTTGTGAAAATTTGCTATACAATTATACATAATATATGTTTTATATAATTAAGGGGATTTTAATTAAAGGGAAAATATGGCAAAAAGCTTGATTTTGCGATATTTTGCCACTTTGAGCTACTTAATTCATTGTATATCGCTTATAATACGTTTTGCTGCTTGATTAAAAATCTATTCTAAGAATTTATGTGCAATCAAATTATTTGATTTTACAATTTGCTTTTCATTATAATTTCTTTTATGATAGTATTTTATTTTTGCACTTAACTTGCGTTTATAAATTTTAATTTGAGCTTTTTTGAAAAATCGGTTCCGATTGCAGCCGATAGAAATTTTTTCAACGATACTTTGTTAATTAAAAACATTTCTATTCGATGGATTTTTTGAGATCTTATGAGCTTTTGTTTTATAAGCGTTAATCAGCCGGCTGTTATATGAATTACATTTACACGGCTTGTAGCTTTGATTATAAGCTGTGATATAACGGCAGCTGTGAAGCTCAAAACTCCTGTTTACCCTTTGTTTATATCTGATTAAATATAATTATTTTTTAATTTATATGTTATTATAACTATATAAAAAACCGCTATATTGTGAAACGGTTTCACGGAGGTGTACTCTTTTATGAAATATGCAAATTCGCCCGAGGTTCCTGCTTTATTAAAGGAATTTTTGCAGCATATTTACGCTATTAAAAACAAATCCGAGCTGACGGTTGAAGAATACTGCATTGATAATATGATGTTTTTGCGTTTTTTGAAGCAAAATAAAGGTCTTGCCCCCTCCTCTTCGGAGCTTTCGGAAATAGACATATCGGATATTGATATTGATTTTATAAAAAGAATTACCCTTTCGGATGCTTATCAATTTCTTTCATATTGCAAGGATGTCAGAAACAACGATTCTGCCGCAAGAGCAAGAAAGGTATCGGCCATAAGAGCTTTTTTCAAGTATCTACACGTACAGAAAATGCTGTTAACCGAAAATCCTATGGAAAACCTTGAAACACCGAAGAAAAAGAAAGCAAATCCGAAATATCTGACCCTTGATGAAAGCTTGAAGCTGCTTGATTGCGTTGACGGAGAATATAAAGAACGAGATTACTGCATACTTGTCCTGTTCCTGAACTGCGGACTTCGTCTTTCGGAGCTTGTTTCGATAAATTATCAGGATATAAGAGACAACGGCACGTTGACAGTTACAGGTAAAGGTAATAAGCAACGCACAATTTATCTTAACAAAGCTTGTCTTGAAGCGATAAAAAGCTATATGGCGGTTCGTCCCGTTGACGGTGTAAAGGACAAAGACGCTTTGTTTTTAAGTAAGCGATTACAGAGAATAAGCCCTAAAACCGTTCAGCATTTGGTATATGAGTATCTTGAAAAAGCAGGGCTTTCAGGACGTGGCTTATCCGTGCATAAGCTAAGGCATACAGCCGCAACGCTTATGTATCAATACGGAAATGTTGATGTGCTTGTATTAAAGGATATTTTGGGGCACGAAAACCTCGGAACAACCGAAATTTACACGCACATCGTTGACGAACAACTCAAAACGGCGGTTGACAATAATCCGCTTGCTAACGTAAAGCAGAAAAAGACAAATATTCCGCCGAAAGTCAAGAAAGAGGAATAATTTTTGACGAGAAGAAATAAGTCAAAATGCATCCGATAATTCCCGACAAAATAACAAAAACATATAATATCAAATTCCTGACGGCAAACAGCTTTATGAACTCTCGGTAGTTAAACTGCTTGCCGTCTTGCTTTAATGTGCTTCTGATATCACGTGACGACAAAATGCTTTCTTTACAGCTTACGGCCATTGCAAGCGAAGAAATAACCGCAGGTACGACTATTAAAACCGTACTGTAAATTACGCCTTGGACATTGAAAGCTTTGTAAATATAGCCTGTAATAATACCTAAGCCGAGCCCTCGTATCACAGGCAATAGCCATAAAATCGGCTCTCCGATTACACACAAGCCGAATAAAACCGACAAAATTATAAACTGCGTATCTGCCGAAATATACGAAAGAAAGTTTTTAATAATCGAGCTTTCATTTCCCGTAACGAAATATGCGCCAGTCAGCGTTTTGATTTTTTCAAGCATGGCTTCGTCAGCGTGCTTTACGCAAACCGCACCCAAAAACATACCCGTTAAAAGTAACACGCATAAAATAGTCAACGTCTGATTGCTTTTTAATAATTTCCCGTTAAACCTTTTAATTCTCATACTTTTCTTTTTCATTGATTTTCTCCTTGATATTTATATATTCTTTTTAAGTATTGCACCTATAACGCTTGAAATAATTACCGCAGGTAAAATGATAATCGCCTTATAAGAAAAGGAAAATCCGCTTGCAGCTGCTGTAATCAAATATATTACGGCGCACATTAAAAATCCTGATATGCTTCCGCTTATAACACCCTTTAATTTATTCCTTTTGGCAGATAAAAAACCGCAAAGCAACGACGAAACAACTAATGCCGAAAGTGAAAAAACAAACATTTTATCGGAAAAAGATGAGTTTTTCATAATAACAATTGAAAATAAGCAGCTCAATACCAAAAATAAAATCACACCGAAAAACGAGCTTAAAAGCAACTGCTTAATTATCTTTTTATCGAAAGCAGCTTTGCCGACAGAGCTTTCACGCATAAAAATACCCCCTCATACTTCTACTAAAGAGTATGAAGGGGTAAATTATTTTATGAATAAATCAGTCTTCTTTTTTGCTCTTTTTCTTCTGAGCCTTTTCTTTCTCGGCAGCGGCTTTGATAGCCTCTCTTTCTGCCTTTGCTTTCTCAGCGGCAGTGTTATTTGTCTGAATAGCCCAACGGGTAATCTTCATTTTATTTCTGTCAGCGCCTGTTTCGATGATAAGCGAGTCCTCCTTAACGGTAACAACTCTGCCCATAATTCCGCCGATGGTTGTGATTTCGTCGCCAACCTGAGTGCTGTCTCTCATTTCCTGATCTTTCTTCTGCTGCTTCTTCTGAGGTCTGATCATAAGGAAGTACATACCGCCGAAAAGAACAACCATAAGAATAATGCTTGATGCCATGCTGCCCCTAGTGCCGGCTGCACCGTTTGCAGCTTCAAGTAAATAGAAAAAATTCATAATTTTCCTCCAAGTATTTTATTTCTAAAGTATTATACAATCAAATTGCCGATATTGCAAGAGTTTATATGCGTTTATCGAGTAAATCAACATATTTCGATTTATACTGCTCAAACGTGCCGTTATCGAGTGAGTCACGAATTTCCGACATCAGCGTATTATAGAAATAAAGGTTGTGAATAACGCAAAGTCGCATTGCGAGAATTTCTCCCGCCTTAAACAGATGCCTGATATACGCTCTCGAATGCTTTTGGCAGGTCGGACATTGACAGCCTTTTTCAATCGGGTCTAAGTCCTTACGGTACTTTTCATTGTTGATATTTATAATTCCCTCATGAGTGAAAAGATGACCGTGTCTTGCATTTCTTGACGGCATAACGCAGTCAAAAAGGTCAACTCCCCTGCTGACAGCCTCGATTATATTACCCGGTGTTCCGACGCCCATAAGATAGCGGATTTTATCCTTAGGCATATACGGTTCAACCGCAGAAATAATTCTGTACATATCTTCTTTCGGTTCACCGACTGCAAGACCGCCAATCGCATAACCGTCAAGGTCTAAATCTGCAATCTGCTTCATATGCTCAACTCTTAAATCATCAAAGGTACAGCCTTGATTTATACCGAAAAGAAGCTGATTTTTATTTATTGTGTCTTCAAGAGAATTAAGTCTGTTCATTTCCGCCTTACAGCGTTTTAACCAACGGACTGTTCTGTCGCAGGACTGCTTTGAATAGCTGTATTCGGCAGGATTTTCGACACATTCATCAAATGCCATTGCTATTGTAGAGCCTAAATGCGACTGAATTTGCATACTTTCTTCAGGTCCCATAAAAATATGTCTTCCGTCAATATGCGAATTGAAATTTACGCCCTCTTCTTTAATTTTACGAAGCTTTGCAAGTGAAAAAACCTGAAATCCGCCGCTGTCGGTAAGAATAGGACCCTCCCAGCCTGTAAATTTATGAAGTCCGCCTAATTCGTTTACCAAATCGTCGCCGGGTCTTACGTGAAGATGATAGGTGTTACTGAGCATTACCTGACATCCGATTTTTTTAAGGTCGTCGGCGTCAAGTCCACCCTTAATAGCACCTGCGGTAGCAACATTCATAAATGAAGGCGTCTGTACAGTACCGTGTACCGTTTCAAATTCTGCTCTGCGGGCAGTTCCTTCTGTTTTTATAAGCTTATACATCATTATCCCCTTACTATATCAAAAGCATACAATCGCCGAAGCTGAAAAATCTATATTTTTTCTTAACCGCATCATTGTATGAAGCGAGCACATCTTCCCTGTTATAAAACGACGAAACAAGCATAATCAGCGTGCTTTCGGGCAAATGGAAATTTGTCAAAAGAGCGTCGATACACTTAAATTCATATCCCGGATAAATAAAAATGCTTGTCCAGCCGTCAGCCTCGGTAATTTCTCCATTATATGTCGCAACGCTTTCGAGAGTTCTGCAGCTTGTTGTGCCGACAGCTACAACTCTTTTACCGTTTTTATGCGTTTCGTTTATCAAATCGGCAGTTTCCTTCGGAAGATGATAATGCTCCGAATGCATTTTGTGGTCTTCGATATTTTCAGTCTTAACAGGTCTGAATGTACCGATTCCGACGTGCAATGTAACATAGCCGATATTAACACCTTTATCCTTAATTTTCTTGAGAATTTCGGGAGTAAAGTGCAAGCCTGCCGTCGGCGCCGCCGCAGAGCCTAACTCTTTTGCATAAACAGTCTGATAACGGTCGTTGTCCTCTAACTTTTCGGTAATATAATGAGGTAACGGCATTTCTCCGACCTTTTCAAGAACGTTGAATATATTGTTTCCCTCGTATGTAAACTTCGCAAGCCTGTTGCCGTTTTCAAGCACATCAATAATTTCCGCCTTTAATATACCGTTTCTGAAAACAAACCTTGAGCCTACTTTTGCTCGTCTGCCGGGGCCTGTAATAACCTCCCACACATCGTTTTCCTTTTGTGTGAGCATTAAAAACTCAACATGTGCGCCCGTTTCCTCCTTCACGCCGTAAAGTCGTGCGGGTAAAACCTTAGTATCGTTGAGAATAAGGCAATCTCCCTCGTTGAGATAATCGACAATATCGTAAAAATGCTTGTCCTCATTTCTATGCTCGGAACGGTGAATTACCATCATTTTAGACGCATCCCTCGGCTCTATCGGGGTTTGAGCAATTCGTTCTTTGGGCAATTCGTAATAAAAATCTTCTTTTTTCATTGGGTTTCTCCTACAAATATATGAAATTTATAAAATTGATAAAATTATTTGACTATATAAGGTATTGGTGGTAAAATACATTTAACTGCGATAGAGGTGCGAAAACAATCAGTAGTTTGCGTCAGAATTCAGCAATTCATTGACCGTATAACAAAAGGTGTTTTTGCCGAAGATAAGGCGACTGCTGATAAACTTTATCTGGGGATATTGTGAATAACAATATAACTGTCATCATTGTTTGATGGAGTGCTATCTGCATTGAAATAAAATTTTCAATGTTGCTCTTTTTCTCAATGGTGACCGGTTAGCAAAACCGGTTATTTTTTTGCAGATAATAGAATAACATTTTTTGGAGGTAATTACAAGTGGAAAAGAAGTATAATGTCGGAGTTATCGGCGCAACAGGTATGGTAGGACAGAGATTTTTGACCTTACTTGCAAATCATCCGTGGTTTAATGTAAAGGTTGTCGCTGCAAGCGCTCGTTCCGCAGGCAAGAAATATGAGGACGCTGTCGGCTCAAAATGGTGCATGGATGTTGCAATCCCCGAGAATGTTAAAGACCTTGTTGTTATGAACGCAACAGACGATATAAAAGAAATCGCATCACAGGTTGATTTTGTTTTCTGTGCTGTTGATATGAAAAAGGATGAAATCAAGGCTCTTGAAGAGGAATATGCAAAGGCTGAATGTCCCGTTGTTTCAAATAACAGCGCACATAGACATACACCCGATGTTCCGATGGTTCTTCCCGAGCTTAACCCCGAGCATATTGAAATTATCCCCTCACAGCGTAAGCGTCTCGGCACAAAGAGAGGTTTCATTGCAGTAAAACCTAACTGCTCGCTTCAGGGCTATGTACCTGCTCTTTTCCCGATTGATAAAGCAGGCTTTAAGGTAAAGGATGTTCTCGTATGCACATATCAGGCTATTTCGGGCGCAGGTAAGACCTTTGAAACATGGCCGGAAATGATTGATAACGTTATTCCCTTTATCGGCGGAGAAGAAGAAAAATCTGAAAAAGAGCCGCTTAAAATTTGGGGTAAAATCGAGGGCGACGTAATCGTTGACGCAAAAAGGCCTAACTTTACGGCACAGTGTCTTCGAGTTCCAGTTACAAACGGTCACATGGGCGCAACCTTTGTAAGATTTGAAAACAAACCCACTAAAGAGCAAATTCTCGACATTTGGAAGAATTATAAGGGCAGACCGCAGGAGCTTAAGCTTCCGTCAGCTCCCAAGCAGTTCCTCAACTATTTTGTAGAGGACAATATGCCGCAGACAAAGCTCAACAGAGATATTGAAAACGGTATGGGAATTTCAATCGGAAGATTGCGTGAGGACACACAGTACGATTATAAATTTGTTTGTCTTTCTCACAACACATTGAGAGGCGCCGCAGGCGGAGCAGTTCTCCTTGCAGAGCTTCTTTGCGCTGAAGGCTATATGGATTGATTGGAGGAAAATTTATGAAGAGCCCAATTTTTACAGGTGCAGGCGTTGCTATAATTACCCCGTTTACAGCCGACGGAAAGGTAAATGAAAAAGTATTGGCTGAAATCATTGAGTATCAGATTGCACATTCAACGGACGCTATCGTTATTTGCGGTACTACCGGAGAGAGTGCAACTCTTGACCATAACGAGCATACGCAGGCTATTAAGGTTGCGGTTGACGTAACGGCAGGCAGAATTCCCGTTATCGCAGGTACAGGCTCAAACGATACCGCTTATGCACTTAAGCTTTCAAATGACGCCGAAAAGCTCGGTGTTGACGGTCTTCTTATGGTTACGCCTTATTATAATAAGGCTTCACAGGAAGGTCTTATCAAGCATTTCAACTATGTTGCAGACAGAGTTTCAACGCCGATTATCCTTTACAACGTTCCTTCGAGAACAGGCTGTGAAATTAAGCCCGAAACCTATGCCGAGCTTGCAAAGCACAAAATGATTTATGCGGCTAAGGAAGCGACAGGCAACCTTTCTTCAATTGCAAAGACAATTTCACTTGTTCCCGAGGATTTTGCAATTTATTCGGGTAACGACGACCAAATTACTCCCATTATGTCTTTGGGCGGTAAGGGCGTTATTTCGGTGCTTTCAAATATTCTTCCGCAGGTTGCTCACGATATTGCTCAAACAGCACTTGACGGCGATTTCAAAAAGAGTGCGGAGCTTCAGCTCAAATATCTCGAGCTTTGCAACGCTATGTTTATGGATGTAAACCCCATTCCCGTTAAGGCTGCAATGAGATTGATGGGAATTGATGTAGGTCCGTTGAGACTTCCTCTTTGCGATATGACACCTGCAAATACAGAAAAATTGAAATCCGTTCTTCAAAAATACGAGCTGATATAAATTTTTCAAGGATGTGTAAATAATGGTTAAAATCATTTTAAGCGGTTGTTCGGGAAAGATGGGACACGTTATTACAAAGTGCGTGGAGAACAAGGAAAACTGTGAAATCGTAGCAGGCGTTGACATAAACAAATGCGACGCCCCCTACCCGATTTTTGCTTCGTTTTCAGAGATTGATGTTGATGCCGATGTTATCATCGACTTTTCGCATCCGTCTGTTCTCGCATCGTTGCTCGAATACTGCAAGAAAAATAAAATGCCTGCTGTTATTGCTACAACAGGACTTTCCGATGAGCAGAAAAAGGAAATTGAGGACACTTCAAAGGAAGTTCCGATGTTCTTTTCGGCAAATATGTCAATCGGCGTAAATCTTATTTCAGAACTTGCCGCTAAAGCCGCAAGAGTTTTGGAAGGCTCGTTTGACATTGAAATTGTCGAGGCTCATCACAATCAAAAAATCGACGCACCGTCGGGAACGGCTCTTATGCTTGCTGACAGCATTTCAGACGCTTTAACAAACAAGCCGACCTATGAATTCGACAGACATTCAAAGCGTGCTAAAAGAGACCCGAACGAAATCGGGATTCATTCAATCAGAGGCGGTACAATCGTCGGAGAGCACGAGGTTATTTTTGCGGGACTTGATGAAATTATTACAATTTCACATTCCGCACGCTCAAAGGATCTCTTTGCCGTAGACGCTGTAAATGCAGCTGCTTTTCTTAAAGGCAAGCCTGCGGGCATGTATTCTATGAAGCAGTTGGTTGATGAGAAATAAGGTGTTTTTATGAGTATTATACAAAGCATTTCAGTTACGGAGGATGTTACTCTTGTATCGTTGCAGGACTCTCCTGCCGACATTGGTTTAATCTCCGATATATTCACGGAAATTTCAAAAAACAATATTGACGTTGATATGATTTCACAAACGCCCCCTCATTCACACACTCCAAACCTTTCTTTCACGGTTTCGGATGAGGATGTCGGTAAAATGCTTGAAATTACAGCCAAATTGCGTGATATTTATCCCGATATGAAATTGACCTTACGCAGCGGAAACTGTAAAATTTCGGTGTTTGGCGAGGAAATGCGTGGCACTCCCGGCGTTGCGGTAAAGGTGTTTTATGCACTTTCAAGAGCAAATGTTGAGGTCAGCATGATTACAACCTCGGAGGTTGACATTTCTCTGCTTGTTGACAAGCATTTTGTCGAGCCTGCGATTGAAAGTCTTGAACGTGAATTTAACAAATAAGAACATATAAAAGATTAAGGACTTTGGATTAAACCAAAGTCCTTTTTTTGAGTATTGATATAAGTGCTTTTGAAAATTTTTCGTCTTGCTCGGCGGTACGCTTGGCAGGACCCTTTGTTCTGCCCCCTGCCCGTCTGATTTTCTTTGAAATATGCCTTTGAGCCAAAAGAGAATCAATATTATTCTGTGAATAAATCAAGCCGTTTTGATTTAACACGTAATCTGTTTTTGCAAGGCACATAGCTGCAAGCCCATAATCCTGAGTTATAACAATATCACCGTTTTTGATAAGGTTTACAATTCTGAAATCAGCACTGTCAGCACCCTTTGAAACCGTAATAATTTCGGCTTTATCGCCAAAATCAAAGCTATGTGAGGTGTCAGCAACAACACAGCATTTAACCCCAAACCTTTGAGCTATATCAAGGGTCAAATTCACAACCGGACAACCGTCCGCATCAATTACAATCATAAAATTTGCCTCTGTTATAAAAGATTTTCCATTTCTTTAACACAGTTTTGGCATATCCTTACGCCGTGATACTCTATAAGGTCATCAGCACTGTTGCAAAAAAGACAAGCAGGCGTATATTTTTTCAAAATAACCATATCGTTATCGGTATAAATCTCAACCGCCGATCCCTCCTCGGTAAGAGAAAGGAGCTTTCTTGTTTCCATAGGAAGCACAATTCTACCCATTTTGTCAATACTTCTGACAATTCCTGTCGATTTCATAATATCACCGCCAAATCAAGAGTGATTATAACATAATTTGTCAAAACCGTCAACATTTGACAGAAAAAACGCAGTACACTCAACAAGAATGTACTGCGTTAAAATTAAGCGTTAATTATCTTTCGATAAGTGATTCGCCCGTCATTTCCTTCGGCTTCTCAATGCCCATAATATCGAGCATTGTCGGAGAAAGGTCGCAGAGCCTGCCACCCTTTTCTTTGAGTTTGAAGTCAGTGCCGTAGCCTGCAACAATAAGCGGAACGGGATTTGTTGTATGAGCTGTAAACGGCGAACCGTCAGCCTCATACATTTTGTCAGCATTACCGTGGTCAGCTGTGATAAGAATTACACCGTTCATTTTAAGTGTAGCATCAGCAAGCTTGCCGACGCACTCGTCAACGGTCTCAACAGCCTTAACAGCCGCATCAAACACGCCTGTATGTCCAACCATATCGCAGTTAGCATAGTTAAGAATAACAACGTCATACTTGTCACTCAAAACTCTTTCACAAGCTGCGTCGCAAACCTCATAAGCACTCATTTCAGGCTTGAGGTCAAAGGTTGAAATCTTCGGAGAGTCAATAAGAACTCTGTCCTCACCGGGATAAACCTTTTCCTCGCCGCCGTTAAAGAAGAACGTAACATGAGCGTATTTCTGCGTTTCTGCAATTCTCAACTGCTTTAAGCCGTGCTTTGAAATAACCTCGCCCATTGTGTTGACAAGAGTCTCCGGCTTAAATGCAACATGTACGTTAGGCATTTCTGCATCATACTGTGTCATACATACATAGTAAAGCGGGAAGAATGCTTTTCTTTCAAAGCCCTTGAAGTCGGGGTCTACAAATGTTCTTGTAATTTCTCTTGCTCTGTCGGGACGGAAATTAAAGAAAATTACAGAGTCATTCTCGCTGATGCTTTCGCCTTTTGAGCAAACAGTCGGCATGACAAACTCGTCTGTAAGATGCTTACCGTCGCCGTCGATAGTCTCATATGACTTTTTAACAGCCTCAACAGCATCATCTGTCTTTATTCCCTCGCCGTTAACCATTGCGTTATAAGCCATACCGACTCTATCCCACATATTGTCACGGTCCATAGCATAAAATCTGCCCATTACAGTTGCGATTTCGCCAACACCGATTTCCTTCATCTTTGCTTCGAGCTCTTCAATGTATTCAACGCCCGAAGCCGGAGGAACATCACGACCGTCAAGAAGTGCGTGAACGTAAACCTTTTCAAGTCCATTGTCCTTTGCGAGCTTCAAAAGTCCGTAAAGATGGGTGTTATGGCTGTGAACGCCGCCGTCTGAAAGCAATCCGATTAAATGGAGAGCTGTGCCGTTCTTTTTGCAGTTTTCAATCGCACCGACAAGTGCTTCATTCTCAAAGAAATCGCCGTCCTGAATTGACTTTGTAATTCTTGTAAGCTCTTGATAAACAACTCTGCCTGCGCCGATATTTGTATGACCTACCTCGGAGTTACCCATTTGTCCGTCGGGAAGACCGACATCCATTCCGGAAGCACCGATATAAGTCATGGGATATTCAGCCATAAGCTTATCAAGATTAGGCGTTTTTGCCGCCTTGATAGCATTGCCGTACTCGGACGGGTTATTGCCAAAGCCGTCCATTATACATAAAACAACAGGTCTTTTCATATTCTCACCTTCACTCGATTATTTGGAAGCTGCTTTAACGATGATTGAGAAATCCTCGGCTTTAAGTGAAGCACCGCCGATAAGACCGCCGTCAACATTAACCTTTTCAAGAAGCTCGTCAGCATTTTTAGCATTCATTGAACCGCCGTACTGAACTGTAACTGCTTCAGCAGCATCAGCACCGTATGCTTCAGCGATAGCGGCACGAACATATCCGTTACCCTCGTCAGCCTGCTCTGCAGTAGCTGTAACGCCTGTGCCGATTGCCCATACAGGCTCATAAGCTATGATAACATTCTTGAGCTGCTCAGGCTTAACGTTTGTAAGAGCCATCTTTGTCTGATATTTAAGAAGTGTTTCGGTGTAGCCGAGTTCTCTCTGCTCAAGAGTCTCGCCAACGCAAACGATAGCTGTAAAACCTGCATTAACAGCAGCGAGTGTGCGAAGATTAACAGTCTGATCTGTTTCACCGAAATAAGTTCTTCTCTCCGAGTGACCTACAACTACATATTCAACGCCTGCTTCTTTAAGCATATCAGCTGAAATCTCGCCTGTGTATGCACCCGAAGCCTTAAAGTGAATGTTTTCAGCACCGATTTTAATGTTTGAGCCTTTAGCTGCTTCAACAGCTGCGGGAATGTCGATATAGGGAACACAAAGAACAACGTCACAATCCGCATCTGCTACAAGAGGCTTCATCTCATTGATAAGAGCCGTTGTCTCCGACGGAGTTTTGTTCATTTTCCAGTTACCTGCGATAACTGCTTTTCTTACTGATTTTTTCATAATATTTTTCTCCCATTCATTGAAATTTGCAGGTAAGAATAACCTACCTGCAAATAATAAATTATTTCTTATCGTTAAGAGCTGCGATACCGGGAAGCTCTTTGCCCTCAAGATACTCAAGAGAAGCACCGCCGCCTGTTGAGATGTGAGACATCTTATCAGCGAAGCCAAGCTTCTGAATAGCAGCAGCAGAGTCGCCGCCGCCGATAATTGAGATAGCGTTGCTGTCAGCGATTGCCGTTGCAACTGCGATTGTACCGGAAGCGAAGTTGTCCCACTCGGAAACGCCCATAGGTCCGTTCCAAATTACAGTACCTGCATCCTTAACGGCATCAGCGAAAATTTCCTGTGTCTTAGGACCGATATCAAGACCCATCCAACCGTCGGGAATTTCATCTGAATTAACAACCATAGCCTCTGTATCGGGCTTATATTCCTTACCAACCTTGTTGTCAACGGGAATAAGGAACTTAACGCCCTTTTCCTTAGCTTTTTCCATCATTTCCTTTGCAAGGTCAACCTTGTCAGCCTCAAGAAGTGAATTGCCGATCTGATGACCGAGAGCCTTCATAAACGTATAAGCCATACCGCCGCCTATGATAAGTGTGTCGCACTTGTCAATAAGGTTTGTAATAACGCCGATTTTATCCGATACCTTTGCGCCGCCGAGAATAGCAACGAGAGGTCTCTTCGGATTTTCAAGTGCGCCGCCGATAAACTGAATTTCCTTCTGAATGAGGTAACCGCAAGCTGCAGGAAGATAATCAGCAACACCTGTTGTTGAAGAATGTGCTCTGTGAGCAGAACCGAAAGCGTCATTTACATAGAGGTCTGCAAGAGCTGCAAATTTCTTTGAAAGCTCAGGGTCATTCTTTGTCTCACCGGGTTCAAAACGAACATTTTCAAGAAGAAGAACTTCGCCGTCTTTAAGAGAAGCGGCAAGCTTCTGTGCGCTTTCGCCGACAACATCGTCAGCCATTTTTACTTCCTGTCCGAGAAGTTCAGAAAGTCTTTCAGCGACAGGCTTCATTGAAAATTCGGGATTAACCTCGCCCTTCGGACGACCGAGATGTGAACAAAGGATAACCTTTGCGCCGTTTTTGATGAGATATTTGATTGTGGGAAGCGAAGCAACAATTCTCTTATCGCTTGTAATAACTCCGTTTTCCATTTTTACGTTGAAGTCGCAACGAACAAGAACTCTCTTGCCCTTAACGTCAAAATCTTCAACAGTCATTTTGTTCAATGCACTGCTCATAGAACTACATCCTTTCAAATTTCAAATTCTTTCACGCTATATTTTATAATAATTTTGTAAATATTTCAAGTCCTCAATCTTAATTTTTTGAAAATCATAGATTATAAAATACGGTATACATTTTTTATTTCGTCCACCCTGTTCAAAATCATTTTTTTGAGGGTATCCGGCTTTTTAACTTCAATTTTATTGCCATATTGAATTATCCACGACACAAGACCTTCGCTGACTGCGGCATTGATAATTATTTTGAATCTTTCGTCACCATGCTTCATAATTGAAACACCATCTCCAAAGGTGTCAATAATATCATCAATCAGATCATTTGAGCATATAAGTTCTATTGATTCGGGGTCGCCTGAAAACATACTAAAATGTTTTTTTGCATAGTCAGCCGAATCAAAATATTCCTTGTATTCAGACACATCCGAAAAACTCCTGCGTGGCGAATCCGTAAGTATCTCAACAGATTTTATTCTGTCTACTCTCGTAGTCATAATGTTTGAATAGTTACGATTATTGCCGACAAGATAGTAATGGTCATTTGCCCAAATAAGTGCATAAGGACTTACAAAATGCGTCTTTGTTTCATATTGGGTTTCGTTTGAAGCTGTGATTTTTCGCTTGCGATACTCAATTTGAACCTGTCTGTTATCCTGTATTGCCGTGTGAAGCTTATCAATCGTGTAATAAATATTTTCATTTGTGCATTTAGGTCGGTTATCTACATAAACCTGATCTTTGATTTTCTCGGCCTGCGAGGTGCTGACAAGAGAATAAATTTTTGAGAGCAGCTGCTTTGTTTTCTTTTGCGTAATGAAATTAGCCGCCTGTATGGCGTCGCAAAGAAGTCTGATTTCCGCTACCTCAAATTCTCTGTCGGCAATAAAATAGCCTGATTTCGGTGTGCGTGTCTTGATAATATCATACCCAAATTCCTGCAAAACAGAAATATCCTTATAAACAGATTTTCTTTCGGCTTCAATTCCGTGATTTTTAAGGTCTAAAATAATACTTTCAGTATCAAGAGGATTATTTTCATCACTGTTCCTCATAAGATTTTTCAGGATATAAAGTATCTTGATTTTCTGATTATATTTGTTAGCCATAGTAATTTTCCTTAATACTTGAGTGAATTGTTAATTTCTTTGATAACATCCTCTTCGATTTTAAGCACCTTGCGGTCATAGGTGTAGATGCCGTTATATTCATTCTCGACATCTGATACCTGTGTGTAAATCGTTCCGCAAAGGCCCTTATCGATAAGCGGTATTATCTGCTTTTCATAAAGCTTTTTATATGCATTTGTAAGTGTGCTCTTATTCTTGAATTTAAGGTATAAGCCAAAGGTCTTATTTTCAGACCACGTGTGCTTATCAACCCTGTTTTGATATCCGCCGAACTCTGTAATTACAAACGCACGTTTTTTGTCAAGCTTCGGCATTTTGACGGGCAAAACATACTTGTGCATACTCTGAATATCGCCGCCTCCCTGATCGTACCAGCCGCTTGCGTGATCAACAAGCCTTGTAGGATCAAGAGATTTTACATAATTGCATATTTTAAGAGCGTCAAACTGTCCCCAGCCCTCGTTAAACGGAACCCAGCAGTAAATTGAAACGACATTGTAAAGCTGTTCTATCATTTCAGCAAGCTCACGCTTAAAATCATCTCTTGCTTTTTTCTCTTCTCTGTTGAATATTTTGTAATTGTCGTCCTTGACCTTTATTCCGAGATTAGGCAACACACCGGCATATAAATCGCCTATGTATGCGCCGCCGCTCATCATATCCTGCCAAACGATCATTCCAAGCCTGTCGCAATGATAATACCAACGCATCGGCTCAATTTTTATGTGCTTTCGAAGCATATTAAATCCGAGACGCTTCATTTCTTTAATATCAAATATCATTGCCTCATCACAGGGCGGAGTCAGACCTCCGTCGGGCCAATAGCCCTGATCGAGAAGTCCACGCTGAAAATACGGCTCGTTATTGAGAAACAACCTTAAAATGCCGAATTTATCCGTACCAAAGCTATATTTTCTCATACCAAAATAACTCTTAACGCTGTCAAGAATTTTACCGTCTTTTTTAATTTCAAGCGTAAAATAGTAAAGATTAGGTTCTTCGGGCGACCACAGCTTAAATCCCGGAATTTCAACATCCTCGTCAAGTGAAATATCCTTACAAATAATTTCTTCGCCGCCATCAAACACCGTTAAGGAAAGCGTTGTTATTTCGTCGTTTGAGACATTTGCTTTAATATTTACAATTCCCCTGTCAATATCGGGAGTTGTCTTAATTTTTTCAATATGACACTCATTTACGCCCTCAAGCCAAACCGTCTGCCAAATTCCCGAGGTAGCCGTATACCAAAAGCCGTGCGGATGATTATCCTGCTTGCCTCTCTGCTGCCAGCCCGATTCCGTGGGGTCGTATACGCAAACGGTAAGTGTATTTTCCCCGTCAAGGAGATATTGAGTTATATCAAACGAAAAACCGCAATAACCGCCCGTATGAGTGCCCACGAGCTGCTTATTGATATAGACCTTGCATTGCCAATCTACCGCTTCAAAATGAAGAAGTATATTTTTGCCCTTTAATGCGTCGGAAAGTATAAACGTTCTTTGATACCACAGTCTGTCACTCGGTTTAAGAGGCTTTTCAACCCCCGAAAGCATACTTTCAACCGCAAAGGGAACGGTTATTTTGCCCGAAAAATCAGAAATCCACTTTTCCCCTCTTGAAGAAATATAATAATCATATTTTCCGTTGAGATTTTGCCAACAAGAGCGTTCAAATTGAGGGCGAGGATACTCCGGCAAGGGTAATTTTCTGTCAACCTTTTCAGTCCATAAGCTATCCATATAACAACCTCCTTTATTAAGCTTATTTTATAACAAATACAAGAATTTGTCTATTGAAATTTTATAAAATATTTGTTATAATACACAAGCGCAAAAAATATGTAGTATGCACCTGTGGCGGAACTGGCAGACGCGTTAGATTTAGGATCTAATACCGAGAGGTGTGCAGGTTCGATTCCTGTCGGGTGCACCAAAGAAAAAAGACCGTTTCAAACGGTCTTTTTTGTTGCATAAGTTAAGTTTTTAATCTATCTGATGAACCGTATGGAACTGATACGCACTCGAAAGTTTATCGATATTTTTAACTATATCCATAGCTCCGCTTGCCGTGCTGTATAACGGGTCTTTTGCAACAACCGTTTCAATTCCCGTAGCGGTGCTTACAAGCTTATCCATTCCGTTGAGAAGTGCCGTACCGCCTGTCAATACAATTCCGTTATCCGAAATATCTCCGACGAGCTCAGGCGGTGTTTTTTCAAGCACGTTTCGTATTCCGTTCATTATCAAATCGACCTGTTCACGCACGCAAGGGTAAATTTCCTCTGATGTAACCTCAAAGGAAATAGGCATATTATCCGTTTCGCTCTTGCCCGATACTATCATTGCAAGCTCTTCTTCTCGCGGTATCGCACTTCCGAGGCAAATTTTAATTCGTTCCGCCGTCAAAGGACCGACGGTTATATCACGAGTCTTTTTCAAATGCTTTTGTATTGCGGCGTCAATCGAAAGTCCGCCGACTTTAACGGTGTCCGCAACCGCAATGCTACCCATTGTTACAACGGACACATCAACCTCGCCGCCGCCCATATTTACAAGCAGCCTGCCCGAAAGAGCGTCCTTTTGGAAACCGATACCGATTGCAGATGCGAGCGACTCCTCGACGAAGCACACCCTGCCTGCGCCTGCGGAGGTAACAATATCGATAAATGTTCTTTTGTCAAGGTTTGTACAAGCACTCGGGACTGCAATTATAACATTCGGCTTCAAAACCCTGTTGCCGCAAATTTTAAGCAGATAATGACCCAAAAGCTTCTGCGCCATAGTGTAGTTTGAGATTACTCCGTTTACAACAGGATGAATAACCTTAATATTATCGTCGGTTCTGCCCTCAATTGTATAAGCGTTGTTACCAAAAGCAATGGGATATTTAGTTTCGGAGTCAACAGCGATAACCGTAGGCTCGTCAAGTACAATGCCTTTACCGTCAACAACCATAATTGTCGAGGATGAGCCGAAATCAACACCGATATTCATTCCTATCACTAAAAATCACCTGCTTTCTTATCCGAATAATTTTATCACACATATATAAAAAAGTAAAGGGAGACGTTCTTAGAACATCTCCCCTGTTTATAACCACAAAAGATTGATTATTTAACCATGCTTGCGATTTCGTCAGCAAAGTTCTCCTGCTTCTTTTCGATTCCCTCGCCCTTAGCAAGACGAACGAACGAATTGATTTTAATCTCTGCGCCGAGAGCCTTTGCAACAGAGCTAACATAGCCGCTAACCGGACCGTCAAAGAGGTCAGAACGAACGAACGGCTGCTCTGAAAGGCAGATTTCCTTAATCTGCTTTGAAATACGACCCTGAACAAGACCTGCGAAAATCTTGTTTTCAGCGATTTCAGCCTTGTGAGAAACTGCGATTTCAGCAAGTGTAGCATAAGCTTCTTTTGAAATGAAGTTTGTGAAATTCTTTCTCTGCTTGTTATCAAGACCATTGTAAATCTCGATATCCTCGTCGCTCCACTTTTTCTCGGAAATAGCTTCTTCGATGATGCTGTTGAGAATCGGAATCGGTAATGAAGCGGGTGTGTTAAGAGCGCTTTCAACAACGATCGTCTTCATCTTCTCAAGCTCGTCAGCAGAAATATCATCCTTGCTCAAATACTCGGGGCTCATTGCTGCAACCTGCATTGCAACATTCTTGCCCATCTCGTTGAATTCGGGCTTAGCAGCAGTAGCATCATCTGCGTCAAAAGCAACCATAACGCCAACAGTACCGTTACCGTGAATGTATGTTACAACGTGACCGTCCATACGAGCAAATCTACGAACCTTCATGTTCTCACGAAGTGCAAGGAATACCTCCTGAACAGCTTCCTCAACTGTATTGTCGCCGTCAGCAACATTTGTTGCAAGAAGAGCGTCAACATCTGCGGGGTTAGCTGTAACAACTGTCTTTGCAACAGCATTTGCAAGGTTTACGAAAGGCTCGCCCTTTGCAACGAAGTCCGTCTCACAGTTAATTTCAACAAGAGCACCTGATTTGCCGTCGTTGTAAGAAGCGATAACGCCCTCAGCAGCAACTCTGCTTGCCTTTTTAGCAGCAGAAGCAAGTCCCTTTTCTCTCAAAACTTCAATAGCCTTATCGATATCACCATCGGTTTCAACAAGAGCCTTTTTACAATCCATCATACCTACGCCTGTCTTCTCACGAAGAGCAACAACGTCTTTTGCTGTAAATGCCATAATATTTACCTCCGTTTTTATTTAATGCCCGCACAAATATTATGCACGGGCACTTAAAGTCAATTATTCAGCAGCTTCTTCAGTAGCTTCAGCCTCTGCATCGTCCTGTGCAGCAGCGCCTGCCATACCCTGTCTGCCTTCGATAACTGCATCAGCCATAGCGCCTGCAATAAGCTTTACTGCACGGATGGCGTCGTCGTTACCGGGGATAACGTGATCGATTTCGTCGGGATCGCAGTTTGTGTCAACGATAGCAATAATCGGAATACCGAGCTTCTTAGCTTCAGCAACTGCAATTCTTTCTTTTCTGGGGTCAACAATGAACATAGCAGCGGGCTGCTTCTTCATTTCTGTAATACCACCCATGAATCTTTCAAGCTTCTCTATTTCAAGCTCAAGCTTAGCAGCTTCCTTCTTCGGGAGCATATCAAATGTTCCGTCCTCCTGCATAGTCTTAAGCTGAGCAAGTCTCTTAATTCTTTTCTTAATTGTGTTGAAGTTTGTAAGCATACCGCCGAGCCAACGAGCGTTTACGTAAGGCATACCGCAACGGATAGCTTCTTCCTTAACGGAATCCTGAGCCTGCTTCTTTGTGCCGACGAAAAGGATCTCGTCGCCCTCAGCAGCGATGTCACGAACTACCATGTAAGCTTCTTCCAACTTCTTAACGGTTTTCTGAAGGTCGATGATGTAAATTCCGTTTCTTTCTGTGAAAATGTACTCAGCCATTTTCGGATTCCATCTTCTGGTCTGATGACCGAAGTGCACACCTGCTTCAAGCAGCTGTTTCATTGATACTACTGACATTATTTTGTCCTCCTTATTTTATCCTCCACACAGTTCAACTTACCGTAAGACATATAATATGCAATTTTACGGCAATCCCCGTGTGTGCGAATTGCTAAAGCATTATACCACTCAAAAGCAAGATTTTCAAGTGTTTTTTTAATATTTTTTATTTAATTTAGGAACAAATCGTTTTGCTTCTTAAAAAGCTCGTTTTTCACCCTTTCGGTTTCCTCTTTTTCATAGCGGAATTTACCGTCTGAGTCTCTTGAAAGCAGCATACCCTCTTTTACGGAAAAATCAAAATCGTCCAAAGGATAATTGAACGCTTTTCCGTCTTTTATAAGAATAACAATGTTTTCTTCAATTCTGTCAACAGAAAAAAGCTTCATATATTTTACCTCTCACAATTAAAAGAAAAATTATTCCCGTCACATTCGATAACAATATTTCCACGGACATCAGTTCTGTAATACGGAATTGACATACTTTCCAATTTTGCTATTGTTTCGGGATTAGGATGCTTATACGAATTGTTTAAGCCGCAAGAAATCACAGCCGCTTGCGGATTTACCGCACGAAGATAATCAAGATCCGTTGATGTTCTGCTGCCATGGTGCCCGAGCTTTATAACATCCGCCGAAACATCATAGCCTGCGGCAAGTATGTCCTTTTCAGCCTTTGCCTCCGCATCGCCTTGAAACAAGAATTTTGTATTACCGTACGTTACCTTAACAACAACCGAAGTATTATTCAGTTCCTTATAATCCTTAACAGGTCCTAAAATATCGAAGCTGATGTCGTCAAGCTTATAAGTATCCCCTGCCTTTGCGGCGTAAACCTTAGCCTTTGAGCTTGCAAGGGCATTCAACAAATTTGAATAGACGTCCGAGGTTGTCATATTTTCCTCTGTCAGACGAGTCATAATAACATTTTCAACCTCGTAATTGTTGATTATGTCGTCCGCACTTCCTATATGATCGGCGTGAGCGTGAGTGAGAATTAAATAATCGAGTTTCTTAACATTGTTGATTGTAAGATATGAAGCAATGGTTTTATAAGAGTCTGTTTCGCCTGCGTCAATCATAATCGCCTTATCGCCGCAGGTCATAAGTATACAATCAGCCTGCCCCACGTCTATAAAATGAACATAGAAATTTCCCTCTTTTTCAACAACACCGGAATTTACCTTAGTCCATTTCGAGATGTCGCCCCAGGTCGGTGCATTTGGCAAAACCGCAACCAAGATACAAACAATCATAAAAGCAGTAAATGCCACAGCTTTTATGATTGACTTTTTATTATATGAGCGTGTACGCCTTTTCTTTGCCATATTACGCCTCATCGGTATCAATCGGAGAAATTTCATCATCTACCGAAAGAATATCGGTAGCGTCGGTAGCCTCTGATGCGCCGCCTTGCGCAAGAGCGTTCATCTCGTACCATTGCTGCTTTGAAATAAGCACCTTACGAGGCTTACTGCCCTCAAACGGTCCGATAATTCCTCTTTCCTCAAGGTCGTCAATTATTCTTGACGCTCTCGCATATCCGAGCTTCAATTTCTTCTGCAACAGGGTTGTTGACGCAACCTGATTTTCAACGACCACTTCAATTGCTTTAGGAAGCATTTCGTCTGCTTCGGACTCGCCGTCAGACTCCTGTCCTGCAGTGCCGCCGTTCTTTTTCTTATCAAGCGCCGCCTGACGCTCAATCTCCTGCATAACATCGTCGCTGTATTCAGACTGCTGTTGCGATTTTATAAAGTCAACAACATTTTCAACCTCTTTATCGGAAAGGAAGCAGCCTTGAATTCTCAACGGCTTAGCAATACCGACAGGATAGAACAACATATCGCCGTTACCGAGAAGCTTTTCTGCACCTGCGGAGTCGATAATCGTTCTTGAGTCGATTTGTGATGAGGTTTTAAGAGAAAGTCTTGACGGAATATTAGCTTTGATAAGACCTGTGATAACGTCAACGGAAGGTCTCTGCGTTGCAATAATAAGGTGCATACCTGCCGCACGAGCCATCTGCGCAAGACGGCAAATCGAGTCCTCAACCTCATGCGGAGAAGCCATCATAAGGTCGGAAAGCTCATCAATAAAAATAATAATTTGCGGCAATTTATCTCTGCCTATGCTTTGACAAATGCTGTTGTAACCCTCAATGTCACGCACATTGTTTTCCGAGAACATTTTATATCTTTGAAGCATCTCTGTAACCGCCCAAGCAAGAGCACCTGCCGCCTTTCTCGGATCGGAAACGACAGGAACAATGAGATGAGGAATTCCGTTATAAACGGTAAACTCAACCTGCTTCGGGTCAATCATAAGAAGCTTAACCTCATCAGGCTTTGCGTTGTAAAGGATTGATACAATCATCGAGTTCATACATACTGATTTACCCGATCCCGTAGTACCCGCAACAAGCAAGTGAGGCATCTTCGCAAGGTCGGCATACATACAGTTACCTGCAATATCCTTACCGAGTGCAACGCTTAACTTTGATTTTGCGACCGATTTTTTATAAAGGTCGGTATCAATAAGTTCACGCAATGAAACCATCGCTCTGTTCTTGTTCGGAACTTCAATTCCGACAGCCGCTTTATTCGGAATAGGTGCTTCAATTCTTACGCCCGAAGCGGCAAGATTAAGCGCAATATCGTCGGAAAGGCTTGTTATACGGCTGATTTTAACGCCTGCCGCAGGCTGAATTTCATATCGTGTGACAGACGGTCCTCTGCTTATATCAACAACTCTTGTTTCAACTCCGAAGCTTTTAAGAGTATCAACAAGCTTTGTTGCGTTATTTTTAAGCTCCTCTTCATAATTAGCTGAATTTCCGACCTTTGGCTGTGCAAGGCAATCAAGAGTCGGCAAAACATAGTTATCCTCAGATTTATCGCCGTTCTCATCACTCTTTTTATCTGTACCGAGAGGAATATCGTTTGCCTTGATTTCAGCTGTCTTTTCTGGCACAGACTTCACAGCTTCAGCCTTTTTTGCGTCTGTGCTTCCCGAATTCATATTTTTAATTATATCGTCAAGCTGAACAGGCTTTGAGTTAAGCGGTTCGGCAGCCTGCGGTATCTCCTCGGTACCTTCCTCGGCAGGCAAAACAAAATCAATTTGCTTTTTTGCCTTACGCTTTTTCTGCGCTTCCTCATAGCTTATAACATCATCATTTTCATTCTCTTCATCGTCAGCATCATCCTCGCTGTCAGAATTGAATTTTTCGTGTACTCTTTCGTTTGTTATTTTGCCGATTTTCTTCGCAGGATTAACAATACCGTTTATAAGCTTGATAAGAGTTGTTCCCGTAACAAGCATAACGGCAAGGAAAATAAGTACAAGTATAATTGCGGCGGACGGTACTTTTGAACTGCCTGTAATGAGCAAAATCGCACCGCCGAGAATAGCGCCTACAGCACCGCTTCCGAACACGCTGCCGTCAATTCTGAAATAATTATAAGCGTCGGCTATATCGACAAAATAGTCAACCTCATCGCCTTTGAATGTAAAAATATGTATGGCACTGCTTATTAAAACTGTCAGCAATGCCGCCTCGGCAACCTTATAACCGACCTTTGAGTCAATTTTATTAAGCGTTGCCATAATAGCGATATAAATTAGTATTATCGGCCAAATAAATGATGTAAAGCCAAAAAGTCCGAACATCATTTCACGGCAGAAGCCCCAAAGACTTTCGCCCTTTATGAATACAAGGCATATCAAAAGCAACGAAACGCAAAACAGCACTATTGCATAAAGCTGTCTTTTTGAAGCGTTATCCTGCGGCTGTTTTCCGTTATCGCTTTTTTGTGATTTTGATTGAGTTTTTTGTGTGCGTGGTTTAGGCGCATTTTTCTTTGTGTTCTTACCGTTCTTTGCGGTTGCCATTTTTCTTCCTCCGAGAATTAAAATCAATTTACATCTTTTTCGTTTTTATCAAGAATCAGTCCGTACAAATAGTCAAGCGCATCCGAAAGTCCTCCAAGCTCGTCAATAAGACCTTCTTTTACGGCTGACTCACCGTCAAGCACCGTCCCGACGTCCAACACAAGCTCGCCTGTATCCATCATAAGCTCACGAAAGCGGCTTGCGGATATGCCCGAGTTGGCTGTGACAAACCTGACTATCCTCTCCTGCATCTTATCAAAATAAGATAAGGTCTGCGGAACGCCCAAAACAAGTCCGTTCATTCGCACGGGATGGACGGTCATTGTAGCCGACGGCACAATAAACGAGCGTTTAGCCGAAACTGCAAGCGGCACACCTATCGAATGACCTCCGCCGAGAACTAACGACACAACGGGCGTTTTCATTCCGCTGATAAGCTCTGCTATGGCAAGACCCGCTTCGATATCGCCGCCGACAGTGTTGAGAATGACAATCAATCCTTCTATATCGTCACTTTCCTCAACGGCGACAAGCTGCGGTATAACGTGCTCATATTTCGTCGTTTTGTTTTGCGGCGACAAAATAAAATGTCCCTCTATTTGACCGATTATCGTAATACAATGGATATAATGTCCAAGCTTTGACACGGTAATTGAGCCGTTTGTGACTATCTGCTGCTCCCGTGGAAAATCCGACTGCTCATGCTCGTCGGACTCGTCCTTTTGTTCGGGTTCGGAAACTGTTCCTGTCTGAAATTTGTAAAATTCGTTTATATCATTTTTCATAAATAAATCCTCCGTTAAAATTATTACCTTTTAACGAAGATTTATTTTTTGTTTCAAGATATTGTATCATAAAACGCACTACATATCAATAAACAGTTGTTTTTTAAGAAAAAATTTTTTCTGCGTTGTAAATAGATGTGACCCATTTTTGATAAAAAAATAAGTCAAAATATAGTACAATGTTTTTGAACGCCTTTTGAGTGGAGCGTAGC
>SFGA01000009.1 GCA_004556705.1 Ruminococcus sp. | reverse complement strand
CTTCTTTCTTGGTTAATGTTTTGTTGCAATCTCATTATACCATATTTTGAAGTTACTTCTCTTTCTTTTTGGGTCACATCATTTTAACACATACATTTATAAGATATAATACCTATAAATAACGTAAAAATTTGATTGAATTCAGCGTGTAATTATGGTAAAATAAATGATGTATGAATATTCAGGCACAAAATCGGAGGTTCGGCTTATGAAAGCAAACAAAAAAATCGTTATGTCGGCTATTGCTCTCACTATGGCAGTGTTGGTTATAGTTTCTGCTTGTAAGAGGAATAACAATCCCGGTCAGGCTGTTGTCGTAACAGATGAATACGGAAATCCCGTTACAAACGAAAACGGCGAGGTGCTTACAACTATTGTCTATTCCGAGACGGTTGTTGTTACCGATAAAAACGGCGTTCCGATAACAGACGAAAACGGCGAAGCTATTACCGTTGTGCTTGAAACTGAAATCGTCGAGGTCACAAATGCCAACGGCGAGAAGGTTTATGACGAAAACGGCGAGGTTAAAACCTCGGTAATATATCATCCGAAGGACGTTGAAATTCCCGTTACCGATAAGGACGGAAACGTTGTGACAGATAAAAACGGAAAGGTGAGCCATACGGTCATTACCGTTCCTGCTCCGAATGAGCCGATAATCACAACACTTGTTCAGACGGATGCAAACGGAAATACGGTTTACGATAAGGACGGAAATCCCGTAACCTATACAAGAAAATATACGACCTCCGTTGTAACGCCGGGCAGCAACAGTTCAAACTGGGGCGCAACCTTCAGCGGCAGCAAGAGCGACGCTTGCAATGCGGTTGCTCCGACCTCCGACGGCGGTTATGTTTCCCTTGTTCAGACAAACTCCTCCGATGGTTCGTTTGCGGGACTTGCTTCGGGCTCGGCAGTTCCTTATATGGTGCTTATGAAATTTGACAGCTCGGGTATCCTCAAATGGCGCAAGGCGATAACAAGCGACGGTGCATTGTCGTTGAGAAGCCTTGATACCGACGCTTCGGGCAATATCATTGCGGCAGGCTATTCAAACGCAACAAATCTCGGCTCGCCTCATTACGGCGAGTATGATGGGGTTATATATAAGTTTAACTCCTCGGGCGATATGCAATGGGTACAGTCCTACGGCGGAAGCTTGGTTGATTTCTTTAATGATGTCAGCGTTTGTGCCGACGGCAGTATCGTTGCGGCAGGCGGCGTAGGCTCAAGTGACGGTGCGGCAGCTCCGTTGGGTATTGCTTCGGGCAGAGCTGCGGCTCTTGTGGCGAAGTACGACGCTTCGGGCAATTTGGTTTTCGCAAAGGCAATCGGCTCGGTCGGCGACTCGTTTAACGGCGTCGATACCGACCAAAGCGGAAACATTTATGCTGTCGGAAACTTCTCGTCAAGCGACGCTTCGAGAGCGTTTAACGGTTACGGAAAATCGGATGCGGCTATCGTAAGACTTGACGGCAGCGGCAATGTTTCGTGGATTCGTCAGTTTGGCGGAAGCGGAATTGACAACGCAAATTCGGTTGCCGCAGTATCGGACGGCTGTGTTGTTGTCGGACGTTCAAATTCAAAGGATAATTCATTTGCAAGCCTCGGCAATCAGGGCGGATATGACGCTTATGCCGTTAAATATTCTTCGTCGGGCAGCATAGCATGGCAGACTCCGTTCAGAGGCTATCAGGACGATACGTTCACATCTATCGCTCCTGTATCGGACGGCTCGTTTGTAGTTTGCGGCTACTCGGCTTCTAACAACAGAGACTTAAAAACCGTCGGTAACAAGGGCGGAGCAGACGGCATTATCGTAACGCTCGGTGCGACGGGTCAAGTTACCTCGGTTGAGGGCTACGGCGGCTCAAGGGACGATAAGTTTGAAAACGTTTGCGTGCTTTCGGGCGGTAAATATATAGCAGGCGGCTCAACTCTTTCGGCGGACGGCGACCTTGTAGGCTCAAAATCCGACGGAGCAAACACCGCAGGTATGATGGCAAAATTCAAGTAAAGGAAGCTGACTGATGAACGAAAGATTTGAATCGGGCTATTTGCCTGCTTCACATAAAATACTTTGGGTGGTTTTGAGAGTCGGCTTGCTCGCATGGGGAACTTACGGACTTTTTCACGGCTCGGTGGTTGAGTTCTTAGAGGCGATATTTGCGATTATCTTCACGCATTTGTGGGACTTTTTTCAGATATTCGGCGGCTTCTCTTTTATAACGAGAGTGGACTATCTAACTCAAACAATGCTGAATTTGTTTATATTTATCGGTGTTGTTGTGGGCTCTACGCTTAATAACAGGACTGCGTTTTCCAACTTTGACATAGTAACGCACTTTTCCGCAGGCTTTATCTCGGCTTGGTTTGCCTATGACTTCGCCTGCACGGTTCAAGGACCTAAAAGGAGGCTTTCTCCGGCTCTTGCGGCATTGTTTGCGATAGGCTTTGCGTGCTTTATTTCTGTCGGCTGGGAAACCTACGAGTTTACAATGGATAGAATTTACGGTCTTACCCTTCAGCGCACGGCTCCCATGACCGACAGCGGCTTGACCGACACTATGATTGATGAGATTATACAGGCGTCGGGCGGACTTATCGGTATGTTTTCGGTTGCGTTTGTTAAGAACGGAAAAATCGGCAGGAACAGAAGAATGTATGCTAAAAAGGCGAAGGCGGCAGAGGAAAGAGAGCTTCTCAAGGAGCAATTACTCAAGGATTATTTGAATGAGCAGAAAAATAATTCTTGCAGCTGATATGTGTAAAATTAAGGCGGTGGAAATGTGAAAAAAAGGATAACGGCGCTGATAATGTCGGCAATTATGCTTTTGACATTATGCTCTTGCGGTAAAAATGCAAGTGTGCGTGTCAATTCCGCTAAAATCGGCAAGGGCGTTTATGCGTATTTTACCGACCTCGCAAAAAGAGAGTGTGAGAAGAACGGTGAAACCGATGTGACGGCTCTTGCAAATAAGATGCTTATAAGATATGTTGCGGTAAATTCCGAATTTGCCAACAGAGGAATCGACCTCACGCTTGAAGAAAAGTCAACGCTTTCAAATACGGTAAATTCCTATTGGCATTTGTTTTCCAAGTATTATGAGGGAATAGGCGTATCGAAAAACGACCTTTACAAGATAGAGGAAAGCAAATGCTACGAAACACGTCTTATGGAGGCCTACTATTCCGAGAACGGAGATTCTCCCATGACGGATAGCGAGCTCAAAGAGTTTTTTAATAACAATTTTGTGGCGTTCAGGTCTGCGACAGGCTTTTTGACGACCGTTGACGAAAACAACAATACAGTTTCTCTTTCCGAAGAGGAAAGACAGAAAACCGCCGAAGTTTTCAAGCGTATGGCGAACGAAATTAACGAGGGCGTTGCCTCTGTTGACAATGCTGCGTCTTATGCCGAGAATGTTGCGGTTACCGACTCTGTTGTGGTTATCGATAAGAATTCGACAAAGTATCCCGACGGCTTTTTCGACAATGTAAAAGGCATTGAAGTCGGTACTGCGGGAAGCTTTACGGTCGGAGATTACATTTTTACGGTTACAAGGTCGGACATTACCTCGGACGAGCTTTTTAACGAATACAAATCCGATTGTCTCAAAGCTATGAAGGGCGAAGAATTTGAGAAGATTATTGAAGCTTGGACGGCGGCTTACTCGGTTAATTGAAAATAAAAAACAGTTACAAAAAAGGCATTATGAGATTTCAATGAGATTTCTCATAATGCCTTAATTTTATGTCTTTCGAATTATTCTTCGGGAAGGAAAGCCTTGTGGACTGCCGAAACAGCACGGTCAGCGTCCTTTGCGTCGATAAGAACCGATATTTTGATTTCGCTTGTAGCGATCATATCGATATTGATGTCGTGCTCAAACAATGCTTCGAACATTTTTGAAGCTGTGCCGGGATGTGTTTCCATTCCTGCGCCGACGATTGAAATTTTAGCAACGTTCTTGTCGCAAATAATGTCCTTATCATCAATGTCAAAGGTCTTGTGAATAGCCTCGATTGCACCCTCTGCGTTTTCTTTTGAAACAGTGAAGGAAATATCCTTTGTACCGTCTCTGCCGACAGACTGAAGAATGATGTCAACGTTTATTCTTGCCTGTGCGAGCTTTGAGAAAAGCTTAAAAGCAATGCCGGGGATATTGGGAATGTTTGTTATTGAAATACGGGCAACGTCCGTGTCCTTTGTTACACCTCTTACGAGCATTTTTTCCATTTTTGCGACCTCCTTAACGATCGTTCCGGGAACTCTCTTGAGACTTGAGAGAACCTCGAGTTCAACATTGTATTTTTTAGCCATTTCTACCGAGCGATTGTTGAGAACCTGCGCACCGAGAGTAGCCAATTCAAGCATTTCGTCATAAGTTATCTCCTGAAGCTTTTGAGCGCCGGGAACCTTTCTCGGGTCTGCCGTGAATACGCCCTCAACATCGGTGAATATCTGACAGCGGTCTGCGTGCATTGCCGCAGCGATTGCAACTGCGCTTGTATCGCTTCCGCCTCTGCCGAGTGTTGTGAGGTCGTCATACTTGTTAATGCCCTGGAAGCCTGCAACAACAACAATGTTATGGCGGTCAACCTCTGCTTTAAGACGGTCAGCCTTAATAGATTTAATTCTTGCAGAGCCGTATGATGAGCTTGTGTTGAAGCCTGCCTGCCAACCGAGAAGCGAAACTGCAGGACAGCCCAATTTTTCAATAGCCATAGAGAGAAGTGCGATTGAAATCTGCTCGCCTGAGGTCATAAGCATATCAAGCTCTCTTTTTGACGGCTTTTCGTTTATTTCATGAGCTTTGGCAATGAGGTCGTCGGTTGTGTCACCCTGTGCGGAAACTACAACGACTACATCATTTCCCTGACGGTAGGTCTCCGTAACGATTCGAGCGACGTTCATAACACGCTCAGCGTTTGCAACGGAGCTTCCGCCGAATTTCTGAACTATAAGTCCCATAAATTATCCTCCAATATCAATAGTCCGATACTCTGATAACAGAGCAGGGCTTGATTTCGCTGATTGAGTCGAGCTTTGCGATAAGCTCTTTTTCTTTTTCGTTATCTGTTACGAAAGCGAATTCGTTTTCAGGCTGATTGTCTCTCGATACAAATTTAACAGTACCGAATACCTTTTTGACAGCCTTTTTCGCTTTTTCAATATCGTCTGCGGTAGCACGGACAAAGAGTGCTGTGTCAAGCTCTCTGTAATCAACAACATAGTCGTCCTCGCTCGGTCCCCAGCCGAAAATCTTTTTGCGGTTGGTGTGCTTTGCACAGTCAATAACGTCTGCAACAACAGCGCTTGCGGTCGGAAGCTTTCCTGCTCCTCTGCCGTAGAATACTACGTCGCCGATAGCGTCGCCTCTTACAAGGATTGCGTTGAACACGTCGCTGACATTTGCAAGCTGTGAGGAAGCCATAACAACGCACGGGCTTACAACTGCGGAAATTTTTCCGTTGCCGAGACGCTTAGCTCTGCCGATAAGTTTGATAACTCCGCCGAGATTGTTTACATATGCAACGTCGGAAAGAGTAACCTTTGTAATACCCTCTGTATGAACGCTTTCGGGATAAACGTGCTTTCCGAAGCAAAGGGAAGCGAGAATACAAATTTTTCTGCAAGCGTCGTGTCCCTCAATGTCGGCAGTCGGATCCTTTTCGGCATAACCGTTCTCCTGCGCAAGTTTGAGAGCGTCGTCAAAGCTCATATTCTTTTCAATCATCATTGTGAGAATGAAGTTGGTCGTTCCGTTGAGTATTCCTGCAATTTCATCAATTTCGTTTGCCGCAAGGCACTGTGAAATAGGTCTTATAATCGGAATACCGCCGCCTACCGAGGCTTCAAAAAGGAAGTTTACATTGTTTTCATCGGCGATTGAAAGAAGCTCATAGCCCTTAGCCGCAACAAGCTCCTTGTTTGAGGTAACAACGCTTTTGCCCGCTTTAAGAAGGCTTGAAACAAATTCAAAAGCAGGGTGAAGTCCACCCATGGTTTCAACAACGATTTTAACCTCGTCGTCGTTAAGAATATCGTTAAAGTCCTTTGTGAACTTGTCTTTATTGGGGTCGTTCGGGAAATCACGAAGGTCAAGAATGTATTTCAAGTCAAGCTGTGACTGACCGCATTTTTTAATAATGCTGTCATGGTTCTTGAGAAATACTTCTACAACGCCGGAGCCAACGGTACCGTAACCCATAACTGCTATATACATTTTCCCACATCCTATATCATGATATATTTATTCACATAAGAGTTTATCACATTTTAACGCAATAATAAAGAAAAAAGCAAATAAAAATTAAATTTTCTATAAAAGATAAATATTTGCATTGTAAGATTTCAAAAAATAGTATAAAATGTATAATAATAAAGCGTTTACAAGGAGGTTCAAAATGAACGTTACGGAAAAAAGGCGAAGCTTTTTAATCAATGTGATGTATTTCGCCGTTCTTATAGGGCTGTTTTTCCTGTTTTTCAAATACGCCTTCGGAATTTGCCTTCCGCTTTTGACAGCGCTTTTTGTGGCTGCCGTGCTTCAAAAGCCTGTTGATTATCTCACAAAAAAAGCAAAGGGCGGACGTGGTATTTTTTCTGCGCTGCTTGTTATATTCTGCTTTGTGGTGCTCGGTTCGATTTTTGCGGTTGCTCTTATGAAACTGTTTTCCGAGATGAAATCGTTTTTCGGTTATTTAATGCTGAAACTTGAGAACACCGCTTTGTTTATAGAGCAGGTTTGTACTTGGATCGAAACAAAGCTTACGATACTGCCCGACAGCCTGAGGACAAGCCTGTCTGCGTATGCGCAGGATATTCTCACAAACATTTTCGGCTCGGGAATGCCTGCTCCCGACGCACCGTCTGCCGCTGTTGAAAAGACGGGAAGCTTTGATTTTTCATGGCTTGCATCGCCGATCGGTGCGGTTTGGGGTACTGCGAAGCAAATTCCTGTTGTTGCGGTCGGAATTGTCGTAGCAATAGTGTCAGGCTGTTTTATGACAGCCGATTACGCATCGCTCAAGAGCTTAATTCTCAAGCTTGCGGGAGAAAAAAATGCCGCAAAAATAGTTAGGACAAAAAATATACTTTTCTCAACGCTCGGCAAAATGGGCAAGGCATATTGCATAATTATCCTTGTGACATTTTTCGAAATGGTTATAGGCTTATCGTTCCTCAAGCTTATCGGCGTATACACGGGCGGATATATTTTCGCAATTTCGCTTATAACCGCAATAGTTGACATTCTTCCCGTGCTCGGAACGGGTACAATATTGGTGCCTTGGGGCGTGTGGTCGCTTTTCACGGGCAATATCGGCTTCGGCATAGGCATATTGGTAGTCTATGCGATAATTACGGTAATAAGGCAGATAATTGAGCCGAAGCTTGTAGCATCCCAACTCGGACTTCCCGCTTATGTTACAATTACCGCAATGTATATAGGAACAAGATTGTTCGGTTTTATCGGACTTTTCCTTTTACCGATAAGCATTATGGTGCTGAAGGTGCTCAACGACGACGGCATTATTCACATATTCAGGAAGAAGCCTGTTACGGTTGAGGAGGTTAAGGCAGAGGTTGCCGCAGAAGAAGAGGAAGAGCTGAAAAACAGTTGACGGAGAGATAATTATGATTGATATTCATTGCCATATTTTACCCGGTATAGACGACGGTGCAAGAGATATAACGGAGTCTGCCGAGATGATAAATACGGCAAAGCTCAACAAAATTGATGCGATAATCGCTACGCCGCATTTTTTGGATTTTGACAAAATAGAGGACTTTTTATTCAATCGGTACGAGGCGATACAAGATTTCAAAGAGGTGCTTGACAGCTTCGATAATAAGCCTGCGGTGGCTTACGGTGCAGAAGTCTTTCTTGACAGCAAGGTTTTTACGGCAGGAACTCTTGACGAGCTTACGCTTAACGGGAGCAGATATATGCTTTGTGAATATACGCTTGAACCGTTTGTCCCTGAAAAAGCTGTTATTTACGCAGAGGAAATATGCGCAAGAGGATATATTCCGATAATAGCACATCCCGAGAGATATATTTCGTTTGCTCAAAATCCGACAGTTGTAAACAGGCTGTGGGATATGGGCTGTAAGTTTCAGGTCAATGCTTCTTCGCTTGCGGGAGCAGGTGGGGAAGATATGAGAAGATTTACGGAAGACCTCATTCTAAAGGGATTTGCCGATTTTATCGCAACCGACGCACATTCTCACAAAATAAGGAGTAACAGAATACTTGATAAGATAGAATATTTTCCCGAGAGCATAACCGAGGATATGCTGAAATCTCTTTTGGAGGATGCGCCGTTAAGAGTTCTAAAGGACGAAGCTTTCCCCGAAAAAGAGGTCGAATATTTCTGATTTTCTCTATACCATTATATTATATATAGCAAAAAGGCGTCTGCCGAGGGTCAAAACAGGCTCTCGGCTGCTTGCTTTTTTGAGAAAAAACAGGGTAAAACACTAAATGTTGTGGTGACGAAACGCCCGGTTACTATTATTAAAAAATTTCGGCTTTTTTCACGAACTTTTTTGTAAAAAGTTGTTGCATTTGCCAAAGATATGTGATAAAATACTCAAGCACGCTGTGGAATAGGCGAATTATGCCCATTTACCGGCGTTATGATATGCGATGATGTGATAGGTGGCTGCACTTGATGCAGGGAATTATCACGGAGTATGTCCGATTATAAACCGGGCGAAATTATATGTTTTTCTTTATGTAGCGTACCCCAACTGCGTGAAACAAGGGAAAACTGTGTGCTTTTTAACGTCCGAAAATCTTCGGATTTTTATATTGCAGAGGGTGGGAACACCCGGCAAGGTTGTTAAAAAGCGTTGCCCTAATTTTTCAAGGAGGAAAAACCAATGGCAGCAGCAAAAGGCAAGAAAATCAGAATCAGACTTAAAGGCTACGATCACAACGTTGTTGATAAGGCAGCAGAGAAGATCGTTGAAACTGCAAAGCGCACAGGCGCTCAGGTTTCAGGTCCTGTTCCGCTTCCCACTGAGAAGGAAGTTGTTACTATCCTTCGTGCAGTTCATAAGTACAAGGACAGCCGTGAACAGTTTGAGCAGAGAACGCACAAAAGGCTTATCGACATTTTAAGACCCTCAAACAAAACTGTTGAGGCTCTTACAAGTCTTGAGCTTCCCGCAGGCGTTGAAGTTGAGATTAAATAATTTCGCTTTACGCTTACAGGTCAAGTTGGCGAGAGCCAACCAATAACCAAAGGAGGAAATAAAAATGAAAAAAGGTCTTATTGGTAAGAAGATCGGTATGACCCAGCTCTTTGACGAGAACGGTAAAGTAATTCCCGTTACAGTTGTTGAAGCAGGTCCGTGCACAGTCGTTCAGAAGAAAACCGTTGAAAATGACGGTTACGCTGCAGTTCAGGTAGGTTACGGTGATGTTAAAATCACAAGAGTAAACAAGCCTGAGGCAGGTCACTTCAAGAAGGCAAACGTTGCACCGAAGAAGGTTCTTAGAGAGTTCAGACTCGAAGACACAGACGCTCTTAACGTAGGCGATGTTCTCAAAGCAGACGTTTTCGCAGCAGGTGACAGAGTTGACGTTGTAGGTACAAGCAAAGGTAAAGGTACCGCAGGCGCAATCAAGAGATGGAACTTCTCAAGACTTAAAGAATCACACGGTACAGGTCCCGTATCAAGACACGCAGGTTCATTGGGTGCTTGTTCGGATCCGTCAAGAGTTTACAAGGGAAAGAAACTCGCAGGTCACCTCGGTACCGAGAGAGTTACAATCCAGAACCTTGACGTAGTAAAGGTTGATGTTGAAAACAATCTCATCGCTATCAAGGGTGCTATCCCCGGACCCAAGGGCGGAATTGTTATTCTCGCAGACACAGTTAAGAGTAAGTAAGAAAGGAGTGTTGAAGAATGGCTAAATTAGCAGTATTGGATAAAGCAGGTAAGAAAGTTTCTGATATCGAACTTAACGACGGTATCTTCGCAATCGAACCGAACATGTCGGCTATGCACCTCATGGTAGTAAGCTACCTTGCAGCGCAGCGTCAGGGCACTCAGTCAACACTTACTCGTTCCGAAGTTTCGGGCGGCGGTAAAAAGCCGTGGAGACAGAAGGGAACAGGTCGTGCAAGACAGGGTTCGACAAGATCTCCGCAGTGGACTCACGGCGGTATCGCACTCGGACCGAAGCCCCGTGAATACGGTATCGATGTAAATAAGAAGGTTAAGAGACTCGCTATGAAGTCTGCTCTTTCAAGCAAGGTTGCCGAGAACGAGATGATCGTTGTTGATTCACTCGCTATGGACGCAATCAAGACAAAGGAAATGGCAGGAGTTCTTTCGGCTATCAATGCCGGCAAGAAAACTCTTATCGTTCTCCCCGAGAAAGACGATGTAGTTTACAGAAGCGCTCGCAACATTGCAGGTGCAAAGGTTTCTCTTGTAAACACACTTAACGTTTATGATATTCTTAATTGCAACACAATCGTTGTTGTTAAGGATGCGGTTTCAAAGATTGAGGAGGTATATGCATAATGAAATTTGCTCAGGATATTATCCTCCGTCCGGTAATTACAGAGGAAAGCATGATGGGCACTGCCGAGAAGAAGTATTCTTTCAAGGTTGCTAAAGATGCTACAAAACCCGAAATTAAAGAAGCTGTTGAAAAACTTTTCGGCGTTAAGGTCGCTAAAGTCAACACAATGAATTGCAAAGGTCATTTGAGAAGATACGGTCGCTTCGAGGGTTACACAGAGTCTTGGAAAAAGGCTGTTGTTACTCTTACAGAAGACAGCAAGACTATCGAATTCTTTGACGGAATGATGTAATAACTCAACGGTAATGTATGGAGTCAAGACAGCTCCGCTAAGCCGTTATTAAGGAGAGTGAAAAAATGTCTATTAAAGTCTATAAGCCGACTATCAACTCAAGACGTAATATGTCGGTTACGGATTATTCCGAACTTTCAAAGGTCGCTCCCGAGAGAAGTCTCCTTGCTCCTCTTAAGAAGAATGCAGGCCGTAACAGTTACGGAAGAATTACCGTTCGTCATAAGGGCGGCGGAAACAGAAGAAAATACAGAATTATCGACTTCAAGAGAGATAAAGAGGGCGTAGCAACCGTTCTTACGATTGAATACGATCCCAACCGTTCATCTCACATCGCACTCGTTGAATACGAAGATGGCGAAAAGAGATACATCCTTGCTCCTGTCGGTCTTAAAGTAGGCGACAAGGTAGAAGAGGGTGCAAGCGCAGACATCAAAGTCGGTAACGCACTTAAACTCAAGGACATCCCCACCGGTACTGTTGTTCACAACGTTGAGCTTTATCCCGGCAGAGGCGGTCAGTTGGCAAGAGCAGCCGGCAACTCGGCACAGCTTATGGCTAAGGAAAACGGATTTGCGCTTCTTCGTCTCCCTTCAGGCGAGCTTCGTAACGTTTCCGCTGAGTGCAGAGCTACAATCGGTACAGTAGGTAATGCTGACCATGAAAATGTTAAGCTCGGTAAGGCCGGACGTACACGTCACTTAGGTATCAGACCCACAGTTCGTGGTTCTGTCATGAACCCGAATGACCACCCACACGGCGGTGGTGAAGGTAAAGCTCCGATCGGTCGTCCCGGTCCTTGCACACCTTGGGGTAAACCTGCTCTTGGCTATAAGACAAGAAATAAGAAAAAGGCTTCTAACAAGATGATTGTTAAACGCCGCAACGGTAAATAAGAGAAGGGAGTGTAGATTATGAGCAGAAGTACAAAAAAAGGACCTTTTGTGGATGCTAAGTTGTTCAAAAAGGTTCAGGAAATGAACAAGAACGGCGAGAAAATCGTTCTCAAGACATGGAGCCGCAGCTCTACTATATTCCCGGACTTTGTCGGACATACATTTGCTGTCCACGACGGCAGAAAGCATGTTCCGGTATATGTTACCGAAGATATGGTAGGTCACAAGCTTGGCGAATTTGCGCCGACAAGAACCTTTAAGGGTCATGCCGGTTCAAAGACTTCAAACAACGGTAAATAATCAGTCGAAAGGAGTGTATTAACTAATGGAAGCAACGGCAAAGGTAACAAACGTACGCATTGCGCCCCGTAAGGTTCAGATCGTACTTGACTTAATCAGAAACAAGCCTTGCGAAGAAGCATTAGCTATTCTCAAGTACACACCCAAGGCTGCGTGTGAACCGCTTGAAAAGCTTTTGAAATCAGCAATGGCAAATGCAGAAAACAAAGACATGGACACATCAAGACTCTACATTGCGTCTTGCCATGTTGATCAGGGTCCCACTCTCAAGAGAATCAGACCGAGAGCACAGGGCCGTGCATTCAGAATTAACAAAAAGACTTCGCACATTTATCTTGTGCTTAAAGAAGCAGAATAAGTGAGGAGGAGGTAATACAATGGGTCAGAAAATAAATCCTACCGGACTTCGTATCGGTGTTATTAAGGATTGGGAGTCACGTTGGTACTCCGACAAAAAAGATTTCGGCGATACTCTTGTATCGGACACAAAGCTCCGTAAGTATCTCCTTGAGTCACTTGCTCCTGCAGGTGTGCCGAAGGTAGAAATCGAAAGAGACGCGAAGAGAGTTCGTGTCAACATTCATTGCGCTAAGCCCGGTATGGTTATCGGTAAGGGCGGCGCAGAAATCGAAAAGCTCAAAGCTACCTGCAAAAAAATGCTCGGCGGCGACAAAGAGGTTTTCGTAAACATTATTGAAATCAAGCAGCCCGACCTCAATGCTCAGCTCGTTGCAGAGAACATCGCTTCTCAGCTCGAAAGAAGAATTTCCTTCAGACGTGCTCTTAAGCAGTCAATCGGCAGAACAATGAAGCTCGGTGCTAAAGGTATTAAGACACAGGTTAGCGGTCGTATCGGCGGTGCGGAAATCGCACGTACCGAGAGCTATCATGAGGGTACTATCCCGCTTCAGACCATCCGTGCTGACATCGACTATGGCTTTGCAGAGGCAAAGACAACCTACGGTCGTATCGGTGTTAAGGTTTGGATCTACAACGGCGAAGTTCTTCACGACAGCCGCAAGCCTCGCAAGGAAGGAGGCACAAAATAATGTTGTTACCTAAGAGAGTTAAATACCGCAGAGTTCAGAGAGGCCGTTTGACAGGTACCGCTACAAGAGGTAATAAGGTCAACTACGGTGACTTCGGTCTTGTGTCTCTTGAGCCTGCTTGGATTACAGCAAATCAGATCGAAGCTGCCCGTATCGCTATGACAAGATATATCAAGCGTGGCGGTCAGGTTTGGATAAAAATCTTCCCGGATAAGCCCATCACAGAGAAGCCCGCTGAAACCCGAATGGGTTCAGGTAAAGGTTCACCCGAATACTGGGTTGCAGTTGTTAAGCCCGGCAGAGTAATGTTCGAGATTGCAGGTGTTCCGGAAGAGACAGCCCGTGAGGCTATGCGTCTTGCAGCTAACAAGCTTCCCGTTAAGTGCAAGTTTGTTACCAAGGCAGAACAAGAAGAGGATGGTGAGCAATAATGAAAGCAAATGAAATCAAGAAACTCTCCCCCTCAGAGTTGGATGCTAAACTCTTGGAGTTGAAGGACGAGCTTTTTAAGTTACGCTTCCAGCAGGCCATCAACCAACTCGATAATCCAATGCGTATCAGTGCCGTTAAGAAGGATATCGCAAGAGTAAAAACAGTAATCCGTGATATCGAATTGCACGGCAACGAAGGCTAAGGAAAGGGAGGACAATCGTAATGAGTGAAAGAAATCTCAGAAAAACTCAGGTTGGTATCGTAACAAGCGATAAGATGGACAAGACTGTAGTTATTTCAATTAAAGACAGAGTTCAGCATCCGCTTTACAAGAAGATCGTCAACCGTACAGTTAAAATCAAGGCTCATGACGAGAACAACCAGTGTGGCGTAGGCGACAAGGTTCTTGTTATGGAAACCCGTCCTCTCTCAAAAGATAAGAGATGGCGTGTTGTAGAAATCATCGAGAAAGCGAAATAATTTTCTAAGGAGGAAATTACTGTGGTACAACAACAGACTTACCTCAAAGTTGCCGATAACACCGGTGCGAAAGAAATTATGTGCATTCGTGTACTCGGTGGTTCAGGCAGAAGGTATGCTAATATAGGCGATGTTATAGTTGCATCTGTCAAAAAAGCAGCACCCGGCGGCGTTGTTAAAAAAGGCGATGTAGTTAAAGCAGTAGTCGTAAGATCATGCAGCGGTGTTCGCAGAGACGACGGCACTTATATCCGTTTCGACGAAAACGCAGCAGTTTTGATTAAAGATGATAAGACCCCCAGAGGTACTCGTATCTTTGGACCGGTAGCAAGAGAGCTTCGTGATAAGGATTACATGAAAATCCTTTCGCTCGCTCCCGAAGTACTTTAAGGAGGTGCCTGATAATGAATAAAGTTCATGTTAAAACAGGTGATACCGTTGTAGTAATCAACGGCAAAAACCGTGGCAAAAAAGGCAAAGTTATGCAGGTCAGCCCTTCTGAAGGTAAGGTTATCGTTGAGGGCGTAAACATGGTAACAAAGCATGTTAAGCCCCGTCAGATGGGTGAGCCCGGCGGACTTATCAAGGCTGAAAGCGCTTTGTATGCTAATAAGGTTCAGCTTGTTTGCCCGAAGTGCGGTGAGGCTACAAGAGTAGGCCACGCAATCGGCAAAAACAATAAAAAGATGAGAGTTTGCAAGAAGTGCAACGCTCAGTTTGAATAAGGGAGGGACATAACACATGGCAGCAAGACTTAAAGAAATATACAAAAATGAAGTTGCTCCTGCACTTCAGAAAAAGTTCGGCTACAAGAGCGTTATGCAGATCCCGAAACTTGACAAGATTATCATTAACGTAGGCTGCGGCGAAGCTAAGGACAACTCAAAGGTTGTAAGCTCTATCGTCAACGACCTTTCAATCATCACAGGTCAGAAGCCTGTTGAATGTAAGGCTAAAAAGTCAGTTGCAAACTTCAAACTTCGTGAAGGTATGACAATCGGTGTTAAGGTAACGCTCAGAGGCGACAGAATGTATGAATTCTTAGACAGATTCTTCAATCTCGCACTTCCGAGAGTAAGAGACTTCAGAGGTATCAACCCCAACTCATTTGACGGCAGAGGTAACTATGCTATGGGCGTTAAAGAGCAGTTGATTTTCCCTGAAATCGAGTACGATAAAATCGACGCAGTACGAGGCATGGACATTTGCTTCGTTACAACTGCTAACACAGACGAAGAGGCTCGTGAGCTCTTGACTCTTATGGGCGCTCCGTTCGAGAAATAAGGAGGGATAACAAGTGGCTAAGAAATCAATGAAGGTTAAGGCAGCAAAAACTGCTAAATATTCAACAAGAGAACACAACAGATGTAAGATCTGCGGTAGGCCGCACGCTTATCTCCGTAAATACGGTGTTTGCCGTATTTGTTTCAGAAAGTTGGCACATGCGGGACAGATCCCCGGCGTTAAGAAAGCAAGCTGGTAATCAAGAGCAATTGCAAAGGAGGCAAAAGTATGCAAATATCCGATTCAATCGGCGATATGCTTACAAGAATTCGTAATGCGAATTCGGCAAAGCACGATACCGTTAAGGTTCCTGCATCAAACATGAAAAAGGCAATTGCTCAGATTCTTGTTGATGAAGGATATATCAAAGGATTTAAGGTTGAAGAAGACGGCAAGCAGGGCATCATTGAGATCGAGCTCAAGTACGGCCCCAATAAGTCTTCGGTAATCACCGGTTTACGCAGAGTTTCAAAGCCCGGTCTGCGTATATACACAGATTGCGAAAATATGCCTAAGGTTATCAAAGGCCTCGGTATCGCAATTCTTTCCACATCAAAGGGCGTTATGACAGACAAGGACGCACGCAAAGCTAACGTTGGCGGCGAAGTTCTTGCATTCGTTTGGTAAGGAGGTTACAGTATGTCAAGAATCGGCAGACAGCCCATCGCTGTTCCTGCAGGCGTTGATGTTAAAATCGACGGCAGTACTGTTACCGTTAAGGGCCCCAAGGGTACTCTTACCAGAACAGTACACAGCAACATGAGCGTTGCTATGGACAACGGTGAAATCAAAGTTACTCGTCCCGACGAGTCAAACCTTAACAAGTCTCTTCACGGCTTGACCCGTACACTTATTCACAATATGATCGTTGGTGTTACAGAGGGTTATTCCAAGGAGCTTGAGGTTAACGGTGTAGGTTACCGTGCAGCTAAGCAGGGCAAGGATCTTGTTCTCAACATCGGCTTCTCACATCAGGTAATCATGCCCGAAATCGACGGAATTTCAATAGAAGTTCCCAATCCCAATAAAATCGTTATTTCCGGTCCCGACAAGCAGATGGTTGGACAGTTCGCAGCAGAAGTACGTGAAAAGCGTCCGCCCGAGCCCTACAAAGGTAAAGGTATTAAGTATGTTGACGAGCACGTTCGCCGTAAAGAAGGTAAAGCCGGTAAAGGCGGAAAATAATAAAAGGAGTGTATTTAAATGGTTAGTAGGCCTGATAGCAATAAGGCAAGACTTAAACGCCACACAAGAGTTCGCTCTAAGGTTTCCGGCACAGCTGAGTGCCCCCGCCTTGATGTTTTCCGCTCTCTTCAGAACATCTATGCTCAGTTGATTGACGATACAACAGGCACAACGCTTGTTTCTGCGTCAACAGTTGAGAAGGAGTTCAAGGAGTACGGCGGAAACAAGGAAGCTGCTCGTGCAGTTGGCAAGAAATTAGCAGAAAGAGCTCTTGAGAAGAACATCAAAGATGTAGTATTCGACAGAGGCGGTTATGTATATCACGGCAGAGTTCAGGAACTCGCTGAAGGCGCTCGTGAGGGCGGACTTAACTTCTAAGAAAGGAGAACAGAAAAATGGCAAACAAAATTGATGCTTCGGCAATGGAATTACAGGAAAAAGTTATTACAATTAACCGTGTTTCCAAAACTGTTAAGGGCGGCCGTATCTTTAAGTTCTCCGCATTAGTAGTTGTTGGCGACGGTAACGGAACAGTAGGTTTCGGTATCGGTAAGTCAGGAGAAGTTCCGGACGCTATCCGTAAGGGTATCGAAGACGCAAAGAAAAACCTTATCAAAGTTTCACTTAAGGGCACAACAATTCCTCACGAGGTTATCGGTAAGTTCGGCGCAGGCGTTGTTCTTATGAAGCCCGCAGCACCCGGTACCGGCGTTATCGCAGGCGGTCCCGTTCGTGCGGTTGTTGAGACAGTCGGCATTAAGGACATTCGTTCTAAGGCTCTTCGTTCAAACAATCCCTGCAACGTAGTTAGAGCTACAATCAACGGACTTTCACAGCTTCGTAACGCAGATGAGGTTGCGGCTACTCGTGGTAAGTCTGTAAGCGAAATATTAAGATAAGGAGTGTGTGAAAATGGCTAATTTAACAGTAACTCTTAAAAAGAGCCTTATCGGTTCTAAGAAAGACCAGATTGCCACAGCACATGCACTCGGTCTCAGAAAAATTGGGGACAAGGCAGTTCAGCCCGATAATCCTCAGACACAGGGTAAGATTAAGAAGATTTCTCATCTTATCGACGTAACAGAAGGCTAAGGAGGTGCGAAGTATGAAATTGCACGAACTCTCAGCGGCTGAAGGCTCAAAGAAGAGCGTTAAGCGTATCGGTCGTGGTCCCGCATCAGGTCAGGGTAAAACCGCCGGTAAAGGACACAAGGGTCAGAAAGCCCGTGCAGGCAGAGGTATGCGTCCCGGTTTCGAAGGTGGACAGATGCCCTTGCAGAGAAGAATTCCCAAGCGTGGATTTAACAACATTTTCGCTAAGGAAATCGCAACAGTAAACGTATCCGCTCTCGACAAGACATTTGAAGACGGCGCAACAGTTGATATTGAAGCACTCATCAATGCAGGCCTTATTAAAAAGGCTCTTGACGGAGTAAAGGTACTTGGAAACGGTGAAATCAGCAAAAAGCTTACTGTTAAGGTTAATGCTTATTCCGACTCGGCAAAGCAGAAGATCGAAGCAGCCGGCGGAAAGGCTGAGGTGATCTGAAGTGATTCAAACACTTATCAATGCATGGAAGGTCGCAGATCTTCGTAAAAAGATTCTTTATACGGCATTCATCATTCTTGTGTTCAGAATTGGCGCAGCGATTCCGGTTCCGTTTGTTGAAATCAGCGGCGGACTTATTACAGACGTCAACGCAAATAACTTTATGACATACCTCAGCATGATGACAGGTGACGCATTTAACTACGGTACACTTTTCGCAATGTCGATTACACCGTACATCAACGCATCAATCATCATCCAGCTTCTTACAGTTGCAATTCCCGCACTTGAGAAGCTCGCAAAGGAAGGCGAAGAGGGTAGAAAGAAGCTTTCTTCAATCACTCGTTACACTTCGGTTGCCCTTGCACTTATGCAGAGTACAGCTTACTTCTTCTACATCCGTTCACGTGACTATCTTACGACAGACGCCAACGGTGCGAAGTACACAGGCTTCTGGGCAGTGTTCCAGGCTCTCGCAATCATCCTCTGCTATACGGCAGGTTCGACATTCATTATGTGGCTCGGTGAGCAGATTAACGAAAAGGGTATCGGCAACGGTATTTCAATTATACTTTTCGCAGGTATCGTTTCGAGAATGCCCACTACAATTTACGGCCTTTACACCTATTTGGATAAGGGCGGCGCATATTTCGCAATCGTTCCGATAGCAGCAATTTCACTTATTCTTATGGTTGCGTTCATCGTTTGGATGGACAACGCCGAGAGAAGAATTCCCGTTCAGTATGCAAAAAGAGTCGTAGGACGCAAGATGTACGGCGGTCAGAATACTCATATGCCTATCAAGGTTAATATGTGCGGTGTTCTTCCGATCATCTTCGCTTCTTCAATTCTCTCATTGCCTCCCACAATTCAGATGTTTGTCAACGTCAAAGAGGGCGGCTTCTGGGCAGGCTTCTTCAAAATTTTTGAATCGACACATTGGGCATACGGAATTATGTACTTTGTATTGATTATATTCTTCGCATATTTCTATGCGGCAATCCAGTACAATCCTATCGAAATGGCTAACAATATCCGTAAAAACAGCGGTGCTATCCCCGGTATTCGTCCCGGCAAGCCCACTTCGGATTACATCACTAAGGTATTGTCAAGACTTACACTTGTAGGAGCTTTGCTTCTCTCTGTTGTTGCTCTTTACCCGATACTCTTCTCACAGATTACGGGTGCGTTCAAGCATCAGGTAAGCCTTTCACTCGGCGGTACTTCGGTAATCATCTTGGTCGGTGTTGCTCTTGAAACAGTTAAGCAGCTTGAAAGCCAGATGATGATGCGTCATTACAAGGGATTCCTTGATTAAAGAAAAGGAGTTTGTTATGAATCTTATACTTTTAGGTGCTCCCGGAGCAGGAAAAGGTACACAGGCTGAAAAGATTTGTGAAAAACTTTCAATTCCGGCTATTTCAACAGGCAACATTTTGCGTGAGGCTATGGCAAACGGAACTGAAATGGGACTCAAGGCAAAATCCTTTATCGATGCCGGCGCTCTCGTTCCCGATGAGGTGGTTATCGGCATCATCAACGAAAGACTTAAAGAAGACGACTGTAAAAACGGTTTTATTCTTGACGGATTTCCGAGAACAATTCCGCAGGCAGAAGCGCTCGATAATATGAATGTCAGAATTGACAGAGTTATCGACATTGAGGTTCCCGATGAGAAAATTGCTGCAAGGCTTTCGGGCAGACGCGTATGCTTGAAGTGCGGCGCAACATATCACACTCAGTACAAGAAGCCTCAGGTTGACGGCGTATGTGATGCGTGCGGAGATAATTTAGTTCAGCGTAAAGACGATATGCCTGAGACGGTTCTTGACAGATTGAACACATATCATCAGCAGACAGAGCCGTTGAAGGATTATTATGAGAAGAAGGGTATTCTTCGAGTAGTTGAAGGTCAGGAGGAGGTAGCAGATACTACTGCTCTTACCTTCAAAGCATTGGAGGATTAAGCATGATAGTGCTAAAAACCGCAAGAGAATTAGAGCTTATCCATAAAGCGTGTATAATTTCTGCGGAAGCATTACAAGTGGCAGGCGAGGCTGTCAAACCCGGTGTAACAACATGGGAAATTGACAAAATCGCGTATGACTATATAAAGAAGCAGGGCGCTGAGCCGAACTTCTTACATTTATATGGTTTCCCTGCCACTGCATGCATTTCCATAAATGATGAGGTCATTCACGGTATTCCGAGCAAAAAAACCGTCATAAAAGAGGGCGACATAGTCAGTATTGACTTAGGAGCTAAGATTGACGGATATAACGGCGATAATGCTGCCACATTTGCGGCCGGTAAGATATCGGAAAGCGCAAAGCGGCTGTGCGATGTAACTGAGAAAAGCCTTTATTTAGGCATTGAACAGGCAATCGTAGGCAACAGACTCGGCGATATTGGCTCGGAAATACAAAATTACTGTGAGGAAAACGGCTACGGTGTCGTGCGAGAGTATACCGGACACGGCGTCGGAGCAAAACTCCATGAAGACCCCAGCGTACCGAATTTCGGAACTCCCGGAAGGGGGGCTCGCCTGTTGCCGGGAATGGTAATTGCGATAGAGCCTATGATTACTCAGGGCAATAAAGCAATTAAGCAGTTACCCGACGGCTGGACGGTAAAGACCAAAGACGGTAAGCTTGCAGCTCATTTTGAGCACACAATAGCGATTACAAAAAACGGACCCAAGATACTTACTAAGCTTGATTAAGGTGAAGTTATGGAGCTTGTTAAAGGATCGGTTGCAGTTTCGCTCATGGGACGAGATAAAGGCGTTCTTATGTGCGTTGTCGAAACGGGCGAAAACAGGGTATGGGTGTGTGACGGAAAATGCAGAAAGTTGAACAAACCGAAAGCAAAAAATCCAAAGCACATCAAACCTTTAAACAAGAAACTGTCTGAGGAGCAGACCGCTTCAGATAAGTCAATAAGAAAAGCGTTAAAGCAAATTTCGGAGGCTTGAATATGTCAAAACAGGATATGATTGAAATTGAGGGTACAGTCGTTGAAGCATTACCGAACGCAGTGTTTCAGGTAGAGCTTGAAAACGGACATCAAATTACGGCTCATATTTCGGGTAAATTGAGAATGAACTTTATCAGAATTCTCCCCGGCGATAAGGTTACAGTTGCTTGGCGATCAAAGTAAGAAAAGAAACTACTTTTATTAGGAGGTATTCAAATGAAAGTCAGACCTTCTGTCAAAAAAATATGTGATAAGTGCAAGGTTATCAAGCGCAAGGGTAAAGTCATGGTTATCTGTGAGAACCCCAAGCACAAACAGCGTCAGGGCTAATTAAGGCTTCGGCTGTATCGTTGTTAAAGATCTAAACAACGATATTGTGCTTATCCAAAGACAAAGTAAGGGCTTTTGCCCACAGATTAAAACGGAGGTACAACTCTATGGCACGTATTTCAGGTGTTGATTTACCGAGAGATAAGAGAGTCGAAATCGGCCTCACATACATCTACGGTATCGGCAGAAAAACTGCAAGCGACATTATTGCCGCAACAGGTGTTAATCCTGACACAAGAGTCAAGGATTTAACTGAAGAAGATGTAGCAAAGTTGCGTGAATACATTGAACACAATGTTAAGGTTGAAGGTGATCTTCGCCGTGACACAGCTTTCGACATTAAGAGATTGATAGAAATCGGTTGCTACCGTGGTGTTCGTCATCGTAAAGGTCTCCCCGTAAGAGGACAGACTTCTAAGAACAATGCACGTACACGCAAGGGTCCGAGGAAGACAATCGCAAACAAGAAGAAGTAAGAGGAGGGATTTGTAAATGGCTACCAAAGCAACAGCTAAAAAGGGCGTTTCTCGTAAACGCCGTGAAAAGAAGAACATTGAAAAAGGTGCAGCTCATATTCAATCCACCTTCAATAACACAATAGTTACCATTACAGATGTACAGGGCAACGCAGTTTCTTGGGCATCAGCAGGCGAAATGGGCTTCAGAGGTTCTAAGAAATCTACTCCCTTCGCAGCTCAGACAGCAGCAGAAACAGCAGCAAAGATTGCAGTTGACCACGGTATGAAGACTATTGAAGTTTATGTCAAGGGACCGGGTTCAGGACGTGAAGCAGCTATTCGTGCTTTGCAGACCGCAGGACTTGAAGTAACAATGATTAAAGACGTTACTCCCATTCCGCACAACGGTTGCCGCCCGCCCAAGAGAAGAAGAGTATAACGGAGGTGTAATTTATGGCTAGATATACCGGTGCGGTTTGTAAATTGTGCCGTCGTGAGGGCAAGAAGCTTTTCCTCAAGGGCGATCGTTGCTATACAGGCAAGTGCTCACTTGAGCGTCGCAGCTATGCTCCCGGACAGCATGGACAGAGCCGCAAAAAGAATTCTGAATACGGTTTGCAGCTTCGTGCAAAGCAGACAGCTAAGCGTTACTACGGTATTCAGGAAGGACAGTTCCACAAATATTTCCTTATGGCTGAGCGCCGTCAGGGACAGGCTGGTGAAAACCTTTTGAGAATCTGCGAGAGCAGACTTGATAATGCAATTTATCTTCTCGGTTGGGCTTCATCAAGAGCCGAAGCAAGACAGTTGGTAAATCACGGACATTACGAAGTAAACGGCAAGAAGGTTGACATTCCGTCATATCTTCTTAAAGCAGGCGACGTAATTTCTATCAAGGAAAAGAGCCGTGACAGTGAAAAAATTAAGGCAGTTCTCGAAGCTAATGCAGCTCGTCCCGTTCCCGAGTGGCTCGTGAAGAACGCAGACGCTTTCGAGGGTAAGGTAGCAAATCTTCCGACCAGAGAGCAGATTGAAGTTCCGGTTGAGGAACACCTTATCGTCGAGCTCTACTCTAAATAATAGAGTTAACTGTTAGACAAAATATTTATTATTCGGTTCGGTTTTTCCGACCATATAGGAGGCTTTTGAATGATAGGAATTGATAAGCCCAGCATTGAAGCACTCGATTTGACCGAAGACGGTACTTACGGCAAATTCGTAATGGAACCGTTGGAAAGAGGCTACGGCACAACGATCGGTAACAGCCTTCGTCGTGTATTGCTTTCTTCACTTCCCGGTTATGCGATTACCTCGGTTAAGATTGACGGCGTTCTTCATGAGTTCTCAACTGTTGAGGGCGTTAAGGAGGACGTTACTGAAATCGTTCTTAACCTTAAAGGCGTAATCCTTAAGATGCATGATGAGGGTCCCAAGACTCTTTATATCGATGCAAACGGAAAATGTGAAGTTACAGCAGGCGACATTAAAGCTGACTCGGATGTTGAAATCCTTAACCCCGATCACCATATCGCTACTCTTTCAGACGGTGCATCTCTTGTTATGGAGATGACCGCTGACAAGGGCAGAGGATATGTATCTGCTGACAGAAATAAGCAGATGATGAAGCCTGTTATCGGTGTAATTGCAATCGACTCAATTTATACACCTGTGTTGAAAGTAAACTACACGGTTGAAAATACTCGTGTCGGTCAGATTACTGACTTTGACAAGCTCACTCTTGAAGCATGGACAGACGGTTCAATTTCCGCTAAGGAAGCTGTTTCGTTTGGCGCAAAAATTCTTAACGAGCACCTTGAGCTCTTCATCGGTCTTTCGGATGAGGCTGCAACAGGTCCTATCCTTATCGATAAGAAAGAGGATAGCAATGTTAAGACTCTCGAAATGACGATTGAAGAACTTGACCTTTCTGTTCGTTCATTTAACTGCTTGAAGAGAGCCGGTATCAACACGGTTGAAGACTTGATAAGCAAAACTGAAGAAGATATGATGAAAGTGAGAAACCTTGGCAGAAAATCTCTTGATGAGGTTGTTGCAAAGCTTGAATCACTTGGCTTCACTCTTCACCACGACGACGAATAAAAGGAGTGATATTAAATGCCCGGTACAAGAAAACTCGGCAGAACTACCGATCACCGCAGAGCTATGCTCAGAGGCTTGGTAACATATCTGTTTGAAAACGGCAAAGTTGAAACAACTGTTACAAGGGCTAAGGAAGTCCGTGCAATGGCTGAAAAAATGATCACTATTGCTAAAGAGGGCTCTTTGCACTCAAGAAGACAGGTTCTTGCATACGTTACTAAAGAGGACGTTGTAAAGAAGTTGTTTGACGAGATCGCACCCAAGTATCAGGATGTTAAAGGCGGATATACCCGCATTATAAAGACAGGCGCTCGCAGAGGCGACGCAGCAGAGATGGCAATCATTGAGCTTGTTGAACCCAAGGCAGCAGAAGAAAAGCCTGTTAAAAAGACAGCAGCTAAGGCTGCTAAAAAGACTGCTTCAACCAAGAAGGCAGCTCCCGCAAAGGAAGAGGCTCCCAAGGCTGAAGAGGCAACAGCAGAAGCTGCTGCAGAATAATTTTAAGATTATTCAACCGGCTGTAAAAAACGAAAGTTTTTTACAGCCTTTTATCTTTTATAACGACTGTTTTTATCCAATTTGTCCTTGATTTTTTTGTCGTTGTAAACTATAATAGACAATGTATATTTATAGTAGAAGGTGAACGCAAGGTGCAGAAAAAAATAGAGAGAAACTACGATTTCGCCAAGTCTGAGCAGGAAGTAATCGATTTTTGGAAACAAAACGATATTTTCAAAAAGGCTGTTGCGAAAAATGACGTAAACACAAAGAACTATGTGTTCTACGACGGACCTCCCACTGCTAACGGTAAGCCGCATATCGGTCATGTTCTTACAAGAGTTGTAAAGGACGTAATTCCGAGATATAAAACCATGCAGGGCTACCACGTTGAGAGAAAAGCAGGCTGGGACACTCACGGACTTCCCGTTGAGCTTGAGGTTGAAAAGCAAATTCACACAAACGGCAAGGCTGATATTGAGGCTTTCGGTGTAGAGCCGTTCATTCAGAAATGCCGTGAGAGCGTTTGGACATATAAAGACCTTTGGGAAAAAATGTCCGAAAGAGTCGGCTATTGGTGCGATTTTGAACACCCTTACATTACATACACGAACAACTATATCGAGTCGGTATGGTGGGGACTTAAAGAGCTTGATAAGAAAGGCCTTATCTACAAGGGCTTCAGAGTATCTCCGTATTGTCCGAGATGCTCAACCGCTTTGAGCTCGCACGAGGTTGCACAGGGCTATAAGAACGTTAAAACAGAGTCTGTTTTCGTAAGATTTAAGTGCAAGGACGAGGAAAACACATATTTCGCAGTTTGGACAACAACACCGTGGACATTGCCCTCAAACGTTGCACTTTGCGTAAATGAAAAATTCGATTATGCAAAGGTTAAGGTTGACGACTCTTATTATTACATTGCGACCGAGCTTATCGGCGACCTTTTCGGCGAGGATTATGAAATCGTTGAAAGCTGCAAGGGCTCAGACCTTGTCGGCAAGGAATATGAGCCGATATACACCTTTGTTGTTGACACATTTACGGAAAAGGCTTTCTATGTAATCGCTGACGATTATGTATCGCTTGACGCAGGTACAGGTATCGTTCATATTGCTCCCGCATTCGGTGAGGACGACGCAAGAGTCGGCAAGGAAAACAATCTTCCCTGCGTTAAACCTGTTGACTTCGCAGGTAAATTTACCGATATTTGCGGAAAGTATGCAGGCAAGCTTGTATTCGACGCAAACGACGAGATTATCAAAGAACTTATAGACAATAAGGTTATTCTTAAAATAAAGAAGATCGAGCACAGCTATCCGCATTGCTGGCGTTGTAACAGTCCGCTTATCTATTATGCAAAGGATTCGTGGTTTATTGCAATGTCAACTCTCCGTGATGAGCTTGTTGCAGATAACAGAAGCGTAAACTGGTTCCCTGAGAACTTCAAAGAAGGTAGAATGGGCAACTTCGTATCCAATGTTATCGACTGGGCGGTTTCGAGAGACAGATATTGGGGCACTCCGCTTCCGATTTGGGTTTGCGAGGAGTGTGGACACAAGCACGTTGTCGGCTCGGTAGCAGAGCTTGTTGAGCTTACCGGCGCAGACCCCGATATTGACCTTCATAAGCCTATGGTTGACCGCCTTACAATGACCTGCCCCGAGTGCGGACACACAATGCACCGTACTCCCGAGGTTTGCGACTGCTGGATAGATTCAGGCTCAATGCCCTATGCACAGCACCACTATCCGTTTGAAAATCAGGAAATTTTCAATCAGCAGTTCCCGGCTGACTTCATTAGTGAGGGAAGCGACCAGTCAAGAGGCTGGTTCTACGCTTTGCAGGCACTTTCAACCGCTATTTTCGGCAAATCGCCGTATAAAAACTGTATTGCTCTCGGTCTTGTAAACGACGAAAACGGTATCAAGATGTCAAAGCATATCGGCAACGTTGTTGACCCGTGGGAGGTTCTTGACGAATTCGGCTCCGACGCCACAAGACTTTACTTCTGCATAGCTAACGCACCGTGGATTTCCACTTCGTTCAGCAAGCAGACTCTTGCACAGTTCCAGAACAGATTTATCGGCACTATGTGGGCGTCGGTTTACTTCTACTCACTTTACAGCGAGATTGACGGCTTTGATCCGAGCAAATACAACATTGACGATTGCAAGCTTCGTTCAATCGACGAGTGGGTGCTTTCAAGAGTTAACTCTCTTGTTAAAAAGGTTACTTATGAGTTCGACTCATACCATATTTTCGAGGCTACAAGAGCAATGGAAAGCTTTATCGATGAGCTTTCAAACTGGTATATCAGACGTAACCGCCGTCGTTTCTTTAACTCAGAGCTTACCGAGGACAAGATTGCGGCATATATGACTCTTTATACCGTTCTTGAAACACTCGCAAGGGTTGTTGCTCCCGTAACTCCGTTTGTTGCTGAGACAATATATCAGGGTCTTATTACAAGATACTTCCCCGACGCACCCGAGAGCGTTCATCTTGCTTCCTTCCCGCAGTACAGAGCAGATTGGGACAAGCCTGAGCTTGAGGAGCAGATGGAGGTTTCCTATAAGGCTGTTGAAATCGGCAGAAAGCTTCGTGAGCTTGTTCATATCCGTAACCGTCAGCCGTTGAGCCAGTGCATTGTCAAGATTGACAACGGTATCACTCTTAAAGATGAAGAGCTTAATACCATTGCGGAAGAGCTTAATGTTGACGAGGTTCTTACTGATTTTGATACACAGAGCCTTATCTGTTATGAAATCAAGCCGCAGCTTAAAACACTCGGTCCGAAATACGGCAGACATTTGAAGGCTATCGGCGAGTATTTCAATATCGACAGAAACACAGAAATTATAAATACCATCAAGGCTGACGGTGTTTATAAGACAGAAATTGACGGTGCTGAAATTGAACTTACAATGGACGATCTCCTTGTTACCGAAAAGGCTAAGGAGGGCTATGTTGCGGAGACGAATTACGGTGTAACGGTAATTCTCAACACAACGCTCAATGAGTCGCTTATCGAAAGAGGCTCTGTAAGAGAGTTTATTTCAAAGGTTCAAAATCTCCGTAAGTCAAGCGGCTTCGAGGTTACGGACCACATTGAAATCGTTGCTTCTTCGGACGATTACATTACCGACGTAATTACACGCAACGCTGATTTCATTAAGTCGGAGCTTCTTTGCGACAGCCTCACATTTGCAGAGGGCGGAGCAAATGAATTTAATATCGACGACCACAAGGTTAAGGTTGATATTAAAAAGGCTTAATTAAAGGCAAACTTTGATATTATTAAAAGGCTTCGGATTATTTCCGAAGCCTTTTTTCATTGCCTTAATTTTGTTTTTGTACGATTTTGTATTCGTCATACGGATTATAATACGGACATTCAAAGTCGGCGTAGCTTAAAAATCTTGCCATTTCGTCCTCGTCGAGATTGACCTCGCACGCATAGCAATCATAATCCTCATCATAAAAATAATATGCACAGCATTCACATTGCGTAACCCGTTTTTTCTTTTCAGCCATTGCACTGCCCCTTTTCGTGATATTCCTTTTCGGTATTGACGTTCCAAATATCGGATTTATCCGTTTTACCCGTAAGAATGTTGTTTACGGCTTCAAAAGCGGTCATCATTGAATGATCCATATTGTTGTAGCGGTGCTGTCCGTTTCTGCCGATACAGTAAAGATTTTCATACGAATTGAGATAATTGATAACCGTCGGCAACTCGTCATAAGTGTCAAAGTATGCGGGATATGCCTTTTTGACCTTTTCTCTGTGTGAGAAAAGTATATCGGTGTCGTTTGAAATTACGCCGATTTTTTTAAGTTCACTAACAGCAAAATCAACGCAAGCACTTTCGCTCATATTCCAAAAGTCGTCGCCCTCGGTGCAGAAATATTCAAGCCCGAGCCACACGGTGTTTTCAACATCCTTTACAAGATAGCTTGACCAGTTGTTGAAAATCTGTATTCTTCCGAGCTTTACGGAGTCGTCCTGAACGTAAATCCAACAGTCGGGAACGATATTTGAAACGGTTTTTATATCTGTTTTATTTTTGATTTCAAGACGGTTAACGAGCAAGCCGACAGTAACAAAATCCCTGTAAGGTAAGCCGTTTGCAATATCCTTTACTTCGTTTGAAACGAGCGATTGTTCAAAGCTGTTCACTAAATCCTTAATTGGCATTGAGGAGATGAAAATATCGCCCGAGTATTCCTTATCGCCTGCCGTTACGGAAGTGATTTTGCCGTTTTCGACGTTTATCCTGTTGACTTCGGCATTGAAAATGATTTTACCGCCGAGACTTTCAAGCTCTGATGCCGCAGTCTCCCAAAGCTGACCGGGACCGAATTTTGGGTACTTAAATTCCTCTATAAGCGAGGCTTCGTCGCTCTTTTTGCCCTTTGAAAGTGCGTTTTTGAGAACCTCCTTGATAGAAATGCCCTTTACTCTCTGTGCGCCCCAATCGGCAGAAATTTCAGACGGATGCCTACCCCAAAGCTTTTCCGTGTATCCCTCAAAGAACATTGAATAAAGCTCCTTGCCGAAGCGGTTAATATAGAAATTCTCAAGCGAGGACTCGTCTTTTTTGAACAATATGGAATGAAGATAGCTGAAGCCCGCCTTCATTGTTCTGACAAATCCGAGATTTATCAGGGTTTGCGCCTTGAGCGAAACGGGATAATCAAAGAATTTTTCAAGATAATATATTCGTGAAACCCTTTGGCGAAGAAGCATAACATTATCTTCCGCTTCGGGGTCGGGACCGTTTTCGGAAAGTGCTTTTTTACGGTGTAAAAGCTTGTCGTCAAATGACGGTGCGCCTTGCAATTCCAAAAGACTTGACCACCACTCGTTGACCCTTTCATCCTTTGAAAAGAAACGGTGACCGCCGAGATCCATTCGGTTGCCCGAGCAGTTAACGGTTGCGGATATACCGCCGACACGCTCGCTTGACTCAAGCACGGTAACATTGTACTCACTATTTGATTTTCTCAACAGCTCAAGCCCTGCCGTAAGTCCTGCCGGACCTGCGCCGATTATCACGATATTTTTCATATATTACCTCAGTTTTTACTGCTCCAAAAGATATAATCTGAAATGAGAACGGCTCTTGTAAACGAAGCCTCTGCACCCGAAATTTTTATGGGTGGTGCGATAAGAAAATATTCGCCGTTTTTCGCTTCTTCAAGATTTAGCCCCTCGAGAATTGCTATTTCTGCATTCAAAAGTGCTCTGTGCGTGCTGCCGTCGGAGTCGGGAGCTTCAATGCTAACACCATCTGTCCCGATAAGCTCATAGCCGAAGTGTGCCATAACCTCCGCCGCTGTATAATGAATAAAAGCCTTGCCCTTTGACTTTATAAGCACACGCTTGCAATCCCTCGGGAAATATTCCTCAACAAGTCTGCCCGTTATTATTCCCTCGGATACCTCAATTACCTTACAAGGGCCGATGAATTTTTCAAGCGGAATTTTGTCAACGGGCTCTGCGTCGGGGATAAAATGAAGCGGTGCATCAACGTGAGTTCCGTTGTGCAGACAGGCATCCAAAACGCTCAAATTATAATAGGAGTCAGGCGAGATTTCTCTGACCTGTTTAAGCTCGGGCACAGGGCCGCCCTCATACACTTCAGCTGTAAGCAAATCGTTTGAAATATCTATGATTTTCATATTCTCGCCGCCTTTTTTAGCATATATAATATAGTATATCAATTACACGTCTTTGTCAAATCACTCAAAGCAAAGATTTTCGATTTCCTTGCTTAAAGCGGCATATTTTTCGGTGTTTTCAAAGGCTTGCAAATATCGGCAAAGCTCGTTGTCTCTTTCCATAGCGTCGTAAAGCGAGAAAACCGCAGAACTTATAAGCTCGTCTTTGAGCTCCTCGTTGCAGGCAAGCTTTTCCGTCAGACAATGCGGAATATTACGCTTCAAAAAGCGTGCTTGAGAAATTTCGCCCGAGTCGGAGTAACGGTACGGATGATAATCGTTTTCACACACAAAGGCAAGCGACAGCTCGGGTATGCACAGGTGCTCTGAAAACTCGGGACACAGCGAGCAGGTAAATTTTTCTGTATCCTTTCCGCATTGGCGAAAAGCAGAGGAAAAGCCGTTTATCAGCAGCGAAGCGATATTCCTTGTACAGTCGCAGATTGAGTAAACGTCGGAGCATTTTTCGGCGACGGACTCAAAGCAGGTATGAACGCCCCAAGAGGTAATGCTTCCGAGAGTGAAAGTGCTTTCAAGCCCGTCTTTTGATACTTGACGAAGCCCCTTTCGTTGCATAAAACGCAGAATATAATTCAAAATTTTTGCCTTGTCAACAAATTGAAAGAGCATTTTTGCACTTTCTCTTGAGATGACGGCTGCGGAGCTTTCGTATTTCTCCGCTTCGGATATGTATAGCTTGCGTTGTGAATTAATCTTGCCGACAACGCTTTTATCGAGCGTGCTTTCGTAAATTTCATCTGCATCTATTATTTTTACCGTGGAAAATTCGTGCAAATCGGGAATAATAGCCTTATCGCCGATAAAAATTTTTCGGTTTTTAATATACACGGCACACAGCTTGTCATAGTCGTATTTTGATAAAAATTTATGACAGGAAAGTCCGTCCCTTTCCGCCCTTGCAACGCAGTACGACAAAAGCCTGTGCATAAGCTCAGAGCTTTCGGAATGTATGAGTACAGCGGAGCGTATACCGGCATTTTCGCTTGTCAAACTCTTCAAAACGGCGGAGCTGAAAAAGCAATTCATATCAATCCCTCCCGACACATTTTATTCCGAAAATGCGCTGTCAGTTACTGCGAATTATTGAAAATAATGTTAATTTTTGGCTGTTTTATTTGACATATTATCGGTAGTGGGGTATAATATCCTCGCAATTAAATAAGTTAAAAAATTATTTTTACTCAAGGAGTGGAAAAATATGCCATTAGTAACAACAACAGAAATGTTCAAGAAGGCTTACGAGGGCGGTTACGCTATCGGTGCTTTCAACGTAAACAATATGGAGATTATTCAGGGAATTACAAGAGCTGCCAAGAAGCTTGACGCTCCCGTAATTCTTCAGGTATCTTCAGGTGCGAGAAAGTACGCTTCACACGGCTATCTCGTTGCTATGGTAAAGGCTGCGGCAGAGGAAACAGGACTTCCGATCGCTCTTCACCTTGACCACGGTCCCGACTTTGAAACCTGTAAGGCTTGCATCGACGGCGGATTTACTTCCGTTATGATTGACGGCAGCTCTCTTCCTTATGAGGAGAACGTTGCTCTTACAAAGATGGTAGTTGAATATGCTCACGCTCACGGCGTAGTTGTTGAGGGCGAGCTCGGTACTCTTGCAGGCGTTGAGGATGAGGTTGTAGTTGAATCCGGTAAAGAGTCTTATACAAACCCCGATCAGGTTCTTGATTTCGTTACAAGAACAGGCGTTGACTCACTTGCTATCGCTATCGGTACTTCTCACGGCGCATATAAGTTCAAGCCCGGTCAGAAGCCTCAGCTTCGTTTCGATATTCTCGAAGAGGTTGAAAAGAGACTTCCCGGCTTCCCGATCGTTCTTCACGGCGCAAGCTCTGTAAATCAGGACGACATTAAGACTATCAATCAGTACGGCGGTCAGATGCCCGACGCTATCGGTATCCCCGAGGAAATGCTTCGTCAGGCTTCATCAATGGCTGTTTGCAAAATCAACGTTGACTCGGACATTCGTATCGCAATGACCGCTGCTATTCGTAAGCACTTTGCAGAAAATCCCGCTGACTTTGACCCGAGAAAGTACCTCACACCCGCAAGAGATGCTGTCGAAGCAGTTGTTTCTCATAAGATTGAAACTGTTCTCGGCTGCGGCGGTAAGGCATAAGCTGTTAAAAATCAATAATTTTCAGAGCTGTAATTTGAAATTACGGCTCTGTTTTTTATTTTTAAGGAACATTAAAAAAATATAAAAAAAGACTTTTAATTTGCCCTGTTTGGTGGTATAATAATGTCGATAATGTGGAATTTTATCTGCGAAAGCATATACATATTGAAGTGTGAAAAATCTTAGATTAGGGAGTGAACCGTCTTTGGATAAGTTTGTTATAAACGGCGGTCATCCGCTGAAGGGAGAAGTTACCGTCAGCGGTGCAAAAAACGCAGTAGTAGCAATTCTTCCTGCGACCATTCTTGCTAAAGATGTTTGCAGAATTGAAAATATACCGAATATAAGCGACGTTACCGCCATGATCAACATTTTGAATATCATGGGTGCAAAAATTAAATATATAAATAAGAACACCATTGAGATTGACACAAGATTTATAAACTCTTATGTTGTTGAGCATGAGCTTTCAAAGCAGCTTCGTGCATCATATTATCTTATCGGTGCGTTGCTCGGCAGATTTAACAGAGCCGAGGTTGCAATGCCCGGCGGTTGCTATCTCGGTGTTCGTCCGATTGACCAGCACATAAAGGGCTTTGAGGCTCTCGGAGCAACCGTTACTATGGAAGAAAATGCTATGGTAAACGCAAGAGCTGACAAGCTTTTGGGCAATTCGATTTACCTTGACGTTGTGTCTGTCGGTGCTACCATAAACTGTATGCTTGCCGCTGTCAGAGCGAGAGGACTTACTATAATCGAGAATGCGGCAAAAGAGCCGCACATAGTTGATTTGGCAAACTTCCTTAACACAATGGGTGCCGATGTCAGAGGCGCAGGTACAGATGTTATTAAAATTCACGGCGTTGAAAATCTCCACGGCTGTGAATATTCTATAATTCCCGACCAAATCGAAGCGGGAACATATATGGTTGCCGCAGCGGCGACAAAGGGCAACGTGCTTGTTAAAAACGTAATTCCAAAGCACTTGGAGTCCATAACGGCAAAGCTTGTGGAATGCGGAATTAACGTTGAGGAGTACGACGACGCTGTTAGGGTAAGCGCAACGGGCAGAGCAGGCAAGTGTAACATTAAAACTATGCCGCATCCCGGCTTCCCGACTGATATGCAGCCGCAGTTTGCCGTGCTTTTGAGCATTGCAAAGGGAACAAGTATTATATCGGAAAGCGTTTGGGACAATCGTTTCAGATATGCCGAACAGCTTTCAAGAATGGGCGCACAAATACACGTTAACGGAAAAACGGCGGTTATCGAGGGCGTTGAAGGATTAAAGGGCGCACCGATTAAAGCCGACGACCTTAGAGCAGGCGCAGCTATGATGATAGCCGGTCTGGTTGCGACGGGTGTTACTGAAATTGAAGATATTCATCATATCGAAAGAGGATATGAGAATGTTGTTGATAAGTTCAGAAGCCTCGGAGCTGATATTCAGAGGAAAGAATTTCCGGACGATGACCAAAAGATTCAAATGGGCGCAGGCTGAGAAAAATCGGAGCCTTCTGTACGGAAGACTCCGTTTTAAGTTATAAATTGTTTAATGTGGGGTGTCATTTTGACTGAATTTGAGAAACTTGCGGAGCTTCTTTTTCCGCACATAGATAAAACTCCCGAATATTACGAGGAAAAATATCCGCAGAGAAATCTTAAAGAGGGCGCAAGGGTAACAAGGTTTGCACCGAGCCCCACAGGTTATTTGCACATAGGCGGATTGTTCGGCGCACTTACCGATATTCTTACGGCGCAGGCGACGGGTGGTGTTTCAATGCTCAGAATTGAGGACACCGACAAAAAGCGTGAGGTCGGCGACGGCGTTGACGCTATACTTGACGGCTTTTCGTCGTTCGGACTTGAGTTTGACGAGGGCGTTACGGGCAAGGATACCGAAAAGGGCGAGTACGGTCCGTATACGCAGTCAAAGAGAGTTGAGATTTATCAAACTGTTGCAAAGCAGCTTGTAAAAGAGGGCAAAGCATATCCTTGCTTCTGCACGGCGGAGGAACTTAATGACCTTCGTGACAGGCAGGAAAAGGAGGGTGCGGCTTTTGCCGGATATTACGGAAAATGGGCAAAGTGCCGTGAGCTTACATACGAGCAGATTGAGAAAAAAATCAAAAACGGCGAAAAATATGTTTTGCGTTTCCGTTCCGACGGGGATGAAAACAGACGGGTTTACTTTGACGATATTGTCAGAGGAAAAATCGAGATGCCCGAAAACGTTATTGACGAGGTACTCTTAAAGAGCGACGGTATTCCGACCTATCATTTTGCACACGTTTGCGACGACCATTTTATGAGAACGACTCACGTTATCAGAGGCGAGGAATGGATTTCCTCAACTCCGAAGCACATAGCACTTTTCAAGGCTTGCGGCTTTAAGCTTCCTAAGTATGCGCATACACCGCAGGTAATGAAAATTGACGAGGTTGACGGCACAAAGCGTAAGTTTTCAAAGCGTAAGGACCCCGAAGCGGCTGTCAGCTACTTTATAGAGCAGGGCTATCCGAGCGAGGGACTTATAGACTATCTTTTGGGACTTCTCAACTCGAATTTCGAGGATTGGAGAAGGGCAAACCCGACTGAAAACGCTCTTAATTTCCCGTTCAATCTTAAAAAGATGAGTCCGAGCGGCTGCCTTTTTGACCTGGTTAAGTTGGCAGATGTCAGCAAGAACGCAATTTCAAAAATGAAGGCACAAACTGTTTTTGATTATGCATTTAATTGGGCAAAGACTTACGACGAAACGCTTTACAGGCTCTTTGACGCAGATAAACAAAAGGCTGTTGCGATACTCAATATCGACCGTGAAAACACGAAGCCGAGAAAGGATATTGCAAAGTGGTCCGAGGTTTTGGAATATGTAAGCTATTTTTATAACGAAACCTACAAAGAAAATTATACTCTCCCCGAAAATATTGCTCCCGAGGATGCGGCGGCAATAGCTTCGGAATATAAAAAGATATTTGATGTTACGGACGATAAGCAGGTGTGGTTTGACAAGATAAAAGCAATGTGCGAGCCGCTTGGCTTTACTCCGAACGTTAAGGAATACAAGCAAAATCCCGACAGCTATAAGGGTCATGTCGGCGATGTTTCAACTGTGATAAGAATAGCTCTTACGGGCAGAACAAATACGCCCGACCTTCATTCGATAATCGCCGTTTTAGGTGCGGATGAGGTTGCGGCAAGACTTGAAAAAGCCGAAAAGAAGTTTAAGGAGGAAAAATGATGGAAGAAATCAAAGCTTCAAACTTTATACACGATTTCATCGACGAGGATCTTAAAGAAGGCGTGTATGACCATGTCCAAACCCGTTTTCCGCCTGAGCCTAACGGTTATTTGCATATTGGTCACGCAAAAGCTATTTGCATAAACTTCGGCACAAGTGAAAAGTATAACGGCGTTTGCAATCTCCGTCTTGACGACACTAACCCGTCGAAAGAGGATATGGAGTATGTTGACGCTATCAAAGAGGATATTGAGTGGCTCGGCTTCAAGTGGAACAAGTGTCTTTTCGCTTCAAGCTATTTTGATTTTATTTATGAATGTGCGATAAAGCTTATCAACAAGGGACTTGCTTATGTTGACGATTTGAGCGCAGACGAAATCAGAGAATACAGAGGAACGCTTACCGAAGCGGGCAAAAACAGCCCTTACAGAGACAGAAGCGTTGAAGAAAACCTTGATTTGTTCAAGAGAATGACCGACGGCGAATTCGAAAACGGCGAAAGAGTTTTGAGAGCTAAAATCGATATGGCTTCTCCGAATATAAATATGAGAGACCCCGTTATTTACAGAATAGCGCACATTTCTCATCATCAGACGGGCGACAAGTGGTGCGTTTATCCTATGTACGACTTCGCTCATCCGCTTTCGGACGCAAAAGAGGGCGTTACACATTCTCTTTGCTCGCTTGAATTTGAAAACCACAGACCGCTTTATGATTGGTTCCTTAAAGCGTGCGAAATAGAGCAGCCCCCGAGGCAGATTGAGTTTGCAAGACTTAACCTCAATTATTGCCTTACAAGTAAGAGAAAATGCCTTGCGCTTGTAAACGAGGGGATTGTTGACGGCTGGGACGACCCGAGAATGGTTACGCTCAGCGGTATGAGGAGACGTGGCTATCCTGCGTCTGCTATCCGTGATTTTTGCGACAAGATAGGCGTTTCAAAGGCTTATTCGGTTGTTGATATGGGACTTTTGGAGGCTTGCGTTCGTGATGCGTTGAACTCAACCGCACCGAGAGCAATGGCAGTCCTTGACCCGATTGAGCTTATCGTTGAAAATTATCCCGACGGGCAGACCGAGGATATTGAAATTCCCGTTCATCCCGACCACCCCGAAATGGGCACAAGAACGGTTAAATTCTCAAAGCACCTTTTCATTGAGAGAGACGACTTTATGGCAGAGCCTGTTAAAAAGTATTTCCGTCTTTATCCCGACAATGAGGTTAGACTCAAGAGTGCATATTTTGTAAAGTGCACACGCTTTGAGACTGATGAGCAGGGCAATCCTGTTAGAATTTACTGCACTTATGATCCCGAGTCAAAGGGCGGAGAGTCACCCGACGGCAGAAAGGTCAAGGGCACAATACATTGGGTAAGCCGTGATGATTGCTTCAAAGCAACTGTCAATATGTATGACCGACTTTTCAATGTTCCGAATCCGTCTGACGAGACAAACGGCGATTTCAAGCAAAACCTTAACCCTGATTCACTTATCGTTCTTAAAGATTGCGTTATCGAGGGCAGCCTTGAAAATGCAAAAGCAGGCGATGTGTTCCAGTTTATGCGTAAGGGTTATTTCTGTGTGGATAAGAATTCTGAAAAGGATAATAAGATATTCAACTTGACAGTTGCCCTTAATTCTTCGTGGGGCAAATAAAGGAGAAATGTATTATGAGCGCAAAAAAAGCAAAGGTTAAGGCTACGGGTTATGATATCGGCTGTAGAGTAGTGATGGCTTTGGCGGCAATCAGCGTGCCGATAGCGGCATATTTCGCCGACCTTATTTATTATGTTATAGAGTCTCCCGTGTTCAAGCTTCTTGCACAGTATTCGGGCAGTGAGAACGACGACGGCTCTACATACGGCTATCTCGGTATAAATATGTTTGTCAAGAAGATATTGCCGCTTATACAGGAGTCCTCGGAGAACAAAACGAGCTTAACCAACCTTTTAACCAATCTTTCGGACATTAAAACGCCGCTGATAGTAACCACCGTTTTCTTTGCGTTGACAATCGTGATTGCACTTGCGGTATTTGTATCGGTTATCGCTTCGAACAACACAAAAATTCATTTCGGTATTTCGGTTGCGGGTCTTGTATCGACTATTGCTATGTTTATTTCGTTCCGTTATGTTTCGGCTCCGATTGTAAGCGGAACAGTCAACCTCGGCGATTTCTTTGAGTCGGCACTTATGAAAACGCTTCTACCGTTTGTTGCAAGCGTATCGACCTTCAATTTAAGCACCGCATGGGTAATAATGCTTGTGATTTTCATAGGCTTGATTGTGCTTTCGGGCGCAAACCTGATTATCAATGCAGGCGAAAAGTCAAAAGCAAATAAATAATTGACAAGTTTTTATTAAAAGGCACTGATAAATATATCAGTGCTTTTTTACTATCTAATACAACGGCATTTCGCTTGACATTTTGAATAATTAAAGGTATATTGAAATGGGAGGGCTTGATATGGAAGAAAATAATAAAATACTCTCTGAAAATACAGCAAATGAAAATAAAAGCGAAGTAAAAATCAATATGTTTGAGAATAATCTGAATACATTTAGCGAAGGCGAGCAAATGAACCGTGATTATCTTGTTCACCTTTATAATGAGGATATGAGCTTTCTTAACAAGGAAATCAGAATGACACGCTCGGGATATATAAAAATGTATTCCGATATCGAACGCTCTTATCAAAACAGGAAAAAGGAAACGACAAAGCAGCTGATACCGATGGTCATAATGTATGTTATTGCGATTGCGGTTGCGATTTTTTTGCGAGTGATATCAAAGGAATTCTTTGGCCTTGAGGATTTGTGGATGTTCGGAAATTCAAGAAAATTGGCGGCTTATATAGGCGGAATATTTTTGGGATTTTCGAGGGTGATATTCCTCTCAACAAGCACAATACTAACAGCCTATGTTGTGAAAATGATAAAAACATTAAAGAGATTTGACCGTTACAGAGAAAATGCATTAACTAAACTTGAAGAAAACAAAGCGGAATGTATGTCGGCAGGACAGTATGACGCAGGAAAATGATTTTATTTATAAAAAGGAGGGTATTATGAAAACACAGAAACGAACCTTATGGGTTTTGCTTGCGCTTATGCAGGCGGCGGTATTGATATTGCTGATTTTGCAAATTGTTGAGCTTGCACCGAGAAAATGGAAGCTCAATGAGAACGTGAGCATTTCCACTATTTCGGAGAACGGTCAAATGATAGGTGCTCCGTTGAAGTTTTACGAAAGTGCTTTTGAGCACGATTACGGAAATACCCACGCAGACGGCACAAGATATGTCAACGAGTACACTCTTTCGTCGCAGACGGAATGGATTTCCGAGCAGTATGTAAGAAGCAACGGCTTTGTCTCCGATATGAAAGCGGAAAAGCTTTGCTCGTCGGCAAACGACTTTGCTTATACCCTCTCGGGTGCTGAAAACAACAGTAAATGGCAGGTGTGGATAAGCTTCGGAGCAGATGAAGTGCCATATGTTGCCGTTGTTGAAACGGGAGGCGAAACGAAATGAAAAAATTAAAAATTTTTGCGGTAATAATATTTATTCAGCTCGCAGCGGTGCTTGCATTGACGGCTTATAACAATTCTTCGCTTTCAAAGGCGGTTGTGTGGAACGTAACCGATTATAAGCTGACGGCGGTTAAGCTGCACGGTGCGGACGACGAACAGCTGAAAAAGCTCAATAGTGAAATCAAGGCAAAGCTTGACGGCTTTATGACAGATGAAAAAGCACCTGCGTACAGCACATATACGGTGTTGAGCGACAGCAAGAATATGTCGGTGGTCGAAATAACGACCGATTTAAGAGCGTACAACGAAGCGGAAAACAGCTTTGCGACCGTCGGTCAGGTTAAGAGCCGCCTGTTTGTGTTCGTGGATAACGGCGAGGTCAAAACCGATTGGCAGGAGCAGAGCCCTTTGGGCAAGATGAAAATTGAATAATGAATAATTACGGGTGATTCGTACGGATTAAAGTGTGCGTGAATAAGAATTAACTAATGATAAAATTCAAAATGATGAGGTATGCTCTGATATGATGAAATTTTCAAGAGGGGGGGAATAAAGACTTTAATAAGAACAGAAAGTCGAAAAGGGGGAGATGACTTTTAAGTGATTTAAAAATTTGCACATTTTCAGAATAAAAACATATATCAAAAGGAAACAATTTAAAAGGAGAGTTATAATGAGGAAAAAAATAATTTGTATATTTTTAGTTTTGATTATTATAAGTACTTGTACTTTTAGTACAGCGGCGGCAGGTAGAAAGTCTGATACTGCTGAAAAGGATATAATAAAAATTGACGGAATGGATTATCAATATGTAGATGAAACTATTAACGGAGAAACATTTACTCATATAATAAATTTAACTTTAAATACCGAAGATATTCTCTATTATAATCAAATTTCTGGAACGGTATTTTTAAATGATGAACCTATAGCGCAAATTGAAAATGCCGTTTCGTTGAATAATTCTTGCAATAGAAATGTTATAGCACCGTTATCTGAAAATTATTGGAAATTACATGATTCAACTACCAAGCGCATAACATGGGTTCAGGGAATTGCGGCCGCTGCCCTTGCTGCTGTTATTGCCACTGTTATTCCTAATGTTGGAAAAATTGTCGTTATTGCAAAAATTGGGCTGACTGCTCTGAGTGTGGTTGCTGCTGCATGCGCAGGCGCTTATGTAGACTGTGTTGGCTATACTCATGTCCAAAATAATGGCTCTGTACAAGCGCGCTTAGATTGGACATTTCGACCGAGCACTGGGGATGTGTATGGCCCATATAGTAAATATACCCTTTAAATAAATATATAGAGGCACAGATGGATATGAATAAAAAACGGTTCTATACAATCACTACTATTTGTTTGATTTTAATATTAGTCATTTCAGAAATAGTAATATATAGTTTTGCTAAAGCATGTTCATTGATTGGTAGCTCAAAAATAACAATAATTATGGTCGCAATACCAATAATTATTGTTGCATTATCTTTCTTGAGAGATTTTATAATTAACAAGTTGAAAATGAAGTGATTAATAATTGCAAAGGCAAATGTAAACTAATAGCATTTTATGAGCTAAATAACTATCCGTTGAACAATTCAAGCGATGAAGATGACACAGATAGTCTACTTAAAACAAAGGTGTAAGTTTTATATGTTTGTTAAACACAGTGACTGATTAAAGAATAAATTAAATTTAACTTGCCATAAAGTGTTATGTGGTCGATGTGCTTGATTTGAAAAATACTAAGGACAAGAAAAGAACCTATCCTTGCGGATAGGTTCTTTTTGTAGGTATAAGTTATTTTGCAAGGTCGCCGACAGCGAGCATAAAGCCGCCGAACTGACCGCCGAACTCGGGAGCACCGTCCATGATGATATGTCCCTGCTTAACTGCCGTGAGCATATCGTCAATTCCGAGAAGTGTACCGAGAGCTGCATCAAGTGTGTCAAAGCGAAGTGTGAAGAACGGCATTGCACGTTTGTATTCGCCTCTGCCTGCTCTTGACTTGCCGGCTTTAATTCTGATGAATGCCGAAACCTCGGGATGACCGTCAACTGCAAGTGCATAAACACGGTCGGGAGATTTGAGCGCCCAGTTGTGAATTTCGTCGTGTCCCATCTTGTTAAGCTGGCTGATACCGCTTGAAAGAAGATAGAACATACATTTAACCATAAGCTGCTTATCCTCTTCCTTTTCGGGAGGTGTGGTTGCAGAAAGCACGCTCGACATTTTAAGAAGCGTCATCAAGAACGCCTTGAAAGCGCCGAAATGCTTTGCGATACCTCTCATTTTCGGGAGAGTAGCGGGCGAAATCTTGCCCTTAAAGAATGCGTTCATTGCTTCAACAGACTTGAATTCAAGCTCAACGTGGGGCTTGGGATCAACCTTATTAAGATGAATAAGCCAATCATCAGGTCCGTTTATAACATAATGCATTCCGATTTTTCCGCCTTCAGCCTCCGGATCAAGTGCGCTGACCTGAATAACGGCGTGCACCTTTTCGTACTGCTTTTTAAGCGACGGAACATCCTGCGCAATTACCTTGATAAGAGGCAATGCGGCATTGAAAAATATTTTATTGGCATAAAGCTCTTCTTTTGTATGCATTTAATCAACTCACTTTCCGATATATAATCAATCTCAAATGTATTTCTTATACATCGTCGTCCCAGTTGTCGTCCTCTTCGAAGTCAGCCTTCATAACCTCACGAACAGCAGCGATAATGCCGTTTGCGTCAATGCCGACAGCGGACATAATGTCCTCGTGGAGACCGATGGGAGCGAATTTATCCTGATGACCGAGTCTCTTGAATGCACAGCCCTTACCTGCTTCAGCCATAACCTCAGCAACAGCCGAGCCGAGACCGCCGATAACCGAGTGATCCTCAACAGTGATAATTCTTCTTGTATCCATAACAGCCTTGAGAATAGCTTCTTTGTCGATAGGCTTAATTGTGTGCATATTGAGTACACGAACCTTCAAGCCCTCTGCGTTCTCAAGGAATTCAGCAGCCTGCTTAGCCTGGAATACACAAGAGCCGCAAGCGATAACCGTAATATCGGTACCGGGATGAATTTCAACTGCCTTACCAACCTCGAAGCCGTAGTCCATATTGTCATAGAGAACACGGTCAAAGCCACGGTTGATACGGATGTAATAAGGACCGTAGTTATCATAAGCAGCGTTTACAGCGTTAGCTGTTTCAAGTCCGTCTGCGGGAACGATAACAGTAAGGTTAGGCATTGCTCTTGTGATAGCAAGGTCAACGATAGCATGGTGAGTGGAGCCTGCCTGACCGAAGGAGGTACCTGCGTGTGTAGCAATGATTTTTGCATTTACGTTCTGATAGCAAATATCTGTGTGAAGCTGATCGCAAGCACGCATTGAGGTAAATGCCGAGAAGCCGGAGATGAAAGGAATCATACCTGCTCTTGCCATACCTGCGCCTACGCCGAACATATCCTGCTCCGCAATACCTACGTTGATAACTCTTTCGGGGCAAGTTTTAAGAACGTCGCCCAATTTTGTAGATTTTGCAAGGTCAGCTGTGATAGCGCAAACCCTGGGGTCTTTCTGCATTATATCAGAAATCGCTTTACCGTAAATTTCAGCGGTAGCAACCTCTGTCTGGTCGATAGCATTATATACAAATCCGCCTGCCATAATTATTTGCCCTCCTTATTAGCTCTGTCGCATCTTGCTTTGAAGTCTTCCTCAAGCTCTTTACTGTATTTTGCAAAGAGCTCATCATCAATAGCCATATAGTGACAATGATAGTCGCCTGCGATAGACTTGATTCCTGCGCCCTTCTGAGTGTCCATAAGAATACAGGTGGGAGCACATTTTTCCTTGCTTCTTGCGATAGCTACGTCGATAGCGTCGCAAAGCTCGCCGATGTTGTTGCCGTCAACACAAATTGTGTTAAAGCCGAAAGCAATCATCTTGTCTGCAAGCGGTTCAAGCTTCATAACTTCCTCTGTCGGACCGTCGATCATACAATGGTTACGGTCGATGAATACGATGCAGTTTGAAAGCTGATAGTGGTTAATTGTCATAAAGCCTTCCCAGTTTGAGCCTTCGCCAAGCTCGCCGTCGCCTGTTGCAACGTATGTGAGATAGTCCTTATTCATAAGTCTTGCCGCAAGAGCTGTACCTGCCGCAATGGAAACACCGTGACCGAGTGAGCCTGTTGAAGCGTCAACGCCGTCAACCTTGTTTGAGTCAAGATGAATACCCATCTTTGAGCCTGAAAGGTTAAAGGTTTTAAGCTGCTCGGGATCGTTGAAGCCCTTTTCGCAAAGAACGGGAGCGTAAGCGATGCCTGCGTGTCCCTTACTGAGGATAAAGCGGTCTCTGTCCTCCCAATGAGGGTCCTCAACCTTAATGTTGAGATACTTGTGATAAAGAACGGTAAGTAAATCCATTACACTCAAGCCGCCGCCGATATGTCCGCTTCCTGCCCACATTGTTGTCTGCAAGCAAAGTTTACGAAGCTCATAAGCCTTATTTTCGAGTGCTAACCATTCCTTTTTGGATAAATTAGCCATAGAATTGCCTCCTTTTTATATCACGGGCGGAAAAGTACCGCCCGTCTGAATCCTAAATTAGAAAAGTTCGGGGTGGTTCTTACGAACAACATTGAATGCGTCTTCTGCAATGTCGATAGAAACCTTGATGTCGTCCTCTGTAAGAGAAGCATTGATGAAATGGTTGTGGTGCGAAGCGAGGAAAAGACCTCTCGATACACATTCAGCAACCCATTCCTGATGAAGCATAAGGCTATCATCGTTTGCTATTCTCAAATAGAACAATGCAGGCTCACCTGATACTTTAAGGTCGAAGCCGTTGTTAGCAGCCGCAGCCTTTAAGCCGTCTGTAAGCTCTGTTCCGAGCTTGCGGAAGAGGGTGGGGGTGTCGAGCTTTTTCATCTTATTGATACAAGCGATTGAAGCCGCAAACGGAACGGCGCTCATCCAATAAGAACCTGTGTATGTCATACCCGAAACAGTAGCCTTCATGTGCTCGCCGCCGCAAAGAGCCGACATATTGTAGCCGTTTGCAAGAGCTTTACAGAAGCATATAAGGTCTGCCTTAATGCCGTAATAGTGGTCGCTTCCCGCAAGGTCAAGACGGAAACCTGTGCGAACATCGTCGAAGATAAGAACTACGCCGTGGTCGTCGCACCATTTACGAACTGAGGTCCAATACTCCTTGTTTGCAACCTCGTTATCCTTGAAGTTGCCGTGGTCATAGGGCTGAGCGATAATACCTGCAACGTCGCCGTCATATCTGTCCCAAACCTCGTCAAGAGCATTCAAGTCAAACCACGGAACAACTACGTTGTTTGCAACCTCTTCGGGAAGAATACCGGGATAGTCGATTTTCTGTGCCCACTGGAAGTCGCCGTGATAATAGCCCTTGAGGAAAATCATCTTTTTCTTATGTGTATGTGCTCTTGCACTCATAACAGCAAGCGTTGTTGTGTCCGAGCCGTTCTTGCAAAAGAATGCCCAGTCGGCAGAAGCTACTGTGTCAACAAGGTTTTCCGCACACTCAACCATTACCTTGCCGGGAGAGGTTGTGCAGTTGCCCTTTTTGAGCTGCTTCATAGCGGCAGCGTCAACATCGGGGTCGTTGTAGCCCAAAACGTTAGGACCGTAAGCGCACATATAGTCAATATACTTGTTGCCGTCAACGTCCCAGAAATATGAGCCTTGAGCCTTTTCCGAGAAGAAGGGCCACTTGTTTATCGGAATCCAAAGACCCTCTGAGGGGCCGAGGTGTCCGTATATACCTGCCGGAATTACCTTGAGAGCTCTGTCAAAGTACTCACGGCCTTTGTCATGTTTGTATTCAGGAAATTTACTCATCTGTTTTTCCTCCTTATGCTAAGTACAAAGCGACTCTGTCAAGGAGTCTGTTCATATTGTCAACCATTGAAGCCATACCCTTGATTTCAACTGTGCCTCTGCCAAGCTCCTCAAGAGCGTTAACTCTGCCGTTGAAGAGGTCGCTTGCAAGGTCGTAGTCCGCAAAGGTCATGATTGCTCTCGGATTTTCAGGAGCCTTCTTTATAGCAACAAGGTGATGGTCTTTAACACGGATGGTGCTTGCAGGTCCGTTCTTGATGCCGATTAAAATGTCACCGTCAACCATATAAGAGGCGGATGCCTGACCGATCGGATCTTGGTTGGCGATTTGAGCCATTGCAACACAGATTGTGTAGAATGTAAGCTGAGTCGAGAGAATAAAGGTTTCTCTGTCCTTGAGCATTTCTTCTGTCGGACGCATAAGCTCAGCAAGTCTGTCTGTGAGAGCAACGAAGGTCTTTAACAGAAAGCCGATTTTTGTAAAGCCCTTTACGGGTACGGGAGCAACAGTTCCGTCAATCATTCCGTTGAATTTCTCGCAGGATGAAAACGGGATTTTAATGTCACAATCCTTTAAGCCATCCTCCATGCGACAGCCCTTTGATGAAAAAGTGATTGTTGCGCTCGGGCCGTCGGTAACGGTAAATCCGATTGAAACAGGCTTCTTCATTCCGGAAATAAGCTCTTTAGCCTTACTGTCAAGCTCACAGAGATTTTCGAGTGTTCCGAGTACCGCATACATATTTATATATGCCATCGTTCTTGAATCAGTCAAAATAATTCCTCCTACATAATTAAAATGGTATAAATGCTTGTTATAATCATAACAAAATATGCCGTCTAAGTCAATAAATATACACCCTAAAAAGATAAAAAATTGTTAATAAGTTATCAAAAACCTGAAAATTTCCGAAAAATCTGCTAATAAAAGGGCTGTTATTGCGGCGGATTATATGTTACAATAGTAAAGGTGATGCAAAAATGCAAAAAACAGCAATAGTAACGGGTGCTGCAAGAGGAATAGGAAAAGCAATCGCAAAAAGGCTCGTCGAGGACGGTTTTTTCGTCGCCGCTGTCTATAATTCCTCGGAAAAGCTTGCGAAGGAGCTCGAAAGCGAATTATATCCCAATGTTAAGGCTTATAAATGTGACGTTTCCGACTCTGAAAGCGTAAATGCTGTCGTAAGGGCTGTGCTAAAGGACAGAAAAACCGTTGATGTTCTCGTAAACAACGCAGGAATAGCGCAGCAAAAGCTGTTTACCGATATTACCGATGAGGATTGGAGCAGAATGATAGGCGTTGACCTGTCGGGTGCGTTTTATTTCACAAGAGCAGTCCTGCCGTCTATGATAAATGAAAAGTCGGGCATAATAATCAATATAACGTCTATGTGGGGCGAAACGGGCGGCTCATGCGAGGTGCATTATTCGGCAGCGAAGGCAGGGCTTATCGGAATGACGAAGGCACTCGCAAAGGAAACGGGCCTTTCGGGGATTTGCGTGAATGCGGTCTCTCCGGGAGTTATCGAAACCGATATGATGTCAAACTTTTCCGAAGCGGATAAGGAAGCGTTGAGAGAGGAAATACCGCTTTCAAGGCTCGGAAGCGTGGAGGACGTCGCAAATACCGTCGCTTTTTTATGTTCGGAAAAGGCAAGCTATATAACGGGACAGGTTATTTCCGTTAACGGCGGAATTGTAATATAAAAAGTTGCAAAAACGCCGATAATGATATATACTAAACCTACTTATTAAAAAGGAGATTAGACTATGGAGCCAATCAATGTAGATTTTACTCACGGCAAGGACGACGACGGGAATAGCAATATCCCTGTTTCGGACGTCTATATTCCGCCGAGAAATGCAAAGAAGAAGATTATTATAAATCTTATTCTTACGGCAATTTTTGCAGCTGTTACGTATTACTTTATGATTCCTGCACTTAATTTTAAGGCAATCGAATTGTATATGTACATCGCATTCATCTGCCTTATTTATATCGGACTTACCGTGCTTTCATGCAAGGTTGCGATTCATCCCGAATATCAGTCCTATGTAAAGAAGCATTCAACCGTACCGGGAATTATTATGGCGGTCTTGGCTGTCGTATGCCTTGTCGGCTTTGTTGTAGGCGCACAGCTTTTCAGGGCAAATGCGTATTCGCACCTTTTGACGGTTGAGGAGGGTGACTTTACGGAGGATATCGCTGAAATCGATTTCTCGGCAGTTCCCACGCTTGACGCAACCTCGGCTAACAATCTTGCGGTCAGAACACTCGGCGACCTTTCCGATATGGTTTCGCAGTTTATCGTTTCGAATTATTCCACACAGATAAACTATAAGGGCACTCCCGTCCGTGTTACCTCACTTGACTACGGTGATATTTTCAAGTGGCTTAAAAATACAAGAGAAGGACTTCCCGCATATATAATAGTAGATATGACCACTCAAAAGAGTGAGATTGTTCGTCTTGAAAGCGGTATGAAATATTCTCCGGCAGAGCATTTCAACAGATACCTTTTGAGACATCTTCGCTTCGAATATCCGACATATATGTTTGGTACTCCGAGCTTTGAGATTGATGAAAGCGGTCAGCCTTATTGGATAGTTCCGATTCTTGATAAGACGATCGGTCTTTTCGGCGGAACGGATGTTATCGGTGCTGTTGTTGTAAACTCAATCGACGGTACAAGTCATATAATTTCAACAAGCACAAACGGAAAAACAAAGCTTCCCACCGATTCGTTTGTTACAGACGACGAATGGCAGTGGATAGACAGGATTTACTCTGCAACTATACTCAACGAACAGTACAATTATTACGGTAAGCTTTCACACGGCTTTATCAACTCCTTGATAGGTCAGGAGGGCGTTAAGGTTACAAGCTCCGGCTACAACTACCTTGCGCTCAACGACGACGTATATATGTACACGGGTGTTACCTCGATAAGCTCCGACCAGTCGATTATCGGCTTCGTGCTTCTCAATCAGCGTACAAAGGAGACAAAGTATTATCCGATATCGGGTGCTCTTGAAAACACGGCACAGACCTCGGCGCAGGGTGCTGTTCAGCAATATTCATATACGGCGACTTTCCCATTGCTCCTCAACATCAGCGGCGAGCCGACATACTTTATGGCTCTTAAGGACTCGAGTGAGCTTGTTAAAATGTATGCAATGGTAAACGTTAAGCAGTCAACGGTGGTAGGTATCGGCTCAACGCTTACGGAGTGCACCGAGAATTATGCCGACAACCTTAAAAAGAACGGTATAAACCTTGATATTAACATTGACGAAATCGGCGAAAATGACCAAACTCAGGCTCAGCCCGAAACAAAAGAGGTCAGCGGCACGGTAACGGAAATCCGTTCGGTCGTTACAGGCGGCGAAACCTACTTCTATATCAAGCTCAATACGGGTAACACATTCTATAAGCTTGGCGTTAAGGATGCCGAAAGGGTAGTAACACTCAATGTCGGCGACAGCGTAACATTCAACGTTCCCGTAGAAGCAAGCGGAGATATAATCACAGCTTCGTCAATAAAATAAACACATTAAGCAGAAACTGTCGGGCAAGGGCTATCCTTTGCCCGATTTTTTCACGTTTGTTGTGTTTTTGCCCATATATTCACCGAAAAAATTGTAACGCTGACATATCTTGCGGTTTGACAGCCTTATAACATATATATTGTGTGCGTTTGCATATATGTAGTTAAAAATCATCTATCAAATAAAGCTGATAGACAAAAATTAACTAAAGCCTATCAAAGATTTACAAAAAATTTTTCAAAAACATTTGACATTTGATTTATAAGTGCTATAATTGAGGTGAATAGTAATTCACTTTATGAGTGAATACAAAAAAGAGACGGAGGAAATACCAATGGACACAAGATTTGCAATTTCAGAATACCATGATGCAAAAGCCATAAACAGAGAGCTTGACGAGCTTATCAAAAAGCCGATTTACACAATCAAGCCCGATACTCTTAAGAATTATGAAGAAGAGTACTATGGCAAGAAGTGCAAGAAGTCTAAAGAGATGATCGAGGAAGCTAAGTCTGTAATTCCGGGCGGAGTTCAGCACAACCTTGCATTCAACTATCCCTTCCCGCTTGTTTTCACAAAGGCAGAGGGCGCATATCTCTATGATATTGACGGAAACAAATATTTTGACTTCCTTCAGGCAGGCGGCCCGACAGTTCTCGGCTCAAATCCGAAGGCTGTTCGTGAGCAGGTTATCGACCTTCTTAACACATGCGGTCCTTCAACAGGCCTTTTCCACGAGTTTGAATATAAGCTTGCTAAAAAGATTTCCGATTCGGTTGAAACGGTTGATATGTTCCGTATGCAGGGCTCAGGTACAGAGGCTTGTATGACAGCTGCTCGTATCGCTCGTCTTGCAACAGGCAAGAAGAACATTATTAAAATGGGCGGCGCTTATCACGGCTGGTCGGATCAGATGGGTTACGGTATCCGTATTCCCGGTTCAAAGTTCACACAGGCAAGCGGCGTTCCGCTTTACATCTTCAGACACATGCAGGAGTTCTTCCCCGGCGATCTTGAGGATCTTGAAAGAAAGCTTTGGCTCAATCAGTTCCGTGGCGGCACAGCTGCTGTTTACATCGAGCCGGTAGGCCCCGAAAGCGGTACAACCCCGCTTGACTATGAGTTCAACAAGGGCGTTGAAAGACTTTGCCGTAAGTATGGCGCACTCCTTGTATTCGATGAGGTTGTTACAGGCTTCCGTATCGGTATGGCAGGTGCTCAGGGCTTCTTCGGAGTATCTCCTGACCTTACAATCTTCGGTAAGGTTATCGCAGGCGGCTATCCGGGCGCAGGCGGCGTAGGCGGTAAGAAAGAATACATGAAGCACCTCGGCTCAGGTCTTGATGACTCGGGCGAGAAAGTTAAGAAGGCATTTACAGGCGGTACAATGACAGCTAACCCGCTTTCATGCTGCGCAGGCTACTATACTCTTGAGGAAATCGACAGAACAAACGCTTGCCAGAAGGCAGGTCAGATGGGCGACAGACTTACAAACGGTCTTAAAGAACTTGTTAAAAAGCACGGTCTTCCGTTCGTATGCTGGAACGAAGGTTCAATCTGCCACCTTGAGACAGTCGGTACAATGCACTATTCAATCGACTGGTCAAAGCCGTGGACAATTCCGGGCGTACTCAATGCAACATCTGTTCGTAAGAAAGAGATGCAGCACATGGGCGCAGCTTATATGGCAGAAGGCCTCGTAACACTCGCAGGCTCACGTCTTTACACTTCTGCTGCTTATACACCTAAGATGATCGATCAGGCTCTTGCTTGCTTCGACAAGGTATTTGAAAACGTAGCAGTTAAGCCCGAAGACTGATATTTAACGGCTTATTAAAGCACAAATAGGGGCGGGCAGCCTGACCGCCCGCCCCACATTCTCTTTGACGAGGTGAAATAAATGAACATTTTAGAAGCAAAAGAGCTTGTCATCAGAGCAGGTAAAGAATTGCTCGCAGAGGGCATTATAGTTCGTACCTGGGGTAATATTTCGTGCCGTGTATCGGATACACAGTTCGTTATCACACCCTCGGGCAGAGCTTATGAAAATCTTACTCCCGACGAAATCGTGCTTGTAAATATCGAGGACTGCTCCTATGAAGGCGACATTAAGCCCTCATCGGAAAAAGGAATTCACGCAGCGGCATATAAGCTTCGTCCCGATGTCAATTTCGTAATTCATACACATCAAAAGGAAGCATCTGTTATCGGTGCTTTAGGTTTTGACATCAACAGCGTGTCAAAGAAGAGTGCAGAGGTAGTCGGAAACGACGTTCCGCTTGCATCCTACGGACTTCCCGGCACGGGCAAGCTTCGTGAGGGCGTTATTGCGGCGATCAAGAGAACCGACTCAAAGGCTGTGCTTATGGCTCATCACGGCGCACTTTGCATGGGCGTTGACTATGACGAGGCATCAAGAGTAGCTTCAGAGCTTGAGGTTATATGTGAGGACTGCCTTCGTAAAAAATACAATGAGGTTACAGGTAAGGTTGCTGAAAATCTCAGCTCGATTGCTGATTATATCGGCGAGAAATATGCGGATGCAAAGATAGCAAAAGCAGTAAGATATGACGTTTGCAACAGTGAGAGAGACGGCAGCGTATTCAATATTACCTCTGTAAACGGCGAGGGTAAAATCACAAGAATCGACATCAAGACGGGCGAGCTTGTAGCAGGTAACGATTACCCGAATTCGGCAGAACTTCACAGAATGATTTATAAGAAACGCAAGGACGTAAATTATATCATTCACAACACCTCTCCTGAGGTTATGGCTGTTTCGGCAAAGGGCAAGACTATGAAGCCGTTGCTTGACGACTTCGCACAGCTTTGCGGTGCAACCGTAAGACACGCATTTTTCAACCCGAACAGCACTCTTAAATCAGCAAAAAAGGTTGTTAAAGCTCTCAAGGGCAGAAATACGGTTGTGCTTGACAACAACGGTGCTCTTTGCGTTGCAGGCAGTGAATATGACGCAACTGCGGTTGAGCACGTAATGGAAAAGGGCTGTAAGACTCAGGTCGGCGCTGACCTCTTCGGTACGGCTAAGCCCATAAATCCCATTGAAACAAGACTTATGAGATTTATTTATCTTAAAAAATACTCAAAGCAGGCAAGCAAATAATTTTGTCTGATACAACGCACTTCGACACGTCCGTCGGGGTGCGTTTTTGTATTTTATGTCCTAAAAGCAGGCGGTTTACACACAAAATATAGTAAAATTCCTATTGTAAAGCACTATCAGTATGTGGTATAATACTCTAATAAAATGGATTAGCTATATTTTACACGGAGAGATATATGATAAGAGACGACGATAAAAAGCCCGATTTGCTTATCGGCAGAAATGCTGTAACGGAAGCGTTGAAATCCGACAGGGAAATCGACACGCTTATTCTTATTAGAAACAATAACAATCCTGCACTTTCAAGACTTGCTTCTATGGCAAAGGAAAAGGGTGCGGTTGTTAAAGAGGTTGACTCGAAGAAGCTCGATTTTATGTGCGGCGGAGCAAATCATCAGGGTGTTGCGGCTTATGTTGCGGCTCACGAATATGCAAGCGTTGAGGATATTTTCGCTTATGCCGAGGAAAAGGGCGAAGCACCGTTTATTGTTGTTTGTGACGAAATAGAGGATCCGCACAACCTCGGTGCGATTATCAGAACAGCCGAGTGTGCCGGCGTGCACGGCGTAATCATTCCGAAAAGGCGCAGTGCGTCGCTCAACTTTACAGTCGGCAAGACTTCGGCAGGTGCGCTCGAATATATGAGGGTTGCGAGGGTATCTAACCTCGCTTCAACGATTGACGAGCTAAAGGAAAAGGGCTGCTGGGTTTACGGTGCCGATATGGACGGTACAGATTATAAGAAAACCGATTTTTCGGGTGCAGTCGTGCTTGTTATAGGTTCCGAGGGCAAGGGCATAGGCAAGCTTATAAGGCAAAAGTGCGACGCTATCGTTTCTTTGCCGATGAAAGGCAATATAAATTCACTCAACGCATCTGTTGCGGCGGGTATTTTGATGTACGAGGTATCTTGCGGAAGATAAATCTATTAGATTAGGGGTGTTAAAATGTCTAAAAACGATTTGTTTAATGATATGTCGATTGATTCGATTTTGAATGACGTTAAGCAGCTGACAGGGGAGCAAACAGCACCCGAAAGGCTTTGGTCGCTTGACGAAATTGACGCATTGCTCGCAGATGATACTGTTGAAAACAAAGAAAGTAACGACACCCCTGTTGATAACGGTACAGAAACATCTGATAAAGCACAAGAAAAGGTTGAGCCTGTTGAGGAGAAAGCTCCCGTGCAGGAAGAAAAAACCGTTGATAAAGCTAAAGAAAACAGAAAAATCGAAAAGACTTCGACACTCGGTCTCAAGGAATTTGCAATGAAAAATTCGATTGAGACGGGTGCGATAAAAACACGAATTGAAAACGAGAGCACAGAGTCTCTTTTGAAAGAATTTGAAGAAAAAGAGCCTGAAATTGAGCCGTTGATAAGTTCGGCTGAGGAAAACGAAGCCCCCTCAATTGACGAGGAAACAGTTGAGAATGAAGAGTCTAAAGCCGAAAAAGAAATTCCCGGTCAGATAAGCATTGAAAAGACAAGGGTTTTCAATGAGGTTGAAGCAAGGGCTGTAAGAAATGAAAATATAAACCACCATATCGGAGAAAATAAAATAATCAGAACGGGCAACACGGCTAAAAAGGGCGGTATGGAAACCGATCCGTACCGTGAACGCTTTTTGAATAAGCCGACGCTTGATATTGAAAAAACGCAGGATCACAGAGATTTGCTCAAGGATTTGCCTGCAAAAACGATTGAAAAACACGGCGTTGTTGTTAAAAAATCATCGCTTGAAAAGACTTCTACCGACGGACTGTCGCCTATTCCTATACTTGTTGATGCGTCAGACGAGTATGACGCACAGCAAAGGCTTGAAATGGAGGCTCAATCGGGCACATTAAAATCAAATGCGTTCCCCGAGGACGAAAATCAGATTGTCCTGGACGGCTTTAACGAGCAGGAAGAGGTAAATATCGTCAACGAGGCAGAGGAGGAGGAAAAGCTTCGCAAAATCCGTAGGGATAAGGCGAGCAAGTTCAGGCTCTTCCCGAACATTGAGGTTGACGACGATGATGTTTATTCTGATGCGTCAGAGCAGAAAGACGAAGAAAATTACGATAACGAAAAGACGAAAGCCGTAGTTCTTCCCGAGGAGAAAGCCGCAGACGGCGAGGAAGCGGAAATTTCCGATATTGAGGAAGCTCCCGTAAAAGAAAAACGCAAAAAGCGTAAGCCGAGAACGGTAAGCGTTGCACGTGAGTTCTTCGGACCTAAGGACGCTAAGGCAGTATATGAAATTTATATGAAGGAGCGTTCCTACGGAAAGCGTAAAATTATCGTTTGCTCGTTGGCTCTTGCCTTGTTATTCGCTTGCTCGGCAATTACATCATTCTTAGGAAGCTTCGCATTGTTCTCCGACAGCCCGTTTGTCTATTCTGTAGGCAATTTGATTGTTCTCGTTGCGGTCGGTGCGGTAAACTATAAATCAATAGCCGATTGCATTGAAAATCTTAAAGAAAAACGCTTTAACAAGAATACTGCTTTGACGGCTTCTCTGTTGACAGGCATTATTCAGTGCGTCGTATCACTCGGCTTCGGCGACCTTGTTTTAAGCGGCACGCATATTTATTCTGCGGTGGCGTTGTTCCCCGTGCTTTTGATAAATATCGGTGATTATATAACAACAAACAACGATATTGATAACTTTATACTTATAAACCGTGAGCAGAAAAATGCTTATGCGGTTAAGAAAATTGACGACGACGGAATTGCATTTGAGGTCGGCAGGGGCCTTATGATTAAGGACCCCGACATTCGCTATTGTGCAAAGGTTAATTTCCCGTATAAATTTGTTGAAATGTCCCGTGCGGTTGACCCGACGGCGGACAGTTTTAACGTAATTGTTCCTGCGGCATTGGCCGCCGGTATTATAGTCGGTATAATTTCGGCTGTAATCAACAAAAATGCCTTTGTCGGCGTTACTTCGTTTACGGGAGTATTCCTTATGGCTATGCCTGCCGCAAGTGTTGTTGCTTGTGCGTCGGTTCTTAGAGGCGTCAACAAAAAGCTCAACGCCGAGAACGGATTGATTTCCGGCTACGAAGCGGTTGAGGACACGCTTGACGCCAACGCTGCGGTGCTGGATGCGAGAGATATTTTCAGCGGCGGCGATGCTAATGTGTACGGAATCAAAATGTTCAATTCAATGAGAATTGACGAAGCAATCCTTTATACGGCTGCGGTTGTTATCCAGTCGGAGGGTGCTTTGAGCGATGTTTTTGATTCCATAATTCTTTCAAAGCGTGAGATGCTTCCGAATGTGGAATCGCTTGCGTATGAGGAACGGCTCGGCTGCTCGGGCTGGATATATAATTACAGGGTGCTTGTAGGCAACAGAGATTTACTTGTAAAGCACAATGTAGAGGTTCAATCCAAGGAAGAGGAAAGCGTGTTTACCCGTTCGGGCAGACAGGTTGTTTATCTTGCGGTTGAGGGCAAGGTTGCCGCTATGTTTGTTGTGGGCTATTCTGCCGATGAACAGACCGCCGTATATATGCGTGAGCTTGAAAGGGCAGGCGTCAGCATTCTTGTTCGCACAACGGATTCAAACATATCCGAGGAGCTTGTTGAGCAGTATTTCGGACTCCCGAGGAGCTTTATAAAGGTCATAAGCCCCGTTGCCGGACTTATGTATAAGGAAATGAGCGAAAAGCAGGCTGTAAACGAGCCGTGCAGAGTTTTGCATAACGGAAGCGTTAACTCGTTCCTTCATTCGTTTACCTCGGCGCTTAAATTACAGGAGCGCAGGAGGATAATCAATATTTTGCAATACATCGGCGTAGGAATAAGCGTTATTCTTATGGCAATGTTTTCTTTCCTTTCGGGACTGTCACAGGCGGGTGCTGTGCAGATACTTTTATTTGAAACGCTTTGGACTTTAGTTGTGGCGTTTGCATCCAAAATTAAGAAAATTTAGAAAGAGTGTGATAAAAAATGCAGTGGGTAACTGAGGCGGTAAATATGTTTGGCATAGGAGAATCATGGGTTGACGTGGTTTCTTGGATATGCAGACTTATCACGGCAGTTATATTGGGCGGTATAATAGGTTTCGAGAGAGAACATTCGCACCGTCCCGCAGGCTTCAGAACACATATATTGGTTTCGGTAGGTTCGGCACTTATTATGATGACCGCTATATATATTTCCAAGCACATTGAGGGCGAGATTGACCTCAGCCGTATGAGTGCACAGGTTGTAAGCGGCGTCGGCTTCCTCGGTGCAGGTACTATTTTGCGTGAGGGCTTTTCCGTTAAGGGTCTTACCACGGCGGCGAGCCTTTGGGCTGTGTCGTGTGTAGGTATTGCCGTAGGAACAGGCTTTTACAGCGGTGCTATTGCAGCGACCATTATCATATACGTTACGCTTAACAGTCTTAAAAAGGTTGTTGTCAAAGGTAAGGCGGGCAAGGTTATCTATGTTGAGGTTAAGCATCTTGCTCAAAAGGTTCCGGAGATTTCAAAGCTTGTTAAACGTGCAGGCGCATCTATTCATTCAATGGAAATTCTTGACGAGAGCGATATGAAGCGTTCAAAGAAGAAGGAAACCTCGACAATTAAGATAATTGTTTTCCCGAAGAGCGAGGAGTCGCTTGATTTGATTGTTTCAACACTTCGTTCGGATGAAAATATTATCGACGTTTATGTTGATTAAATGAAAACATATAAAATCCCGTACAGAACAAGCTTATCTGAACGGGATTTAGCATTTTGTAAGGCTTGATTTATTTGACTTGAACGGGTGGTTATGCTATACTACCCAATAGTCAAACTTGAAATAGGTGGATGATTTATGGAAGAAAAAAACGTTAAGCCTAATACGGACGAGATTTCAAACGAGCAGTCCGAAAACAATAGGCTTAAAATTGTGCTTGATCAAAAGCAGGCGGAAATTGACAGGCTCAATAAAGCTATAGCTAAATATTCCGATACGGTTAACAGGCTCACACTCGAGCGTGACGCCGCAAATAATGCTAATATTGAGATAAGAAACAGCTTCTATTGGCGTTTGATGTCGCCGATGAGAAAATTCACACAGATGTTTAAAAACTTAATCTCAAGAAATCAAAGCCTTATGGCGATTTTTGTGTTCTTGAAGTGCTTTTTGCGACATGGATACAAGGAGGCAATTGTCAAATATCGCCTTTGTAAGCCCGTGAAAATCAAAAACGCAGAGTTCCTTCATACAATAACTCCCGAACGCAGAAAGCGTGAAGAAGCGTATGAATTTCCGCAAAAAATCAAAATCAGTATTTTAGTTCCGCTGTACAACACACCCAAGCAATTCCTTGTTGAAATGATAAAGTCTGTTACAGATCAGACCTATAAAAATTGGGAACTTTGTCTTGCGGACGGCAGCGACGACGAACACGCTTTTGTCGGCGAGTATTGCCAAAGTCTTGCAAAGGACGACAGCAGAATTGTTTATAAAAAGCTTGAAAAGAACGAGGGTATTTCGGAAAATACCAATGTTTGTATTAAGATGGCAAGCGGAGAGTATATCGCTCTTTTTGACCACGACGACGTGCTTCATCCCTCCGCATTGTTTGAGGTTATGAAAGCTATATGCGAGCAGGGTGCAGAGTATGTTTATACCGATGAGGTAACTTTTGTCGGAGAGGATCTCAACGACATTGTCACATATCATTTCAAACCCGACTTTGCGATAGACAATCTTCTTGCGAACAACTATATTTGCCATTTTTCGGTATTCAAGGCTTCGCTTTTGGACAAGGTCGGCGTTTTCAGAAGCAAATACGACGGCAGCCAAGACCATGACCTTATTCTTCGCCTTACGGATGCGGCAAGCAAGGTCGTACATGTTCCGAAGCTCCTTTATTTTTGGCGTTCACATAAAAATTCCGTCGCAATGGATATAAATTCTAAGACCTATGCCATTGAAGCCGGTAAGGCGGCGGTACATGATTTCCTTGAGAGTAAGGGATATAACACTATTGTAACAAGTTCTCCCGTACACCCGACAATTTACCGTATACATTTTGAAATCAAGGATACGCCCAAGGTTTCGATTATAATTGCCAACAAGAACCATATAAACGACCTTTCCCGTTGCGTTGAGTCAATTCTTAACCTTTCGACATATAATAACTACGAGCTGGTTATTGTTGACAATCAGAGCACGGATGAAAAATTGTTTGCTTATTATAATGAACTCGAAAAGCTTGAAAATGTTAAGATATTAAAATATGACAAGCCGTTCAACTATTCAGCGATAAACAACTATGCCGTATCACAGGCAACCGGAGATTATCTTTTGTTCTTGAATAACGACACGCAGGTAATCAGCCATAATTGGATTGAGGAAATGCTTATGTATGCTCAGCGTGAGGATGTCGGTGCAGTCGGTGCAAAGCTCTATTACGGAAACGATACAATCCAGCACGGAGGCGTTATCTTAAAATTCGGTGCAGACAGAGTTGCAGGTCACAGCCATTGCGGCAGTCCCCGTTCCGGCGCAGGTTATATGGGCAAGATGTTTTATGCACAGGATTTAAGCGCTGTTACAGCGGCTTGTATGATGGTGCCGAAGGATGTTTTTGAAAAAGTTAACGGCTTTGATGAAACTCTTGCTGTTGCATACAATGATGTTGACCTTTGTATGAAAATCAGAGAGCTTGGCAAAAATATCGTATTCAATCCTTATTGCGAACTCTATCATTATGAGTCATTGAGCCGTGGAAAGGACACAGAGAAGAAAAACAGGGAACGCTTTTTAGAAGAAAAGAAGCTGTTTCTTGACAGATGGCAGAGTGTGCTCGACAAGGGCGATCCGTATTACAACCCCAATCTCTCACTTGATGAGGGATATACTATAGACGTGAACAAGCTCAGAGAAGAGTAATTTTGAAAAACTTGACAAACAGAAAGGGCAACCGCTTGGTTGCCCTTAATTTTATGTGCAAAATTTAACCGTCAGAAGTTTAATTTTCGGGATTTAGTAATTCTTCAAAACTAACTTCGAATACTTTTGTTAATGCAACGATTTCAATATCCGTAACAAACCTCTTGCCTGCCTCAATTCGCTGAATGGCATTTTTATCAATATCAAGACCGTTTAGCTGCAGCTTTTCCGCAAGTTCTCTTTGAGAAATATCAAGCTTTCTGCGAAGCTCGGATATCTTTTTTCCGCATATATTATTTCTTCCGTCAATGCTTTTGTTAATAAACATAATTTCCCTCGCTTGTATTTGACATTTACTGCTTGTCATCAACTCAATTGTAGTACATTTCAAGCAATGTTTGACATTTACAAGAGGTCAACTATAATAGTCTGTGCAATTATTTTAGGGGAATTCAAAGTGATAAGACATCGTTTTACGCATTTTGGCATAAATAAAAAGCAGACAGAGCCTGCTTATCTGTTTATTTCGGGATTGTCGGTGCGTTCAAGAAGATAATCAATGGAAACATTGAAATAGTCGGCGATTTTAATAAGAGTTGCATAGTCCGCCTCACGCAAGCCTGTTTCATAACGGCTTATTGCGTTTTGATTAAGCTGCAAGTCCATAGACAGCTTTAATTGCGAAATGTTGCGAGCCCTTCTCAGCTCTCTTAAACGCATAAAATCACCACCCGTTGACAAAATTATACCGTAATGGTATAATCAAAATATCCCGATTTGGTATATTTGCAAAACAACATGTATTAAATTAAATTGAGGAGAGGATTTTATGAAAAATACGAGGAAAATCATTTCGGTATTATTATCAATCTTGATGATAATAACGAGCGTGCCGCTTATGGCGGTTGAGTCATTTGCGGCAGTCCCTGTTAAAAGCGGTACAACCGGAGAGTGCACATGGACTCTTGACAGCGATGGCGTGCTTACAATCAGCGGCAACGGAAAAATGAAAGATTATAGTTGGGAAGAAGCTCCGCCGTGGGGAACTTCAATTACAAAGGTTGTAATTGAAAACGTTGTAACAAGCATAGGCGATTATGCTTTTTACAATTGCACCTCGCTTGAAAGTGTAACAATTCCCGACAGTGTAACAAGTATAGGGGACTATAATTTTAGCGGTTGCACCTCACTTGCAAGCGTAACAATCGGAAACGGTGTAACAAGCATAGGAGAGGGGGCTTTTGCCAATTGCACTTTGCTTGCAAGCATAACAATTCCCGACAGTGTAACAAGTATAGGCGGTGGTGCTTTTGCTAAAACTGCTTATTACAATAATGAATCAAATTGGGATAACGGAATATTATATATTGGTAACCATTTGATTAAAATTAAAAATGATGTTTTCGACCATGTTGAAATTAAGCAGGGAACAAAAGTAATTGCTGATGAAGCGTTTTATTCTGGCTTGTTTACAAGCGTAACAATACCTGACAGTGTAACAGAAATAGGTGGGAAAGCTTTTTACGGTTGTCGCTCACTTAAAAGCGTCACAATTCCGGACAGCGTAACGAGTATAAACGACGGGGCTTTTTGGAATTGTACCTCGTTTACAAGCATCACAATTCCCAACAGTGTAACAAAAATAGGTCGGTATGTTTTTGCAGGCTGCACCTCGCTTACAAGCATAACAATCGGAAACGGTGTAACAAGTATTGGCGATTCTGGTTTTTCATACTGCAAATCGCTTACAAGCATCACAATACCCGACAGTGTAACAGAAATTGGCATTTATGCTTTTAAAGAATGCTTTTCGCTTACAGGCGTAACAATCGGAAATGGTGTAACAAGTATATGCGAATATGCTTTTGATGATTGCACCTCACTTACAAGCATAACAATTCCCGACAATGTTACAAGTATAGGCGATTGGGCTTTTAGGAATTGCACTTCACTTACGAGCGCCACAATCGGAAACGGTGTAACAGAAATTGGCGAAAAAGCTTTTTACAACTGCACCTTGCTCACAAGCGTAACAATTGGAAACAGTGTAACAAATATATGTGAATGGGCTTTTGAAGATTGCACCTCACTTACGAGTATAACAATTCCCGACAGTGTAACATGGATAAGTAAATATGCTTTTGATGATTGCACCTCACTTACAGAAATAAATGTTAGCAGCAATAACGCAAATTATAGTTCCGAAAACGGCGTTCTGTTTAATAAAGAAAAAACTGAGTTAATTAAATATCCTGCAGGAAAGACGGAAACGAAATATATAATTCCCGACAGTGTAACAAATATAGGCAAATTGGCTTTTGAAAATTGCACCTCGCTTACAAGCGTAACAATTCCTGACAGTGTAACAGAAATCGACGATTGGGCTTTTGAAAATTGCACCTCGCTTACAAGCGTAACAATTCCTGACAGCGGAACATACATTCGTATTAGAGCTTTTTACGGTTGTACCTCGCTTACAAGCGTAAAAATTCCTAAAAGTGTAAAAGATATTGGCAGCGAAGCATTTGGATATTATTATGATAGTGTTGAAAATAAGATAAAAACAATTGATGGCTTTACGGTTTACGGCTATCAAGGCTCTGCTGCTGAAAAATATGCCAAGGATAACGGATTTGAATTTTCGCCAATGGCTCCAACTAATGAGTTGTTGTTAATTTCAGTTACAAAAATGCCGACAAAGACAGAATACTTTATTGGCGACACGCTTGATACAACAGGATTGGAAATCACAGCTAAATATACTGACAATACAGAAAAGGTTATCACTTCCGATTTGACTATAACGGGCTTCAATTCGTCTACCGCAGGAACAAAGGTGGTTACAGTCAATTATAAAGGAAAAACAGCAACATTCAATGTTAAAGTTGTTAAACCGAGTATTACTATTGCAAACAACAAATTGTCTTTTGACAGTATAGGTAGTACCAAAAGCATTACAGTAACTACAACACCGAGCGACCAAAAGATAGCTTGGTCATCTTCAAATAAAAATGTTGCCACCGTGTCAGACGGCGTTGTAACCGCTAAGGGCGCAGGAAATGCAACAATCACAGCGAAGTTTACATATAATAATATTGAATATACGGCAACGTGTAATGTTACGGTTGCGGAGCCTACGGTTCCTCCCGTAACCTTCCCCGATGTCAGAAGCGGCGATTGGTACTATGATGCGGTTAAGTATAACTTTGAAAGAGGCTATATCACAGGCTATTCAAACGGCACATTCGGACCGTCGAATAACATTCAAAGACAGGACTTTGTACTTATTCTTGCGAGAATTGCAGGTGTAGACCTCTCAGCATATGAGGGACAGAACGGCGGTTTCTCGGACGTTCAGGCAGGTGCTTATTACGCTTCGGCAGTAGCTTGGGCGAAGGATAAAGGCATAGTAACAGGATATTCGGCAGATAATTTCGGCGTCGGCACATACATTTCAAGAGAGCAGATTTGTCTTATCTTCATCAGATACTTTGGCGGTGAAGCTACGGGCGACGTTGATGCAATTGTACAGGCGTATCCCGACGGCGGAAATACAAGTCCGTGGGCAAAAGCAGGAGTAGCTTGGGCGGTTGAAAACGGCATAGTAGGTAACGCAGGTTATATCAACCCCACAGGCAACGCAGGCAGAGCCGAAGTAGCACAGATAATTTACAATATGGCAAATAAAGGTATGCTTTAATTTATTCAATTTCAAGGTTGAATTAAATATCAAAACACAACAAACTCCCTCTTACGAGGGAGTTTGTTTTTGCGTAAAAGTTATCGAACGAAAAATTTATGCAACCGTAGGGACAGGGCTTGCCTTACGGCAGAGAAAAGATAAGAGAGAAAATTGAAAAATGAAAAGAAGTGGGTGCTTCGCACAGATTAAAAAATATATTGAACCGTAGGGACAACCCTTGCGGTTGTCCGCAATCCGCAAAAGTTGGTAGCGACAGCGAGCCGTCGTGAGGGCGTTTACAACCGAACAGGCGAGTCGAGCGTGATTTTTGCGGGAAAGGAGGAGTTGCATAGTGAGTGAGAGACAGCCAAAGGCTGTTGCGAACGATATGCTGCAAACGACGACGTGATAGGGTGGTGGCTTGCTGCCGCCGAGGAAATTAACCAACATATAATAACTAACGGTGCTATCAAATTGAATTTAATATGCTACCGTAGGGACAGGGCTTGCCCCTGTCCGCAACATATTATATATTAAATCAAATTAATGGACAACCGCAAGGGTTGTCCCTACGGATTGTGCGCTGATTTTAATTTCACATTAGCCGAAAATTGTCATATTTTATCAACAATCTATAACGGCGGCAGCAAGCCACCGCCCTACCGTGTGGGATGTGGATTGAGTTTATTCAAACAGTGTTGTGCTGTGGGATATTAAACAGACTTCGTGCATTTCGGTCGGTCATATCCAACAAATCCTGAACGTCAACGCTTCGCACCTCGGCGATTTTCTGTGCCGTGTACGGAATTAAAAGCGAGGTGCAACGCTTGCCCCTGAACGGAACGGGGGACATATACGGACAGTCCGTTTCGAGCAAAAGCTTATCAGACGGCACATATTTTGCGACTTCGACGGGTTTCACGGCATTTTTGAAGGTTACAGCACCGCCAAGACCGATATACATACCGAGCTTAACTATTTCTTTCGCCATTTCGACACTTCCCGAGAAGCAATGCACGACACCTTTAGGCTTTAATTCTTTTAGAATATTCAGCGTGTCCTCGTGCGCCTCTCTGTCGTGAACTATTACGGGCAAATTCAATTCGTTTGCAAGCTTGATTTGCTCATAGAAAATTTTTAACTGAAGCTCTCTCGACTCTTTTTCATAGTGATAATCAAGTCCGATTTCTCCGATTGCGACAACCTTTTCATTTTGAGCTAATGCCTTTATTGCGTCAAGATAATTGTCTGTTAAATCCTCTGTGTTAAGTCCGTGATAACCGACGGCAACGTACATAAAATCATATTTTTCAGCAAGCTGAACATTTGCTCTTGAGCTTTCTTCGTTTACACCGCAGGAAACAACTCCGCTTATTCCGCTGTCGGGGAACGCAGACAAAAGCCCTTCAAGGTCGTCTTGAAAGGCTTCATCATCATAGTGTGCGTGTGTGTCAAAAATATTCTTGTACATTATCTTATCTTTGAACCGTTAGGAATTGACGAATCAAGGAAAACGACTTTGACATCATCCTCGCCTGCATCTGCCGCCAAAATCATACCCTGACTTTCAACGCTGCAGAGTGTAGCGGGCTTGAGGTTTGAGACGACAATTACCTTTTTGCCGACAAGCTCGTCTGGCGTGTACCATTTGGCAATTCCGCTTGCAACCGTTCTGTCAACACCGCTTCCGTCGTCAAGCGTGAGCTTTAAGAGCTTTTTAGCTTTCTTTACAGGCTCACAAGCCTTAATTTCAGCCGATTTAAGCTCTACCTTTGCAAAATCCTCAATTCCGATTTTAGCAATACCCTGTATTTCTTCGATTCTCTCTTTTTCAGCCTTTTGCTGTTCTTCCTGCTTTGCAACAAGCTCTGCAATAAGCTTTTCGGAGTCTATTCTTGAGAAAAGAACCTTAGGCTCTCCAACCGATTCGCCTGCTTTGAGTCCGCCGAAGGTAAGAAGTGAATCATAATCCGTAACATCTGTGTTGAGCTGTGAAAGGATTTCTTTTGATGTGTCGGGCATATAGGGCTTCAACAAAATTGCAAGATAGCGGATACCCTCAAGGAGATTGTAAAGTACTGCACCGAGTCTTGCTTTTTTACTTTCGTCCTTTGCAAGTGCCCACGGCATTGTCTCGTCAATGTATTTGTTGAGACGTCTCGCAAGAGTCAAAATGCACTCGATACTGTCAGCGATTTTATATTCGTTAAAGCATTTGTCAACGTCGGAAAGAGTCTTAACAGCAAGAGCCTTAACCTCGTCATCAAGCGGTTCTGCCGTGTCGTTCGGCTGAATAACACCGTCAAAATACTTTTTCTGCATTGCGATTGTGCGGTTAACAAGGTTGCCGATTGTGTTCGCAAGATCCGAATTATAACGCTCAATAAGTGTTTCATAAGTTATTGAGCCGTCGGAAGCGTGAGGCATCTCCGAAAGAAGATAATATCTTACAGCGTCAACGCCGAATACCTCAATCAAGTCCTCCGCATAGATAACATTGCCCTTTGATTTTGACATTTTGTCTTCGCCGAACAAAAGCCACGGATGACCGTAAACCTGTTTGGGCAACGGCTCACCGAGCGCCATAAGCATAATCGGCCAATAAATTGTGTGGAAACGAACAATATCCTTACCGATAATATGCACGTCTGCCGGCCAATACTTTTTGTACAAATCCGAGCTGCCGTCGGGGTCGTAGCCGAGAGCAGTTATATAGTTTGAAAGTGCGTCAATCCAAACATAGATGACGTGCTTTTCGTCAAATGTAACGGGAATACCCCATTTGAAGGAGGTTCTTGAAACGCACAAATCCTGAAGTCCGGGACGGATAAAGTTGTTGAGCATCTCATTTTTTCTCGATTCGGGATAAATGAAATTCTCGTTAGACTCGATATAATCTTCAAGTTGCTTTTGATATTTTGAAAGCTTGAGGAAATATGCCTCCTCCTTTGCTTTCTTAACCTCTCTGTGACAGTCGGGACAGCAGCCGTTCTCGTCAAGCTGACTTTCGGTCCAGAAGCTCTCGCAGGGGGTGCAATACATTCCCTCGTACTCGCCCTTGTAGATGTCACCTTTATCATAAAGCTTTTTGAAAATCTTTTGAACAGCCTTTTCGTGATAATCGTCGGTTGTTCTTATGAATTTGTCATAAGTGGTGTTGAGGCTGTCGCAGATTGCACGGATTTCGCCTGCAACCTTGTCAACATATTCCTTAGGAGTAACGCCTGCCTCTTTTGCGTATTCTTCAATCTTCTGTCCGTGTTCGTCAGTACCTGTCAGGAAGAACACATCATAGCCAAGCATTCGTTTATACCTCGCAATAGCGTCGGTCAAAACGATTTCGTAAGAGTTGCCGATATGAGGCTTTCTCGATGTGTAGGCGATGGCGGTTGTAATATAAAACTTTCCCTTATCGCTCATTTTATTACTTCCTTTCTTTAATTTTTTGTAACTTATATATTTTACCATTTATTCGTAAATATGTCAACAGTTTAATTGTTTTTTACAATAGAGGTTACGAGTTGTCTTAAAATTAAGAATTATATCGCATGCGGTAGTGCAGGGGCTTGCTCCCGCCGAGCAAACCCACAAAAATATAACGATTATCGGTTGCTGTTAAATTCGAACATATATTGAGCCGTAGGGACAGCCCTTGCGGCTGTCCGTTGCCCTGATTTTATATGTAATTTGTTGCGGACAGGGGCAAGCCCTGTCCCTACGGATTGTGGAAATTTTTAATGCCATTTCAACCGTAAATTATCATATATCAATAACAATCCAACGGCGGCAGCAAGCCACCGCCCTACCACGTCGTCGTTTGCACCGTATCGTTCGCAACAGCCCTTGCGCTGTCCGTCAAAGGCTCCCTTGTAAAGGGAGCTGTCGTTTTTTTGAAACAAAAAAATGACTGAGGGATTTTTACAAAATCATATAAAATCAACCTTACAATCCCTCCGAGTTGCCTGCGGCAACCCACCGTCTCACCTGCCGGTTCGGTCGGTGCTTCTGCATTAAATGCAGAGGTCTCCACAGGAGACCCGCACCCTTTACACAATGGAGGCTGAAATGCGGTTGTCCGTCAATTCATAGCAATTAAAAACGGGCGAACACAGTTCGCCCCTACGATATAATATAAAAATATAATTATTTGTAACTGTTGATTTGTTGTGATTTAACGGCGGCAGCAAGCCACCGCCCTACCTCGTCGTCGTTTGCACCGTATCGTTCGCAACAGCCCTTGCGGCTGTCCGACAAAGGCTCCCTCTGACGAGGGAGCCTGAACGCACGGATTGAAAAATATATAGAACCGTAGGGACAGCCCTTGCGGCTGTCCGTTGCCCTGATTTTATATGTAATTTGTTGCTGACAGGGGCAAACCCTGTTCTTACGGGTTGTGGGTGGATTTTAATTACATTTTAGCCGTGAATTATCATATATCAACAACAATATAACGGCGGCAGCAAGCCACCGCCCTACCACGTCGTCGTTTGCACTGTATCGTTCGCAACAGCCTTCGGCTGTCCGTAAAACACCTGCCGGTTCGGTCGGTGCTTCTGCATTAAATGCAGAGGTCTCCACAGGAGACCCGCACCCTTTACACAAGGGAGGCTGAATATGCGGTCGCCCGTCAATTTATGGCAAATTTAAAACGGGCGAACACAGTTCGCCCCTACGATATAATATAAAAATATAATTATTTGTAACCAATGTACTCTTTTTTAATTGTTCATCAGCTTTTTGATTTCTTCTTTTGAGAAATGATATTTTTTATTACAGAAATTGCACACAACCTCAGTTGCATCGTCCTGCGCCATTTCGGATAAACCGTCTTTGCCCGTTGCAATAAGAGCCTTTGTAACCCTGTCCTTTGAGCAAGTACAGCGATACTCAACCTGCGCATCATCAAGCTTTTCAAGGTTGAATGACGGCAGAACGGCACGGCAAATTTCTTCGGGTGTCATTTTGTCAAACAGCATGGCGGTTACAGGCTTTATATTTTGAATATCTTTCTCTAACTTGTCGATAATCGCATCCTCGGCAAAGGGTAATAACTGAATTAAAAATCCGCCCGAGCAGATAATATTCTTAGTGTCGGGATCAACAAGAACACCGAGAGCACATACCGTGGGTGTTTGCTCGCTTGTAGCATAGTAAGCGGTTATATCTTCGGCGATTTCGCCCGATACAATCGGAATTTGACCTACATACGGCTCTTTCAAGCCCATATCCTTGATAACCGTAAGCGTGCCATCTGTGCCTACTGCGCCGCGAACGTCAAGCTTACCCTTTTCGTTAAGCGGAAGCTCAACGCTTGCGTCTCCGATATATCCCCTGACATTTCCGAGAGAGTCGGAAACCGCCAACACCGTGCCGCAAGGGCCGTTGCCGTTTATCTTGACGGTTATGCTGTCCTCGGCGCTCTTTAGCATACTTCCCATAAGCGAAGCGGCGGTTAAAAGTCTGCCCAACGCCGCCGAGCATACCTTTGAGGTGTTGTGTATGCGGTGCATTTCGGTAACTATATTAGTGCTGTCAACAGCCATTATCACAAGCTGACCGTCATCAGACATCATTCTTATAAGATTTTTCATCTCGGAAGCCTCCTTGCCACATAAACCGTCCTTTGAGTTACCTCGGTCGGTTTGTTTCTTGTCATTTCTTCATATCTGTTAACAAGCTCGAAGCCTGTTTCGTTAAGCAATTTTTCTATCGTTTCGTCGCTGTAAGCCTTTTCCTGAAAGCTCTCCGAAAAACGTTCGTAGGTGTTTTCGCCGATTTTCTCAAAAAAGTCAAGATCGATATTTATTGTTGCGTTATCCTCGCAAAGAGAGTTTTGCCAAACGCAGAATAAATCGTCATATTCATATATATAGGTATTATCCGCAAGAATTTTCCTGTGCTTGTACAGAGTGTTCATATCGAAAATGAAAACCCCGTTATCCTCAAGGAAAAGAGCGACGTTTTGAAATGCTTTTTTTACGGCGTTTTCGTCTTTTAGATGATTAAGGCTGTCAAGAGTACAAACTGCACAGTCGATAGTTCCGTAAAGGTCTAATTTGCACATATCCTGACACAGAAACAATATGCTTTCACCCGAAGCGTACATTTTGTTCTGCGCCTGAGCGAGCATTTCCTCGGATAAGTCAACGCCTGTTACCTCAAAGCCTCTTTTTGCAAGCTCAACGGACATACTTCCCGTGCCGCAAGCCAAATCAAGCAAAAGCCCTCCGTTGATTCCGTTTTCGGACAACAGAGAGCAAATATAGTCGGCTCTTTCGGAGTATTCGACGTTTTCGGTCAACAGATCGTAAACCTGTGCAAAATAAGAATAGCTCATCTTACTCCTTGCCCTCTTCAACACGGTTGAAAATTTCCTCATAACCGTTACAGCCGTATTGCAACGAACGGTTTACACGGCTGATTGTGGCGGTAGAAGCACCTGTTTCTTCCACTATCTTTGTGTAAATCTGATTTTCCGAGAGCATTTTAGCAACGACGATTCTTTGTACGATTGACTGAAGCTCATTCATTGTGCAAAGATCCTCAAAGAAGTTGTAGCATTCCTCTTTCGTCTTTAATGATAAAATACAGTCGAATAAGAAATCCGTGCGCTCATTGTGAATTTTATCGTTCATAGCTGCCTCCAAAAGTTTTATCTGTTTATTATTTTAGCACGTTAAAGAGTGAAAGTAAACGCTAAATTATCAAAAATAGATACTAAAAGCAGCAGGAACACAATATATAGTGGTGAAATAAAAAAATGAAAAAATTCTAAAATTTTTTTGCGTTTTTAGTTGACAACCGAGAATAATTGTGGTATTCTTATTCAGCCGTCAGACGAAACGGCGCATGTGGGAGCATAGCTCAGCTGGGAGAGCATCTGCCTTACAAGCAGAGGGTCATAGGTTCGAGCCCTATTGTTCCCACCACTTTTATGGCCCGGTAGTTCAGTTGGTTAGAACGCCAGCCTGTCACGCTGGAGGTCGTCGGTTCGAGCCCGATCCGGGTCGCCATAAAAAATGCCTCTGTAGCTCAGTTGGTAGAGCAGAGGACTGAAAATCCTCGTGTCATTGGTTCGATTCCGATCGGAGGCACCATAAAATGCGGATGTAGCTCATCCGGTAGAGCGCCACCTTGCCAAGGTGGAGGTAGCGAGTTCGAGCCTCGTCATCCGCTCCAAAGGACGCTTAAAATCCTAAGCGTCCTTATTTTTTACCAATGACACCAAACATAAGGCGACATAGCCAAGTGGTAAGGCACGAGTCTGCAAAACTCCGATTCCCCAGTTCAAATCTGGGTGTCGCCTCCAACGAATCCCAATTGCGTTTAGCAACTGGGATTTTTCTTTTTATGTGGTAACCTAATGAAATTTAAGCGCGGCTAAAGGAGACTATATGGATTTCTTTATTTGTATCGGTTTTTGCATTTGTGTAATAATTGCGCTTACCGGTTATTATATCGCTCATGTAGTAAAGCAAGTCAAAAAGGGAGACGACGAAACGAAAATTGCTACGGCAAATAAATTTAAAATCAGAACAGAGTTTGAAACATCAACTTTTAATGCTGAAATAGTTGATTTGAGCTGCAGTGCGATGATGATAGGCGGTAAGTATCCTAAAGCTGTAGATGTATATACGGCTGTTTTTGTAACCGACAAAAATGAGCAAATAAAGCTGAATGTTCCGCAAGAGATGTATGACGGTCTTGAAGTGGGCCAAAAAGGAGAGCTTACTTTTGTGGAGGGAGAGCTGTACAGCTTTGTCATTTAATTTATTTTATATTTTTCAATAGCTTAACAATATAACTACTAAGTTTTTCGGAGGAATTATGACTAAACCAAAAAATATGAGCCTGATTGCCAAAGCAATGCTCTTTATCAGCACGATAATATGGGGCAGCTCATTTTTTATACTTAAAAATACGCTTGATGAAATGCCACTCTATTTTATTTTGAGCATACGCTTTTTAGTGGGTGCGCTGTTGCTTTTTCTTGTCGGCTGTAAGAATTGGAAGAAGCTTAATAAAAAATATCTGTGGGCAGGCGGTATAACGGGCGTGTTTCTTGCCCTCGCTTACATAACGCAGACTATCGGATTACAATATACCACGCCGAGCAAAAACGCTTTTTTGACAACGTTTTATTGCATTCTTGTGCCGTTTTTTTTCTGGGGAGTTACCAAGAAAGCACCCGACAAATTTAATCTTGTAGCGGCTGTGGTTTGCCTTACGGGAATAGGACTTGTTTCGCTCGGCTCGGACGATATAGGCTTTAATTTTATGGGCGACGGAATGACGCTTATCTGCGGTATTTTTTACGCCTTACAGATAGTTGCCGTTGAGCTTTGGGGCAAGGATATGGATGTCATACTTTACACGGCATTTCAGTTCTTTGCGGCGTTTATAATATGCTTTGCGGGATTTTTGCTTTTCGAAGAAGCTCCTGCGAGCATTTCGCTCTCGGCGATAGGCTCACTTGCGTATGTTTCGGTGTTTGCGACAACGCTGGCGTTTTTGCTTATGAACGTGGGCGTGAAATATGCTTCCGCAAGCTCAAGCTCATTGATTTTGAGCTGCGAAGCGGTGTTCGGCGTACTGTTTTCGATTTTGTTCTATCCCGACGAGCACATTACACCGAGAATTGTCTGCGGCTTCGTGGTAATGTTTATAGGAATTGTTATCAATGAAACAAAGCTTAGCTTTTTGAAAAAAGAAAAGGTAAAGATATAATAATTAAACTAACTTTTAAAATGAAAGCTGTTACACTCTTTGAAATCGAGTGTAACAGCTTTTTGTTTTTTTATTATGAATTATAACATACCAAGAAAAATAATTAAAGAAGCTTTTGCCATAAGATATTTATATTAAAAATTTTCATTTTCCCATTTTCTTAACAAGGATTTTATGTCGGGTGTGATATAATGCGGATAAAATGAAGGGAGTGTTCAGTTTGTTAAGAGCTAAAAAGGCTATATTTCAAGGGTTGTTGTTAATAGTCGGCATAGTTATGCTGTGCTTCGGCGCTATGCGTGGCGAGGCTGATACGGTATTGAGCAAGGCTTTAAGATTGTGCTTGGATTGTGTCGGAATTGGATAAAAATAATAACAAATTTTCAAAGCAGCTTAGCCATTTTCGTGGCTGGATTCAAGCGGCGGCAACACTGCTTACAAATATACATCTGCCGAATTTTATTAAGGGCGGAATTTATCAGGGCAAGGGTAAGGCGGTGTGCGTGCCGGGCTTGAACTGCTATTCCTGCCCCGAGCAGTCGGAGAAGCTCAACAAGCTTATAGATCAGGCTATTGCAAGCAGCAAGTAAATTAAGCTCATATTTATAACCGAAGAAAGGCTCAACAGCAGTTGAGTCTTTTCTTTTATAATCGGAAAGCAAATTTACGTCGCTTGCTTTATTATGCTTGTTGTGGTAAAATGAATACAATTACAATATAAAAAGAAGGCTTTAATATGTGGGCAATATTAGCTGTTTTGTCCGCAGTATTTGCGGCATTGACCTCAATTTTCGCAAAGGCGGGCATACAAAACGTTGACTCAACCCTTGCAACCGCAATCAGAACGGTTGTCGTTGTGCTTATGGCATGGGTTATGGTGTTTATTACGCATACGCAAAGCGGATTGTCGGGAATTGACCGTAAAAGCTGGATATTTCTTATCCTTTCGGGACTTGCGACGGGTGCATCGTGGCTGTGCTATTACAAGGCGTTGCAGCTCGGCGAGGTTTCAAAGGTCGTACCGATTGACAAATTGAGCATACTTTTTACGCTTGTGCTGGCATTTATTTTCCTGCATGAGAAATTCACCGTGAAATCGGCGGTCGGCACGGCGTTTATCACTATCGGTACGCTGATAATGGCATTGTAATTTGTAAATAATCTGTAACAATACACGATTGTATTTGAATTGACATTAAAATAATGATAAAATCTATCTATTATATAAATTGAGGGAGGCATATTCTTGGCAGATAATAAAGAAAAAGACCTCGAGGGGATTTTTCCCGAGCAGGAGGACGAAGCCTTGAAGAAGGAGCTGGAGGAGTTAAAAGAGACCTTTCAGCAGGAGCTTGACAAGGCGACCGCCGAGGCTGAAACTTCGGAGGAGGAAAACGAAAACGAGTCGGAGCCCGACGAAGAGGAAGAGCTTACCGAGGATATGCTCTGTGAGTGTTGCGGCGAAAATAAAAGGGGAACGGCGAAGGATCCCGAGTCTCATTTTTGCGCAGAGTGTGAAAAGGCGTTAAGGCACTATCCGTTTGATTTCCTTAACATTATAATAATGCTCATAGTTATCGGCTTTAGTTTTTACGCTTGCTATGTGTTTGCGGGAAATGCGAATGTTTATGTTGATGCGTTGAACGCTCAAAAGGCTGCAAAGGAAAATATGCTTTTCACCGCACATTCCGATTATTCAAAGCTTTTCGACACTATGGAGGACGAAAGCATCAGAGGCGAGATGGTCTACAAGAGGGCAATTCTCAATCTTTCAAAGATCGGCGGCTATCAGGATATGGAGCAATATGCCTCAAGCTTTAAGTCTTGGGAGCTGAAGCTTCCGCATCTCAAATCCGTCGCAAAGACTTTTGAGGAGAAAAATGCTTTCGAAAGAACAAGGGACGCCTGCTATGAGATAATTTATTCAAATATTCCGCAAGAGGCGGTTGACCCGTCCGAGGTTCCGTATGAAACTATAATTGAACAGCTGAAGGCTCTTGAAAACAAGCCTCTTGAGCCCGTAACTTACAGCGCCGAGGATATACAGGACGGACTTGTTACCACAACGGCGGCGTATTCCATTGAAGCGAACGCTTACAGTCAGGCGATGATTTCATATTTCAAGTTCTATACTGCGGCAATAAGCAGTCAGCCTGCCGAAACACAGATCGGCTTTCTTGAGGAAATAAAGAACGGTTATCCCGAAATGACTTGGCTTTACGGTCCTATGCTCGGAGATCTCTATGTCAAAGCACAAAAGGATGTTACGGACTATTGCACATTCCTTAAAGAGGTCAATGCCGAGGATGCTTATGCTGATGTTGCAATGGCTACCTCGTTGCGTATTCAGGGAAAATACGAGGATAGCATAGCGATTTGTAAAAACAAGGTGCTTGAAAAGGACGACTATTCATTTGAATATTACAGACAAACCGCACTTTCCTGCCTTGCACTCGGAGAGTATGACAACGCTTGCACAGCTGCCAAGTCGGCGTATGAACAGTACAATTATTCTATTCAGGTGCTTGATACCCTTGCCCTTTGCTATGCGGCAACGGGTAATAATGAGGGCTATACCGAGGTTGAGAAGATTTTTGCTCAAAACGGTATGGCAGTCAGCGACGAAGTCAAGGATTACAAGGACGGAAAAATCACCCTTGACAGCATTCTCAAGGAAGGAGATTTTGACGTAGAATGACAACGGTATATATAATAGTAAAATATCTTACATTTGTCGGCGCATATATGAAGGGCTTTTTTGAGCAGCTTTCATGCCGGGTGTATGAGGTGCTTATTGAGGACGGACGCTATCTTACCGCAACCGAGCTTTGCGGTCATGTCGAGCACGAAATAATTAAAAAAAGAAGTGTCAGCTTCGGCGTTTGCTTCTTCCCGTTTCTCTTTAACCTTATATTAGGCTTGGTTTTTGTATCGGTAGGCTCAATGAATGTGTATTTTCTCGGCGAGTTTTTTACCTATAATAAAGGAATAGTGCATATACTGAATTTTGTGTTCCTTTGGCTCGGAATTTCAATGCTTACAAACCTCTTTCCGCAGATTGAGGACGCATTGACCTTGCGTGAGCTGATTTACGGTAAAAACACTAACATTGTTTTGAAAATACTTGCAGCACCGATTTTTGCGGTACTCTATTGCGGAGCGTTCCTTGAAAGGTGGGGAATAACCTTCCTTACCTCGATAGCGTTTTCTCTTGCCGTACCGTCGATTTACGCAACGTTTTTGCCGTCTTTGATAGGCGCAATGCAGTAAAATTAAATTAAAATCCGAAGCGGTAGCATTGAGCCTTACCGTTTCGGATTTTTTGTTTGCATTATATATAGTAAAATGCTAAAATTGAATTGGTAATAATATGAAAAAGATAATTGCAGTAATTACGGTGTTGGCTTTATGCCTTGCCTTTTCTTCCTGCTCAAAGAAAAATGTCGACGAGCCGACGGCCGATGAAATGAGCAGCACGGCTGAAGTGACGGAGGCTCAATCGCAGACCGAAGCGGAAAGTACAACTCAAGAGCCGACAACAGAAGCACCGCAAACGCAGGCACCTACTAAGGCTGTACCTCAGACTCAAAAGCCGACTCAAAAACCGACGCAAGCGGCAACGAAAGCACCAACTCAAGCTCCCAAGCCGCAGGCAGCAACCCCGCCGAAAGCAATTACGGGCTTTGAAAGCGAAATGCTTGAACTGTGCAATCAGCAGCGTCGTGCCAACGGAAAGCCCGACCTTACGCTCAACAAAACTCTTTGTGCCAATGCCGCTGTCAGAGCAGAAGAAATTTCAAGAGATGATTGGTTTTCACACCAAAGGCCCGACGGCACTATGTGCTTTACCGCAGTTACCGTGGATTATATGACCTGCGGAGAGAATATTGCTTACGGTACAAGGACGGCATCCGCTACCGTTGCGGCGTGGATGGATTCTCCGGGACACAGAGCCAATATCTTGTCCGATGAATTCACACAAGCGGGCTTCGGCTGCTATGAGCTTGACGGAGTTCGATATTGGACGCAGTTTTTTATAGGATAAGCTAACTGCAAAAAACGTGGCTTCCGATCGTTACGATAACAGGTCTTGTTCGTATCCATTTATTAGAGGTTTTTGCAGGATTATAATAGTATATGGCACCGCCCGTTGGATCCCATCCGTTAATGGCATCTCGGGCGGCTTTTTTTGCCGTGTCGGTCGGCTCCACCTTCCAGTTGCTGTCGGTAACACACGAAAAAGCACCGGCTTGGTAAACAACACCAGAAATGCTGTCGGGAAACGATGAGTGTTCTACTCTGTTTAATACGACTGCACCGACGGCAACCTGACCCGTGTAGCTTTCTCCTCTCGCTTCTGCGGCTATTACCTTTGCTAAAAGATATACGTCGTTGCTTGTGAATTTGCCCGAAGAGGACGAGCTGCTCGAAATGCCCATAGCGTTGAGCGTGTCCTTGCCGGCTATTCCGTCTGCGGTCAATCCGTTCTTTCGCTGAAAGCTTTTTACGGCGTTTTGCGTTTGAGTTCCGTATATTCCGTCAACGCCTCCGGAGTAGTATCCCCAATTTTTGAGCTTTTGCTGAATTTTGCGAACCTCCTCGCCCCTTGAGCCGAGACGGGAAAGTACCTGCGAAGCTTTGACCTCGTTTATACGGCGATTTTGATATAATGTAATTGAGCCGAATAAGAGAATTGCTGTAAGCAAAATACAAAGCAGCTTGAATTGCTTATTAAAGTTGAAAAAGTTTTTCATAAGATTACTCCTGTAATTTATTTATTTATATTGTTAAACGGATAGCGAAAAATATACTTGCCGATGTATCAAAACAGGAGAAATTGTGGATGAAAACAGCTTGACCACAAGATGTGTGGGCGCAATGAAAAAGTTGAAAAAAATTGCAAAAAAATTGAAAATAAGTGTTGACAATGGGCTTGCTCTGTGATATTATATCAAAGCTGTCCGCAAGACAACGGGACACAAGCGAAAACGTCAAAAAGAAATTTCAAAAAGTTGAAAAATTTCTATTGACAATGAGTTTTGAAAGTGCTATAATGTGCTTCCAGCCGTGAGAAAAGCGGTGGCACCGGACCTTGAAAATTAAACAACGACTTAAGAAAAAGGAAACCCTGAAATTCCTTGAAAGAGGAATAGAAGAAGTACTACTTAGTACAAACAGTAA
>SFGA01000049.1 GCA_004556705.1 Ruminococcus sp. | reverse complement strand
ATTTAATGCAGAAGCACCGACCGAACCGGCAGGTGAGACGGTGGGTTGCCGCAAGGCAACTCGGAGGGATTGTAAAACAAAAATCACGGACAACCGCAAGGGTTGTCCCTACGGCTTTCATCAAATGAAAATGTTCGTAGAATGTGACGGAAGGAGAGATAACGAAAATTTGATGTTTATTGATTTCTCTCCCTCAGTCATTTTTCAAAAGAAAAACGACAGCTCCCTCGTCAGAGGGAGCCTGTGTTTGTGCTAAATTTTCACTTTTATTTAATGCAGAAGCACCGACCGAACCGGCAGGTGAGACGGTGGGTTGCCGCAAGGCAACTCGGAGGGATTGTAAAACAAAAATCACGGACAACCGCAATGGTTGTCCCTACGGTCGCATATATTGCCCGTCAATATACTCATCCCATAACCTTTGACTTCGGTAAAAGGATGCAATCGGTTTTGCCCTTCGGCATTTTCGTATCGCAAAACAGCGTTGCCTCCTTGACGGTGTTTTTGCCGTATTTTTCATTTATCGAAAGCATTGCTTTTTCAATTTTCTCACGCTTGATATGCTTTTCAATGTCAAAAAACATATCGAGCTGGACGGCGCAGTCGCTCTCTAATAGGTCAAACGCCCTTACGCTGATGGCTCTGACGGGTAATTTCCTGTCATATCTCTCATCAAATAGCGAAAAGGCAAGGTCTGATATCTCTCTTGCGTTTTGCGTGAGAAAATTCGTCTTTTTCTGAAATTGAACGCTTTTCAGCTCATTGCTTTTGACGGAAATCTGCACTCCGCCCGCCGAAAGTCTGTGCTTGCGAAGCTCACGGGAAACCTCGTGCGACAAGCTCAAAATTACCCTGTAAATCTCGTCATTTTCCGTAATATCGGAGACAAGGGTTATGCCTCTGCCCACGCTCTTTATTTCGGGGGTGCTTAAAAAGTCGGAAACCTCGGAATTTTCATATCCGTTGGCACATTTCCACAGCAGCTCGCCGTTTTTGCCCAAAAGGGAAACAAGCGTATCGACGGGCGTTTTTGCAATATCGCCTATGGTTAAAATCCCGTATCTTTTGAGCGTTTTGTATGTGCTTCTGCCGACCCACAGCATATCGCAGGCAGGCAAATTCCAAATTTTCTCCTTAAATTCGCTTCTTCTGATAACGGTTATGGCGTCGGGCTTTTTCATATCGCTTCCGAGCTTTGCAAAGGTCTTGTTGAACGAAACGCCGACCGACAGCGTGATGCCAAGCTCCTTTTTCACACGTTCTTTTATTTTATATGCAATCTCCCTGTCCGAGCCGAAAAGCTTTTCGCTCGCCGTAACATCAAGCCAACACTCGTCCATACCGAACGGCTCTATCATATCGGTAAAATCGTAATAAATCCGCCTTGCCGCCTTGCCATACTTTACATATTCGTCAAAATGGGGCTCTAAAACTATCAAATCACGGCACTTATTTTTAGCCTGCCAAATGACATCGCCCGTTTTAACGCCGTATTTTTTCGCCGATTCGCTTTTGGCAAGCACAATTCCGTGTCTGTCCTCCGCCTTACCGCAGACCGCAACGGGCTTGCCTTTCAATTCGGGGTTGAGAGCAGTCTCCACAGAGGCGTAAAAGTTATTCAAATCACAATGTAAAATCGAGCGTTCCGTAAAACTGCCCCCTTTATTTGATCGGTAAGCATATTTTAACAGAACATTTGTTCGATGTCAATACATAAAATATGGCAATGCACAAAAACGTACATTGCCGTTTGTTTTAGGAATTGAAATCCATTTTAACGTCGCTTCTCTTTTCGTCATCCGCTTGGAAAAATTCCTCAGCTTTTCAAGTCGGTCAAGGCTTTCCGCAATCCTTTTGGCGTCTAATAAATCACCCCATCTCAAAAAAACAGGCAACAAAGCATTGCCCTGTTGCCTTAATTATACTATGAGATTTTTCCTAATACAACAATTATTTCGTTGTACCGTCGGAGTTGAACAAGGGGAGGGGTTCAAGATAAATAATATCATCTCTGTTTGCAGCGTCGCCCTCTGCCAAAATTGCCATTTTGCCGACTACCTTACCGCCTGCCTGCTCAACGAGATTTTCAACCGCCGATATTGATCCGCCTGTGGAAATAACGTCGTCAAGAATAAGAATTCTCTTGCCCTTCATCTTAGCTGCGTCTGCTCCGTCCATATAGAGCTTCTGCTCGCCCTCGGTGGTAATTGACTTGTCAACAGTCTCAAAAACACCATTCATATAGGCTTTCTTTTTCTTGCGAACAAGGAAATATTCATTCCTGCCCGATTGTCTTGCCATTTCATGAATAAGCGGAATAGCCTTTGCCTCGGGTGCAACCATATAATCAAATTCGGGTGCTTTTTTGAGCAATTCCCTTGCACATGCACAGGTAAGCTCAACATCGCCGAAGATTACAAACGCCGCAATCGTGAGGTTGTCGTTGATTTTGCACAGGGGTAAATCTCTTTTTACTCCTGCGACAGTCATTGGGTAAACCATATTATCACTCTTTCATAAAATAATAAACTGAATTAACCGCCGAGATAAGCCTTTTTGACTTCCTCGCTCTGAAGAAGCTCCTCGCCCGTACCCGAAAGCACGATTTTACCGTTTTCAAGGACATAGGCTCTGTCGGAAATCGCAAGTGATTTACCTGCGTTCTGCTCAACCAAAAGAACGGTCGTGCCCTCCTTGTTGAGGTCTTTTATGATTGTGAAAACCTCATCTACAAGCAACGGGGAAAGTCCCATTGACGGCTCATCGAGCATAAGAAGCTTAGGACGGCTCATAAGCGCTCTGCCCATAGCAAGCATCTGCTGCTCGCCGCCGGAGAGAGTACCTGCAATCTGATTTTTGCGTTCCTCAAGTCTCGGAAAACGTGCATATATTTTTTTAATATCCTCTTTAATCGCCTTTTTATCCTTTTGGATATATGCACCCATAAGAAGATTTTGATAAACGGTAAGCTCTTGGAAAATTCGTCTTCCCTCGGGTACCTGCGACATACCGAGTGAAACTATCTTGTGGCAGTGGAGATGGGTTATATCCTTGCCCTCAAAGCTAACCGTTCCCGCTTTCGGCGGAATAAGACCGATAACCGATTGCATAGTAGTAGTCTTACCTGCGCCGTTTGCACCGATAAGAGTTACGATTTCGCCCTCGTTTACCTCAAAATCAATACCTTTAAGAGCTTGAATTACGCCATAATATACTTCAAGACCTTTTACTTCAAGTAATGCCATAATTTAACCTCCTATATAAGCCTTGATAACCTCGGGGTCGCTCAAAGCCTTTTTGGTTTCGCCCTGAGCAAGAACTGTTCCGAAGTTAAGAACGGTTATTTCGTCGCAAAGACCTGAAACGAATTTCATATCGTGCTCGATAAGAAGTATCGTAAGGTCAAATTCATCACGGATATATTTAACAATATCGACAAGCTCTTTTGTCTCATGAGGGTTCATACCCGCAGCCGGCTCGTCAAGAAGCAAAAGCTTCGGATTTGTAGCCAACGCTCTCGCTATTTCAAGCTTTCTCTGCTTACCGTAGGGGAGATTGCACGAAAGATTGTTTCTCTCCTCATAAAGTCCGAAAACCTTGAGGATTTCCTTTGCTCTCTCTCTCATTCTGACTTCAGAGTCAAAATGACCGGGCAAGCGAAGCATACTTACAAAGGGACTGCACTTGAATTCGGGCTGATTGTGAAGTCCGACCATAACATTACGAACAACGCTCATATTATTGAAAAGCCGAATGTTCTGGAATGTTCTTGCGATACCCTTATGGTTAATCTGCTCTTGCGTTTTGCCCTTTAATTCCTCGCCGTCGAGGTAAAAGGTGCCTGTTGTCGGCTGATAAACGCCTGTGAGCATATTGAACACGGTTGTTTTACCTGCACCGTTAGGGCCTACAAGGCCGTAAAGCTGTTGCTTTTTAATTTCAATATCGAGGCCTTGAACTGCTTTAAGTCCTCCGAAAGAAATACCGAGATTTTCGGTTTTAAGCATAATATCTGCCATATTATTTGCCCTCCTTCGTAGGTTTGTCGGGGTCGCTGAACTCTCCGTCCTGCTTTTTAACGTCAATGGAAAGAAGCTCATCCATTCTTATCTTAGACTCAATTCTGTTCCAAGCAACATCGTCGTCAACAATGGTTGACTCCTTTTTCTTGAAGAGCTTAGCCGAAAGATTTTTGAAGTTGAGCTTATCCTTAATGGGCTTGAGTGCCGGTGCATTGTTGAAAATAACGATTGCAATAAGGATAATCGCATATACAAGAAGCCTTACCGCCGCAAGATCGCCCGAAAGGTTGTTCTGAAGCATGAAGTTGATGTATGTGATAACTGTCGCAGCGATAATCGAGCCGCTTATCGAGCCGATACCGCCGATAACAACCATAACAAGAATTTCAATCGAATAGTTATAGTCGAATGCGGAATAGAGGATAGGTGTGTAGTAGTGTCCGTAAATAACGCCTGCAACACCTGCAAAAAATGCTGAAATCACGAACACGAAGAGCTTGTAATATGTAACGTTGATGCCCATAGCCTTTGCCGCAATTTCATTATCTCTGATAGCGGTTATCGCTCTGCCGTGCTTTGAACGGATAAGGTTCTGAATAAGGAAAAGCACAACGAGCACGAGTATAAATGCAACGATATAAAGCGTTGAGGACTGAAGCTTGATTTTATCGGTTTTAAGTCCCATTGCACCGCCGAAGAAGCTCAGGTTTTTGAAAACGTTTCTGACAATTTCTCCGAAAGCAAGCGTAACTATTGCAAGATAGTCGCCTTTAAGTCTCAATGCCGGAAGTCCGATTATAAAGCCGAAAACAGCCGCCAAAAGTCCGCCTACAACAAGCGAAATAAGGAAGCAGACAAGCGAATTGTCAATGTAATTGTGCAGGAAAATCGAAAAATACGAGCCGAGATATGCGCCTACGCACATAAATCCTGCGTGACCGAGCGAAAGCTCGCCGAGAAAGCCGACTACAAGGTTAAGCGAAACCGCAAGTATAATGCTGTATGCGATTTTCGGAAGAAGATTTACTGCCGAACGGCTGAGAACTCCCGTTGAGCTTAAAATAATCATAAGCACAAGAAAAGCCGCAACGCCGATATAGTTAAAGCAGTATTTGAGCTTGAAGGTCTTTTTTACATTTGAAACGTATCCCATTATACCTTCTCCCTTCTGCGTTTACCGAGCAAGCCGACAGGCTTAACAAGTAAAATCACGATAAGTAAGCAAAATTCAATCGCCGTTGTGTAAGCCTCAATCGTCGGATTGTGCTTGCATATCTGCTCAATCATTCCGAGCAAAATTCCGCCGAGCATAGCACCGGGGATAGAGCCGATACCGCCGATGACTGCGGCAGTGAAAGCCTTGATACCGGGCATTGCACCCAAGGTCGGAGTAACCGACGGAATACGGATAATATAGAAAAGGCTTGCGAAAGCAGCCAAAGCCGAGCCTATTGCAAAGGTCAGCATAATTATCTTGTCAACATTAACGCCCATAAGACGAGCAGCACCGCTGTCCTCGGAAACCGCAAGCATAGCTCTGCCTGTTCTTGTTTTCTTAACAAACAATGTAAGGCCAATCATAATTATCGCACCGACAACAAGCGTAAGAATTGTGCCGACGCTGATTTCAGAGCCTAAAATATGAACGGTTTTGAAGTTTGCAACAGTGAATGCTATTGAAGTCGAGCCGTAAATCAGCTGCGCAATGCCTTGAAGAAGATTGCTCACTCCGATAGCGGTAATCAAGACCGCAAGGGGAGAAGCGCCTCTCAGGGGCTTATAAGCGAATTTTTCAATAACAATTCCCATTACCGTACAAACAACAATCGCAACCGCCATTGCTATAAACGGATTTGTATTGAGCGCCATTGTTGAATAGATAGCATACGCACCGACCATTATAACATCTCCGTGCGCAAAGTTCAACATCTTGGCAATACCGTAAACCATAGTATATCCGAGCGCAATAAGTGCATAAACAGCACCTAAGCTGAGCCCGTCCAATAATATACTCATATAATTCACATAGCCTTTCTGCTACAAGGTATATCACTTGCCCGAGTGTAGCCGTCAAGGGCGTGATTTTAGCCGATTTTCGCAGAAAAGCCGTGTTTTACAGCTCTCCTAAAAATCGCTGAAGTCGGAGAAGATATAATAATCCCCTCCGACTGCTTTAATGAGTTTTTGCTGTTTAGTCAAGAAACAATTACTTTTTAACGGTAACGATTGTCGGAACCTTGTTCGGAGCACCGTCTGCGTTCCAGGTCATTGTACCTGTTGTTCCCGCAAATTCCATACCGCCTGTAAGAACAGCCGCAACCTTGTCGCAAAGCTCGGAAGCTGAAATGTTAGCGTCTGTAATGTTTGCTTTAAGCATAGCGTTGTAAATTACATAAACAGCGTCATACGCATCAGCTGCGAACTGGTCGGGAGCCTTGTTGTACTTAGCCTTGTAGCTTGCAACAAACTTAGAAATGTTTTCGTTTGTGCTCTCAACGTCAAAGGGAGTGATGTACTTGATTTCGTTTGTAACTGAAGAGTCAATCTGACCTGCAACACTGTCAAGACCGTCGCAACCGAAGATGAGTGCGTTTACGCCCTTAGCCGCGCAAGCACGAGCAATAAGTCCTGCCTCTGTATAATAGATGGGAGTGAAGATTACGTCGCAATCCTTGAGAGCCTCAACCTGTGTTGAGAAATCCTTTTTGTTCTCTGCGTCAAAGGTCTTTGTTGTAAAGGAAACACCGAGTTTATCCATCTCAGCCTTGAAAGCATCGTAAACACCTGTTGAATATGTATCGGATGTGTCATAAATGCAACCGATATTCTTCATCTTGTAATCATTTACAAGTGTGTCAGCCGCAAGCACGCCCTGGTCGGGATCGCCGAAGCAAACACGGAAGCCGTTCTTTCTGCCTTCAATTACGGAAGCTGCGGAAGCAGAGGGGGTGATGAAGAACAAATTGTCCTCAACAGCCTTTGCTGCGAAAGCCTCACAAGAGCCTGTTGTGGTTGAGCCGATTGAAATCTGCATACCTGCGTCCATCAACTGGTCGTATGCGGTTGCAGTTTCGGCAGCCAAAGCTTTATCATCTTTCATAATAAATTCAAGCTGAATTCCGTTCATACCGCCTGCTGCGTTGATTTCGTCAATAGCAAGCTGTGCGCCCTGCTGTACCGAAATGCCGTATTGAGAAGCATCACCGGTTAAGGGGCCTGTTCCGCCGACAACGATTTTGTCGCCTGTAGTTTTGCCTGTGTTACCGCCGCAAGCAGCAAAACAAGTAACAACTATTGCGAGTGTCAATAATACGCCGATTACTTTTTTGAAGTTTTTCATTTGTATAACCTCTTTTTCTAAAAATTTATTTTTCAGCATAACACTGCAAAATACTCATAATATCAAGGTGAAAAGCATTAAAAATTGCCTTCCCTTAAATAATAAATAGATTATAAAAACTCATATTAAATTTGTCAAATTATTTTTTTCAAATTTTCATTGTTTTTTTACAATTTGTTCATATTGTCAAAATAGACGATAAACAAAGGCACAATATTGTTAAATGTAGTATTGATTTTTTATAAGGTTTTTTGCTAAAATATTCTTGTACGCGCTCGAAGAAGGTCAAAAAGCGTTGGTATAAGGCAAAACAAGAGGCTTCATTCGCACCGTCGCAAAAGAATTTATATGTATATAGCATATTATAAAAAAGATAAAAGCATATTTCAAGACAGCGGTATGCATAGTACATTATGTGATTTTGGTGTAATTTGTGTTTATATAAAGAAAAAACAATTTAAGCCTTGACAAATCGCCTCAACACATATATAATATTCAAGCATTCGAAAAATGCGCTGATAGCTCAGCTGGATAGAGCATCTGCCTTCTAAGCAGAGGGTCGGGGGTTCGAGTCCCTCTCAGCGCGCCAATGCTGTATGGTGGGTATAGCGTAGTTGGTTAACGCGTCAGTTTGTGGCACTGAAGACCGTCGGTTCGAATCCGACTATCCACCCCACTGATTTAACTCCGCCTGTCAATAAGATTTGGCGGAGTTTTCACTATCAAATAACTTTTCGGAATATTTGAATATTTTGGAATATTAAAATGCTTTATAATATTAGAATATTTCGGGATAATCAAAATAAATAACAAACTTAATATTGGGGTGTCGTCAAGCGGTAAGACACAGCACTTTGACTGCTGCATTCGTAGGTTCGAATCCTGCCACCCCAGCCAAAAAATAACAGACACAAAACTGTGCCTGTTATTTTTTTGTTTGGATTTTCGGCAGGATTAGAACCGATTAGTCCATCTTTTGCGAAGCAAAAGGGACATATAAATTGTTGCAAGCGACAAGGCTTGCCTTGTCGAATCCTGCCACCCCAGCCATATCGAGTATTCATAAGGGATTTCACTTATGGATACTCGATTTTTTTCATGATACGGTTTTATGTATGAGCAGGCGGTTTGCCTGCTCTTTTGCTATGCCGGTAGCGGCTCGGTGAGATACTCCACGGCAACGCCTTTGCGGGTATCGGCTTTGATGCGCTTCTTTTGAGATACCTCGGGTATTTCCGCATATCCGACAAAGCGATAGTAGATTACGATTCTCTGAGTCCTGCTTTTGCCGGTGCCTTCTGTTTCAAACACATCAATGTGGTCTATAAGTTCCCTGAGAAGCGGTGCGGTCAGCCTGTCCATTCTCATGAACCTGCGGATTGCTGAGGTAAAGGTTTCACGGTCTCTTTCACATTGTCCGCATTCGGAAAGCTTTTGACGGAGAGTTTTTATCTTGGCCTTCAGTTCCAGCCGTTCTACCTCGTACTTGTGGGACAACTGCATAAACCATTCATCGCTTACCTTGCCGGTGGCGTTGTCCTCATATAGCTTTTCGTATAGATTGGATACGGTTTCGTTTCGCACGATTGCTTTTTGAAACTCCTCTTCGTCGTGTTTCTTTTCTCTCAATAGTTCCTTGTCGGTCTTTTGGGCAAGAAGCTCGGCAAAGGCTTCTTCGTCCGATTCGAGGAATTCCGCCATTCTGCGAAGTTCAAGCATAACAACCTGCTCAATAGCATCCGCTCTGACATAGTGTCTGCCGGGGCACTCGCCTCTGTAATCCACCTTGTTGTTAGAACAAACGAAATAGTGTATATCTTTGTTGATTGTATTCGTATGATGACGGAGTTTGCCGTGACAGTCTCCGCAGAACAGCAAATCACAAAAGATACTTTTCTCACCGTTTTTAGGTTTCGGTGCTCTGCGCTTTGTTTTGGATATTAGGGTTTGCACCTTTTCAAAATCGTTCCGTGCAATAATCGGTTCGTGGACATCCTTGAATATTGCCTTGGAACAGGTTTTGAAATTGATAACATCCCCGCAGTATTCCTGCTGAGACAGAATCCGTTCTATTGTTGTCTTACACCACTTATACGGGTTTGGTTGTGTTTTCTTACCGCCTCTCGGAAGCCCCTTGCTTTGCCAATATGCCATGGGAACAAGAACCTTCTGTTCCTGCAGGATTCGTGCTATTGTTTCGTTACCTTTTCCTTCAAGGCACATTTTGAAAATGCTTTTCACCACATCCGCCGCCTCCGGGTCAATAACCCACTTCTTTTTGTTTTCAGCGGATTTCATATATCCGTAAGGCGGCTGAGATAACGGCTCTCCCATAGAGCCGCGCAAGCGGTGCGAGGAACGAATCTTCTTTGAAATATCCCGTGCATACATCTCATTAAGAATGTTCTTAAATGGGGCGATTTCGCTTTCGCCCTCTTCACTGTCAATGCCGTCATTAACGGCAATAAACCGAATGTCATGATCAGGGAAATATACATCGGTGTAATTTCCTACCGAAACATAATCTCGTCCGAGTCGGGATAGGTCTTTTACCATTACGGCGTAAATATATCCTGCCTCGATATCGGAAAGCAGTTGTTGAAATCCCGGTCGGTTGAAGTTGGTTCCCGTATATCCGTCATCCACATAGAACTTTGTGTCGGTCAGTCCTTTTTCCTTTGCCTTTTGCAAGAGTAGATTCTTTTGGTTTACGATGGAATTGCTTTCGCCGTCCATCCCATCGTCACGGGACAAACGGCAGTAAAGCGCCGTTATCCCGATTTTGTCTTTTTTAGTTTTCGGCTGCATTGTTTTCCTCCTTCCCAGCAGCCGTACAATCATATTCAGTGTCTATTATATTATCTGTATCGACAGACGGCAAATCTGCGAAATCGCTTGTGAGATAATTACCGATACGGTTATTCAGCAGGGTATTCTCTCTTGGCTTTTTATAATTCGGCTTTTGAAATCTTGACTCAACTACATATCTCACTCCGTTAATGACATACTCTCGCGGCGCACTTCCGAAGCCTACAATAAACTTATCCATAGGCACACTCCTTATCTCGCGTCGCGGGTATGCTGACGCTCGTAGTCCTGTTTTACGAGTTTGAGAAGGTATGCCTGCATTTCAGAGGGTGTCATGGATTTCGGCACATACTTGCGTATATCGTCCATCGGTATTTTGAGTTTTTCCACTTGGTTTGGTTTCAGCTCGTTCATGATTTCGGTTACGGCATCATAGTCAAGCTTGCCTTCTTCAAATGATCTTCGCATACGGCGAGCTTGTGCGTGGGATGGAAAAGTTTCGGTTTCGGTGATACGGTCAACAATATCTCTCTGTGCTTCTTCATCAAGGAATGAGAGTTCATAAGCCGGAAGCATTTTCATCTTGCCGCCGTCCACATACTCCTGCAGTTCGGGAACAAGGTAGGTTAGGCGAATAAGGCGTTGGACAGTTCTTCCGCTATCAGTATCAGAAATCAACTCTGCACTCACTTCTGACTTCTCGACACTCTGTCGAGAAGCTCCTTGATGTCTGATTGCATCCAGCTTCATACGGTAAGAACGAGCCTTTTCCATAAGCGTCAGATTCTCACGCTGACAGTTGGAATCTACCATCATAACCGTGGCCTCGTCACGGTCAATAAAATGAACAACCGCAGGGACTTCTTTCATTTCAAGAAGATCTGCGGCGTGTACTCTGCGGTGTCCGGAGATGATTTCGTATTCCTCGGGGGCATCGTCCATTGGTCTGACAATGATTCTGTTCAAGAGTCCGTATTCTTTGATACTCCCGACAAGTTCTTTCATAGACTCATCGTCCAGCACCTTATACGGGTGATTCTCAAACGGGTGAAGCTTCTCAATTTTAATGTTCATTAGCTTCGGTTTGGGTTGCTTTAAGGTTTCATTTACTACCTTTTCGGCAGACATCTTGGTTTCGTTTTTCATTCAACATAATCCTTTCGTAATTCATTTTTCTTTTTGTCTGCCGTCTCTTGTAGAAAATTGTGTATAGAAAAATATGATTGAAACGGCAGTTTGGTTTGTGTGTTTCATAATTACTGCCTTTCAATTTTGTTATTTACGGTCTTCGCCGTAGTGTGCTTCTGCAAATAATCCTTTGAAAAGGATTTCGCAATCGTAATTGTTCAACGTTTTTGATAACTTGTAATATTTCGTTTTTATCGCTTCCGATAAATCACTGCGGCCGAGCCAAATATGATCTACATTAGTTTCCAGTCTACGCATCAGATTTGATATTTTGAAAAAGGTCTCACAATCATGTCATTTACAAGCCAATACAGAACTGTTTTCTCAGGGGCGTTGCATAGTTTACTGAGCCTTAAGAAATTCTCTTTTTCGGCTTTTGTCATCCGAACAGGGACATAGTGCTTTCCGTTTCTCAAGCCTTCACCTCCTTTGATTTTTCGATTTCAATATCCAACTTTTCGGTAAGCTCATCAGATAGTTGTTTTGCTGTTTCCACCGCCTCCTCGCAGAGCTTATGAAACTGCGGCTCGTCCAATGTGCCGGTTTGATTCAGGAATATCAGGTGGTTGTTTATCTTATCGCTGATTAATTTAAGTCTGTTGTAGTAACTTTCATAATCGATGTCCGGCGTGTGAACAAGCTTGCAGTTAGCGATGAGATAACGAATATACTCGGAGCGATTCATACCGAGTTTTTTCGCTTTGCGGTCAATTTGTTTCAGTTCCTTATCTGTCAGCCAAAACTTGATTCTTTCTGTTTTCTTCTCCATGAATTAACATCATCCTTCCTTGATTTATTTTTTTCAGGGGTTTTAGGGGGTGCCCCCTAACAAGTGTGTTTGTGGTGTGTGCACCCAAATGCGTTGCTTGCTAATGCGATGCCATTTGCAAGCGAATAGAATTTGGTACACCCAAATTCAGTGCTTGCTATACCGATGCCATCAGCTAATGCCGTTTTTAATACAATCAATTTTCATCATCTCCTTTCAAAAATCAGGCATAACAAAAGACCGACTTTTCAGCCGGTCATCATTATGCCTATGTAGCAGTTGTAGCGGTAATAAATTTGTTTCATAGATATAACATTAAAAGGGAAAAATATTTCCGAGAGTAATAATTCATTCTTTCCCTCTATATACAGTACAAGGTTAAAATCAAAAAATGTTCCTGTGATCCGAAAAAATTTTGAGTAGCATTCAAAATTTATTTTGAGACATAAAAAACGGCGGTGCTCTTTTTCAAGAACATCGCCGTAAATTTTTACTTATTCAGCTTTCAAATCCTAAGAATTTTTTGAAATCCTTATTCATTATTTTCATTCGCTTGCTGACTGCACTGTGGGTTTTGTATCCGAGGCGCTGTGCAATTTCTTTCTGCTTGTAGCCCTGTTCTGCCAGATAATAGATTTCCCGATCCGTACTGTTCAAGGTTTTTGCAAATTCTTCACGCAAAAATTTATACCGCTGTTCCTCTGCAGGATTGTTATCAAAGAAATTCCTTGCACCCTCAATGCCGGTTGACTCGTCTTCCGATAACTCGCAGAAGAGGAGCGGGGCACCGAGCTTTGTTTTTGCGTGCGTCCACTTGTTGTAAAAGTTAATTTTATCCTGACTTAATTTTTCTGTAAAATCTTCGTGTTGCGGAATCTTTTTGGAAATGCCGAAAATTTGCGGCACCTGCTGTCCTTGCATAACCGTTTCAATCAGCGTTTCGTCAATTACTCCGGCAACCCTTTCGACTACCGTATGTATTTCTTCGTCGGCAAGATCGTCAACCTCTTTGCCTACCGATTTCGCATAGCAATCAAGGCCGAGCATAACCGGTTCCTCGTACATTTCAAAAAAACGATCAATATACTCGCTCAGCTTGTCCGGGTCTGTGTAGATGTCAGAAATCTGTTCGGAAAAATAATCCGCGTCAGCGTTCTCCAAAAAGTTTACCGGATGATCTTTGGATAAGTTTTTCATCTTCCGTTTGACTCCGATTTTACGGAGATTGCCGAGCCAGTATTCACCGAAAATCTTCTTTGTGCGAATAAATATCTCAGCCTGTTCGCCTTCGGAATTGTGCTCTCGTTCCAGTGCTATATTTGCCGTGAAGTCATTATTCTGAAAGAATGCGACTAATTCATCTTTTTGTTCGGGTGTGAATTTTATTTTATCTTCCATAACTACACCTCAAAATTTAACAAATAGTAACTTTCAAACAAAAACATATTTACAATGCAAATATTTTTATTATTCATCGAATATATATACATTTCCTCTTGCTCGTGTTATTGCAACATAGAGCTTATTTTTGGTGAGTGGAGGCAACTCATATAGCTTTTGAGTTGCCATTTTCTTTGATGCGGTCTTGTTTAGTAGTACGCAGACATCATCGTATTTGTCTTCGCCCTTTGTTTCTCCCCAGTTTTTATGCATATATCCATGTTTTGAACCGTTTTGGTAGTGCAGTTTAATTATGTTGTGATTCATCAAAAGCTCGTCAATTATTTCCGAGTCAGTTATTATCTTAATAATTGTGTTATCATTTTCTGGTCTATTAGAGCAAATACTAATACCTAAATTATCTGATACAAATTGGCAAACATTTTTGCTACAACGCCAACTATTTATTAGACTTGTGTTGTCGCACAGAAAACCTTTTGCTTTAAATCTCGCTTCATACTTTGCTTTATCATCGAATAAAGTATTATTTTTGTTACCGTCACGGCTTGTATCGAAAGTGTGTTGATAAAAATCTCCTACAAACAGCATATTTAAATTTGCTTCCATAATAGACTCAAGGAAATCAAAATCTCGTCCACCAATATCCTGTATTTCATCAATAATTAGCTCATCAAAAAATTTCTCAATACGACCTATTATCTTTGATAGCACATTTGTTCTCTCGAAGAAGAACGCAAGTCTATTGCTATATAAGAATCCTAATGGATTTAGGTAGTAATCTATAGATGATTGCTTTGCATATTTATTGTTATTACTTTTGAAAGTGATTCCTTTTGCTCGAACTCTATCCGCCAAATATGGCTTATAACAAAAGTTGTAAAGAAATGAGAAATAGGTCATCAGAGTAACATTAGATGGCCATATCCCATCAAACTTTGCCAAAATTTTTCTTGAAAGATTATCATAGTTACCGTCGGTGTAGGTAATAATCAACGATCGCTTATTTGAAGATAGATTTTCGACAATATAAGTTGTTTTTCCCGATCCTGCAACTGCGAAAATTACTCTTTTATCCATTCGATCGCCTCTCTTATGTATGTTGGAACGATGATGTCTTTGTTTTGACAAAGCAATGTGTAAGCTGCTTCCGTTTTGTTGTTTAACATATATTGTTGAGCATCATCAGGGAACAACTCATCACAGAGAGCGCTATTATCTGAATATAAGACGATTTCAAATGTATGTTTTGTATCGTCCTTTTCATAACAAATCTTAATGTTGTTGTTACCAGAATAATCCGCGTATTTATCCTTGCAGTGTTTCTGAACATCCTTATCATTGTCAGTTACAACTGTAACCCTTCCTGTTGTAAGGCAAGCAATATCCAAATAACGTTTAAAACTTAACCCACGTACATCCAGAATCTGTACATCATCATCTTCAGGTTTATGACCTGATACAGTTTTATAGAATCTTTCAAATAGAATGTATTCGGCAGGTCCTTCCACAAGAATAGACTTCCGGGAAAGCGCAAACTCTGTTATACTTGCCGGAGGTGCTTTCCTAAAGTACTTCGCAGTATCAGAATGCAAGTCTTTGAGTGTAACTGGCTTTTTTTCGTCGTTGCAATGGAGAATTATAGCATTATTAAGTTCCAATCTCGTACAAATAAGGCTGTTGTGCGTTGCTATGAAAAGCTGACCCTTTTGTGTTTCAGAAATCCTTTGAACTAACTTTCTTAAATTGACATGGCTCAAATGAGTTTCCGGTTCCTCAAGCAATACAACATCAACATTTGAACCGGAATGTTCTAATGCAAAATCAGTTTTGATGAAAATTTGCTTTCCAGTGCCTTTATTATCAATGCCTATCTCATCCTCGTATATCATTAAGCTGTTTTCAAAGTCAGAAGCCGAATTGTTTTTGAGACCAAAGGTATAATGCTTATCTTGAGGAATGCGCTCATTGAGTGCACCTAAATTATTGACGCAAAAAGAATTCTTCATTTGACGATACTTGCTTCTAAATACTGCGCGTTCTTTTGTATCGCTTTCAGTGTATTGAAAATATGTTCTCTTTATAAAATTATTAGTTGCGTATTCAGAATCCATATTGTCGCTATTTACCATTGCACAACGCAGTTTTCTCTTATATCCAGTATACGCTTGATCAGCGAAAGTAGAAAAACGTATGGAATAGTACTCATAAGGAAAATAATCAGATTGTGCAGACAATGATTCTGTTATTTCTGTTTTGTAATCTTCATTTGGCTCGCATACAAGTTTAATGCCATCACATTCAATTTTTTCTGTATTATTCTCTCCATTAACGGTTGGATCGGAGACTCCACTGAGATACAATTCGACCCTCATTTGGGGTAAGTCATCATAATAACGATTTCCGCTATTAAACTCGGTGACAGCATTTTTGTTTAAAAAATTTTCCAATCCGATTGATTCAATTCTGCGGTTATTTCCGCTTGCAACTATATCAATAGCTTCGAGAATTGTACTTTTTCCAGACTCATTGTCACCAATGAGTATATTACTTTTTTCATTTGGCTCTATTACATATTCTCGAAAACGGCGAAAATTATACAATTTAATTTTTGTGATAATAATTGACATATACTTTTTCCTTGCATAAAAAATATCTTTAAAGTAGTTTTATATTTTTTGCTATCCTTCTGATCACCGGAACGCTAACCGAATTACCAATCTGCTTATAAGCATCCTCTATCATAATAGTATTCGGAAAATAAAACTCATTTGGAAACCCTTGAAATTCCAGACACTCTCGTAGAGTTAACTTTCTTATTCCATAATCATCCCACACAACTGGCACGCGGTCAGGGTATGTGCCCATATTTGCAGTCAAAGTTGGACACATTTGATTTTTTGTCCAGCGCACCTCGGTGTCGGTTGGGCGATAAATTGCATGCTTATCCTTCATTTTGCTTTCAAAATACGGATAAAGTACTTTGCCGTTATAGTAATAGATTTCGTTTTGACGTTCGTTTCGATGAATGATGTCCGTTGACTTTAATGTCAGTTCAACAGGTTCGGGATGCTTATAACTCTGCTGAATGCTTTCGTGAACGGCAGTAATATAGATTCGTTTGCGTATTTGAGGAAGGTTCCCGTATTCATTTGAAGCCATCACTTTATAATAAACGGTGTAGCCAAATTGTGCTAATGAGCTGAATATAACGAGAAATGTTTTTCCATCATCGTGTTCCATCAGGTTAGCCACATTTTCAAGAAAAACGACCTTCGGCCTTTTCGCATCAATAATGCGGGCTATCTCAAAGAACAAATTTCCGCGTTTATCATTGAACCCTTTTTGTTTGCCGGCAATAGAGAAGGGTTGACATGGGAAGCCGGCTGTCAGAACATCAAATTCCGGAATATCATCGGCTGAAATATCGCGTATATCACCTTCGACTAAATTTGACCCGTCGAAATTATGCCGATAAGTTTTACAAGCGGCTGTATCATACTCATTTGCCCATATAATATCAAAGCCCGCTTGCTTGAATCCAAGATCAATTCCGCCGATTCCGGCGAAAAGGCTACATACTGTCGGCATAATTCTCCCCTTAAAAATCTAATAAATAAGTACCGTCCGAATACTTTCTAAAAGTCACATATGTTTTACCATACAGTTCAAGCATTTGCTTGGTCACATACCCTCCGTTAGGTGCATTGATTCTCTTCCTAATCCACTCACCGAGAATGGCATTACTTTCAACGCTATGTAATGCTTTATTGCCTTGTTGCGCCATACGCATATGGAAAGAACCAAAATCTTTCGTGATAACCTTGAACATAGGACAGTTCTCGTCATCTGGATTGATGCGATCCGGAAAGAATCCTTTTTTCTTATCCTTGTGGTTATACGGTATATAGGCCTGATTCTGATCACGCTTTGTTCCGTTTTTGCGAATGCCCCAGTTAATGCCGGAGCCATATCCGGTATCGCTTCCGTCAGCACGCAAAAGAGATACATTCAGCGTGTCAATGGGCGTTTGCTTATCATAAAGCAGATAGTCTTTTTCTGAATTGTCAGGTTCTTCAAAAGCATCAGCTGTATTGTTCACTACATTCTTTAATTTTTCAGAAACGCTTGAATCAAAACAATCAACGGTATCAGAAAGTAACTCTTTATAGTAATAATACGCATCAAGAGAATTGCATTGGCTGACCGACTCTCTGCGTTTGTAAAAGGCGTTCATCGTATAGTTGAGTGAACCGCAATATGCAATATACGGTAGGACTTTGCCATTTTTGTCAGGTGCTTCCCAAATATATACTTTTGAATGCACTTCAGGACCTTGAACAATATAGCGGCACGAAACCTTCGGCATACCTTTTGAACCGTTGAGAAATCCAATCAGGCGGCAAATATCTTCATGCTTCTTTTGAGAAAGACTCGATTTTGTCATTCCGAGAATAATTTCGACGGACAATCCCTTTACAAATCTTCCGGTTTTCATGCCTTCGGCAAGTGCAATCATATGGGTGGAAATTCTATCACAATCGGTAAACGCAGTTATAATTTTCAAAGAATTACAAGGCGATAAGTTTTCAACCCTCGCGGGAGCATAAAGAACAGGCTCATCAAAAGAAGATGTGATGAAAGTCGGTTCTTTTGTAATATCATCCAGTCTCGGAATCATTTTTTATTCCTCCAAATTTGCACTTATCGATGGATAGTCAATTCCTGCAAAGCTATTCAGTATTGCCGTTATAACTATTTCAGAAAGTTTGCACGGAACTGCCATTCCAATTTGTTTTCGAACACTGCTGTAGTTCCCGACAAATTCGTAAGTGTCAGGGAAAGTCTGTATTCTTGCACGTTCTCTGTTAGTCAGCTCACGGTCGGTCCAATGATACATAAATGTTCCACCGCCACCGGCAGCGGTTACAGTGTATGCCGGCTTATCAGGGTCCAATTTTCTATAGATTTGGCTAATTTTAGTCTTTGTCTGTATTTTCAGTTCCTCGGGGAATTTACTACCGAGACGTTCTTCGGCTTGCCACACATTTTCTCCAGGGCGAATATATGAAAGCCGTTTTACCACTTTCTTTGAAAGTGTGCGGTGTTCATTATTGAAAGCATCGGTAGCAATATTTGAGAGAGCTGTACGGGAGGATATATCACAATTCGCATAGATCTCAGGACTGGGAACTTTATATTCTACCGGAATGTCATTTCTAATCCCCACAATGATTACTCTGTGGCGTGTCTGAGGGATTCCATACTGCTCCGCTTTATAAAGATTCACATTAAGCTTATAACCTGCCGCACGCATGTCTTCCAATATTATCTTAAAGTCACCCGAGCCGGCGGAACGAATTCCGGATACATTTTCAGCGACAAACCATTCCGGCTGGTATTCTTTCAGAACCTCAATTCCGTACCAGTAGAGTTGGCCGAACTTTTCATTCTCCAAGCCTTGATGTTTCCCCACATTAGAAAAACTATTGCACGGAAATCCATAGCAAAAAGCATCTATTTTGCCAAGTTTTTTGATATCTAATTCTCTAACATCACCACAGTATACGCTCTCAGGGGAGTTTGGGCAGATATTCTTTATATATGTTTCACATGTATCTGAGTCATAGTCATTTGCCCATGCATGCACTACTGAAAGCTTTCCATCGGCACTATGAGAACGCGTGGCACCGCAGGCAATTCCACCCGGGCCGCAAAACAGTTCGCCTAACTTGAATTCTTTTGCTTTCATTACTGATCCTCCGTGTTGGAAATCCATGCTGTCTTAATTTCCTCAAAATCAATACCGTTAGATTCACAAAACACCTTGATATGTTTCATTGCATTGTTGTTCGGACGAGCTTTACCCATTTCCCAACGATTAACCGTGCAAGCAGAAACATTCAATTCTTTTGCGAATTCCTCTTGTGTGAGGAAAGCGTTCTGGCGGGCAATCTTTATGCTCTCAGATATCTTCATTCTAAATTCTCCTTATAGTATATCTAACATGATTATAGCATTTTATTGTCGAACAATCAAGCAATTTAGAATATTTTTCAAAAAAAGCAGTCTGCGTTGTAAATAGATGTGACCCATTTTTGATAAAAAAATAAGTCAAAATATAGTACAATGTTTTTGAACGCCTTTTGAGTGGAGCGTAGCGGAA
>SFGA01000008.1 GCA_004556705.1 Ruminococcus sp. | reverse complement strand
GCCGCTTGATGGTAAGGCCTGCATTTATGCGGTTCTCGCGGATTTTATAGGCCAGCGTTCCCCGCTCCAATGCGGGCATGTTCCACCCACGTGCTTGCCTGTATGGGTCTAACATGCCCGATTTTGATGGTAGTAGGGTAAAGTTGTAGTCAATGCAGACGCGCACCGTCGGGATATCCCGCTCAGCGCCGGGCTGCAGCTCCGTGTGGACGGTGATTTGCTTAACAAGCGTCCGGATGATGCCCTGCTTTGCGTCAAAGCTCAGCTCGCCGCCTGACTGCAGCTGCTGCCTAAAGCCGTCCAGGATATCAGCTATCTCTTTGATGCGCTTTTCAGCATCCTCTTTAGTGACAATGCTCTGACTGTTCAGGCCCTCTAGCGTCTGCTGGAGGGTGTTTTGCTTTGCAGTGATTTCCGACAGCTGGCCATCGAGGTCAGCTGCAGTGATGATACCCTGCCTGCATAAGCCGATGACCGTCTGGCGCTCCTGATCCAGCTGCTTCAGCTGTGCCGTGGCTGCGTCAGTCTCTTTTTTAATATCACCTGCAGACTGCAGATATCTGCAGTCCTCATCAACAGCGATAACGTCCGGCTGCTTGATGTAGCGCAGGCAGTCTTCCCAGACGAGGCTTTCAATCCATTCACCGCGCAGCGTCTGACCTTTGCAGGGCTCAGGCGTTACGCCGCGGGTGTTTTTGGCATTGCATACATAATAGATGCTGTTGCCTGCTTTGCGCTTGTAATAGGTCCCGACATAGGTGTGGCCGCAGAGGCCGCAGCGGATAAGGCCGCGCAGCAGGTAGCTGCGGCGTTTAATAAATTTGGGCATAATGCTATGCTGCTCAACAGCTGCCTGTGCTGCGTCCCATGTCTCCTTGCTGACAATAGCAGGGACCTGCTGGGGAATGATGTTTTTATTGTTGTTTTTGGACATCTTGCCAAAGCTGCGCTCGCCATAATAGAGGGTATTGTGCAGGATATATAAAATCTTGCTCTGATGCCACTTGCCGCTTCCAGCAGCCACATTGCCACGGAGCGTGTATTTGTTAGGGATACCGAGGGCGTTGAGATGCTGCGCCAGACGCAGCGCTGACCATCCCTCAATGGTCTTGCTGTAGAGCATGCGGATAACATCGGCCTCGCTGAGCTGCTGTCCCGGCATCGGCTCCTCACTGATGACAAGATAGCCGTCCTGCAGGCGATAACCAAACGGGGCAGGCCCTCCGCACCATTTGCCGAGGCGGGCATGACGGAGCGTGCCCTGATACATGCGGTCGAGGATGTTGGCGCGGTCCAGCTCGGCCACACCGGCAAACATCGTCAACATAAAGCGCCCTGACGGGGTAGCAGTATCAAACGGCTCAGACATGGACTGTACGCCCACGCCATACTGGCTCAGCGCCTCTACGGCGTTAAGGATGACGCGGGTGGACCTGCCTAAGCGGTCCATCTTGTAAAAAACTACAAGAGTAAACCGCTCATCGGCGGCGTCCTGCAGCAGGCGATGCCCCTCTGGGCGGTCCTGCAGTGGGATTGTACCGGTAACGCCATCGTCCTTATATACATCATAGATGGCAAGATGGTGCAGGTCGGCATATTGCTGGGCAAACGTTACCTGATTATCTATGGTGCCGCGCTCTGCCTGCTCGTCGGACGATACGCGGCAATAGACGGCTATTTTAGTGTTTTTAAGCATAAAAAATCAGCTCCTTGCTTTTAATGTATGGCAAGAGCTGATATAATTAAGATGTCAGCCCTTGCAGTTGGATTTGTGGGTTGATCAGGCTGTTCCCTCGGTGTTGGTCGCACCGAGGGATTTTTTTATTTGCTGGCTATTTGCCGGTCATTTGCTGGCCGTCTTTTAAAACTGACTGTGTTGTTATAAGAAAAAACACATGATATAATATAGCCAGAAGGTAAGAGAATCACTTCTGTTTTGGTGGTAACGGTGCCGGTTTAGCAGGTGGCAGAGGCATGGTAAATTGATCGCTTCTGCTTTCACTGCTGGACGGCGCAGGGTTCGGTTTATTCATTGTTTCACCTTCTTTCGGGATGGAGGGATATTGTGGAATTAAATTTATTTCAAAATATTGCACAGGCAGCTCCAGGATTTGTAGGCGTGGCAGCCTGCAAGCTGATGAACGGCAATGTACAAAAGGAAAAGTTAAATAATGAGGTTATTGCTTACTTTCTTTTTGCTGCAGCAGCTTGGTTGCTGGCATTTGTGCTGAGCAATATTTGTCTGCTGTTAGGTATCAGGCTCAGCGAAATGATGCGAGTAGCTTGCACTATTATCTTTGCCGGAGCGTTAGGAATGCTGTGGCCTGTTTGGCTGCGTGATAAGGCTGTAGTGTTGGCCAACATTATCAATCAGCGTTTCGGTAAAAATCCGATATTTGTTGAAGAAACGATTTTGGAAAAAGTTTGCTGCGACAACAGGCCTCATTACTATGAAGTCTATAAAGCAGGTAATCTTATTGCTTCCGGTTGGGGCGAGCACTTTCTGAATAACGAAAAATCATTTTCCTTGCGAAGAATTGAAGGTTATACCACGGAAGACCTGCAAGAATTCCGCGCTATTGTTTGGCGTGGAGAGGACATGGTATTGAAAGAGTATATTTTGAAAAAATCCTGATTTAGGGACCCAGATAGCGCCAATAGACATATCATTTATCCCATCATTTTCTAAATGGCAGCTTTCATCACAATAAATATTATATTCCATAATTATCCTCCTTTATTTTTATTACCAACCGTCAGCCTTGCGCTGGCGGTATTTTTTTATGCCTAACGTCTTTGGTAAAAAAGGCACGTTTTCCAAAAGACACCTAACGTCTTTGGTAAAAATGGCTGTTTTTACCAAGTTCCTGTTTACTTCTTCAGCACTTCCAGCCCCATCGGCACGCCTACCATGTCAGCAAGGCGGTGGATGGAAGTTTCCGGGTACTGCTGCAGCAGCTCATCCGGCAGGAGCAGTTCCACGGCGAAGGTGTTGGCCTGCCGTTCTATTTTCTCTATGCTGAAAAGGGTGTGGGCTTTGAGGAATGGCGTCGACACGCCTTTATGTAAAACACTGTGTCCAAGCTCATGGGCGCAGGTGTATGATTGCAATTCTTCGGATATGTTCTGGTTAATGATGATAAACTTGGAACGCTTATATGTAGTGTAGTAGCCCCATGTGCTGCCAAGCTCTGCGTACATGACGATGATGTTCAGCAGCTGCGCCAGCTCATAGGGGTTATTTGTTTTGTGCTTATGTGTAAGCTGCTTCACAGCAGCCTTGATATCCATGATATTATTCCTCTTCGTGGCGATATTTTTTAGGAGTGTATTTTTCTTTGGCGATTTTCTTTGCCAGTCGCATGGTAGCCTGCAGGCTTGCTTTCAGGAGTTCTCTGTCTTCATCATCTTCAACGGTACCGCCCATGGCAGCCATTGCGTTTTTGCTGTCGAGGTCGGCAAGCATTTTTTCGAGGTCGGCGGCGATTTGGCGTTCATCGCGGGGGGTGAGGGAAACGGATTGGTCTAACAGTGTATTCATATCAACGTTGAAGAAATCAGCTAGCAATTCCAATACTTCATATTTCGGTTCTCGGTTGCCAGATTCATACATGCCTATTGCGCTTCGCGTAAGACCTGTTAATTTAGCTAATTCACCTTGTGTTAATCCCTTCTTTAGTCTGAGTGTTTTAAGCATTGTGTTAAATGGCATGATGAAGCTCCTTTCTAGTAACTACCTAAATAATATCACGTAACGTGAATAATAGCAAGGGAAAAACTAGAAAAATGTCACGAAACGTGTTGACATTAAGAGGATGAAGTGGTATTATAAATTTAGTCACAAAACGTGACAGAGAAAACGGAGGTGATAAAATGAACGATGCTAAAACTATTGGAGAACGTCTTTTGAAATTGCGTCTTTCTGAAAAGAAAACGCAAAAAGAAGTGACTGAAGCCATTGGAATTAGCGTTTCAGCGTTAACTATGTACGAAACAGGGAATAGAATTCCTAGAGATGAAATCAAGGTTAAGCTGGCACATTATTATTCTACAAGTGTAGAACGTCTTTTTTATGCCTAATCGTGACACGTATCGTGACAACAAAGGAGGCGCAGAATGAATAATTTACAGATTTTCAATAGTCCCGAGTTTGGGCAAGTTCGTACAATCCAGCAAAACGGGGAACCTTGGTTTGTTGGTAAGGATGTAGCAGAGATTCTTGGATATAAAGATACGTCAGACGCTATGAAAAAGCATGTTGATATTGAAGATAAGCTGACTCGGCGTTTTGCCGACTCAGGTCAAAACCGTGAAATGTACATCATCAACGAAAGCGGTCTTTATTCTCTCATCCTCTCCAGCAAGATGCCCAAAGCAAAGGAATTCAAGCGCTGGGTGACAAGCGAAGTCATTCCGGCAATCAGAAAAACCGGCGGTTACATCGCAGGCAGCGAGAACATGACGGACGCAGAGATTATGGCGAAGGCTGTGCTGGTAGCTCAAAGCACTATCCAGCAGCGTGACCAGCGTATTAAGGAGCTGGAAAGCGATGTGGCAGCGGCGAAACCGAAGGTACTCTTTGCGGATGCAGTGAGCGCGTCGGACAGCACGATTCTGATTGGCGATTTGGCCAAGATTCTGAAGCAAAACGGCTACAATACCGGACAGAAGCGTCTGTTCCAATGGCTGCGCGAGAACGGCTATCTGATTAAGCGTCGCGGCGCTGATTACAACAGCCCTACGCAGAGCGCCATGGAAATGGGTTTGTTTGCGGTAAAGGAAAGCACCGTCATTTGCCCGGACGGTCACACAAAGGTTAATAAAACAACCAAGGTTACCGGCAAAGGACAGGTGTATTTTATCAACAGACTTGCTCCCTGCAGGCATAGCGGAGGTGCTGAACATGTTACCTAAATATTTATCCGCGGGCTGTGGCATCACAGTCGAGCGCCGCTACAGCGACATTAATCCCATCATCGTTATCTCGCCTGCAGGTGAGCTGATTGGCTATCGCCTGCAGGGCGAGAAAGGATGTGAACAGATTGGGCGTAACCCTAAACCCGGCCGCTCCGGAAACGAGAAAAGCGCTTAACCGGTTGGCCCGTGAGCAAATAAAACTGCGGCTGCTAGCTGATATACGCTTTGACCTTGCTGTTTGTGAGATTGAAGGCTGGGACAAGCTGGAATATTTAAACGAGCTGAAAAGCATGATTGACGATTTAGGAGGTGGAGTAAAATGAAGAATCTGTTAATTATCATCTGTGCGGCATGTTGCCTGTGGACCGCATGGGACATGACGAGACCGGTGGAACGCTACGTTGTGAAAACCGTTGCCAATGAGGGCGATACCCTCTGGCATATCGTTGGGGATGAAATGTCTAAAGCTGGCGATAAACGTGACATCAGAGAGGTTATCCACCATGCCAGAAACATCAGCAACATCGGCAACACGCTTAAAACTGGCGATACGATTCTGATTCCCATCGAGGTGCAAAAATGAAGCTGACGATTGAAGTGAATGACCTCGAACGTATCTATCTGCGTTTAGCTGTTAAAAAGGCTATGTCTGCGGCGCTGTGCTCAATCCTTGACACAAAAGCTGATGAGGGCATGGCTAAGGGCGCACGCGAGGTATCGTTGTACGCGTTCCGCGAGGAATTTAATCGTTATGCTAAAATCCTGGAAAAACTGAACGAAGCGGAAGAACGCGCAGAAAGTGAGCGTTGATAATGATTAAAACATGTATGTTCTGCGGTAAAACGTTTTTCGTTTCGGTTTACGACCGCCAAAAAGAATACACCTGCCCCGTCTGCGCAAGCAGATACAGACAGGAAATTTATACAATAAAAAATAGCCGCCAGCACTGCAATGCTGACAGCTATAAAAAGGTGGACAAATAACACCACCGATAATTATAACACATCAAGGAGGACAAAACAAATGACACTCATGGAAAAACTCGTAGAAAAAGGACAGGCGCTGGGTTACAAGACCGCTACACAGCTGTTTAGTGCCGCTGGCGTTAACAGTAATGCTCAGCTGACCTGCAATCGCAAAGGCACGCTCAGCAACACCAATAAACAGCGCCTCGCCCGTGTGCTGAAATGCAGCATCGGCGAAATCAATCAGATGATGATGGAAGCACTCCGCGAAGCGAACGCTGAAAGAAACGTATCCTTGGAAGAACAATACGCTAACGAAGTGCCTGCACAGGCTGAACCCGAGCAGGAAGCGCCCAGCGTAGAGCAGAAACAGCCTGACGAACCTGAAGCTGAACAGGAAGAACCTATCGGCGAACCCGAAGAACCTAGCGACGAATTTTACGATGATTACGCAACAATCATCCATAAACGTGCGGCTGAAGCCTTGCGCTTAGAATACGCAAAGCTGCTGGAAAACAAAATGCTTGAGGTTGCAAAATCCGACCTGCGTCAAGTCTGCGAAAACTATCTGGAAACAGATGCGCTCGATTTTATCGCGTCCATGCATAAAATCAGCGGAACTATCATGGAAATGGGTGAAGAATAATGGACATTGTTATGCTTAACGCTCGTGCAGAGCTGTTGGAAATCGAGCTGAAAAAAGTTAAGGCTATCAACGAGCTGATGAGTAATTACATCGGCGCGCTGGCTAGTGACGATACGGATGCGGCTGATACGGCTGTTATCGTGGCTTATAGCGACATGCTGGAAAAGGCGCTGAAAGACGCTGTTACCATCAATGATAAGATTTGGTCGGAGTGCTACAAGCCCGCACCCGTACCCGCTGAAACGGAGGCGAGCGAAAATGAACCTTTTTGAAATCGACGATAAAATTACTGCCTGCGTCAAGTTGGACGAAAGCCGTGTTGTAGATACCGAAAGCGGCGAAATCATCGACCTTGAAGCAATCGCAGCTCTGGAAATGGAGCGCGACAAGAAGATTGAGAACCTGGGCTGCTGGTATAAAAACCTGTTAGCGGAGGCAGAAGCTTTGAAAGCGCAGAAGAACGCTTTTGCAGAACGTGAAAAGGCTAAGAAGGCCAAGGCGGAAAGCCTTAGAGGCTTTTTGAGCCGCTATCTGAACGGCAAAAAGTTTGAAAGTGCGAAGGTGGCCATGAGCTTCCGCAAAAGTGAAGCGGTTGAATTTGACAAAGCGTATCTGATGAGCGTTCCGACCGAATATCTGAAATTCAAAGAGCCAGAGCTGAATAAAACCGCCGTCAAAAAAGCTATCAAGGCGGGCGAAAGCGTTCCCGGCTGTGAACTGGTAGTCAAAAATAATCTGCAGATTAAATAAAGGAGGAGATTATCATTGGCGTTCCTGTTTTAATTTTGGGCGCTTCAGGCAGCGGAAAATCCGCGAGCCTGCGGAATTTTTCGCCCGACGAAATCGGTATTTTTAATGTGGCTTCAAAGCCGCTGCCGTTTAGAAAAAAACTGCCGGTTGTCAACCGTGCCAGCTATCAGCTTATTATGCAAGGGCTGAAGAAAAACAACCTGCGCTGCTACGTTATCGATGACAGTCAATATTTAATGGCGTTTGATATGTTCAGCCGCGCTAAAGAGATGGGCTATCAAAAATTTACAGACTGTGCGCTGAATTTCTACAACCTGCTGACGGCAATCCGCGACGGCACAACAGACGATACCATCGTATATCTGTTGCATCACGTTGACAGAGGCGATGATGGTCACATCAAAGCCAAGACCAGCGGCAAGATGCTGGACAATCAGCTGACGCTTGAGGGGCTGTTCTCCATCGTTCTGCTCGCCGAAACCGACGGAAAAGACCATTGGTTTGCAACACAATCCGACGGCTTCACTCCGGCAAAATCGCCGATGGAGATGTTTCCGGCGAAGATTGATAACGACCTGAAAGCTGTTGACACGGCAATCAGGGAATATTGGGGATTAAATGTTAAGGAGGAAAAATAATTATGCAAAAATTTAATTGGGCCGATGTGCCCGCATCTAGCGATGAATTTGCAAATCCGACACCGGGCGGCTATATCTGCCGTATTATGGCGGTCGAGGATTGTCCGGAAAGAAATTACCTGAAAATCTATTACGACATTGTGGATGGCGAATTCAAGGATTTTTACACCCAGCGCAAAAATAATGCCGGCATCGAATATCCGATTATGTATCGCAGCTACACCGAAAAGGCTCGCGGAATGTTTAAGGGCTTTTTGAAAGCGTTGGAAGAAAGTAACCGCAATTTTATTGCCGATAAATTTGACGGCAATGAGCAGCAATTCCGCGGAATGTTTATCGGCCTCGTTTTAGCCGAAGAAGAATACCTGAATAAAAATAACGAAATCCGCTTAGCGATTAAAGCCGTAAAATGCTGCAGCGGTCCGAAAATCAGACAAGGTGATTTTAAGGTTCCGCCGTTAAAGAAGCTGAGCGCTGAACAGGCAGCCAAAGCAAGCACTACATCTTATACGCCGTTCAGCGGCACAAACGCGGCGTTTGACGATGAGTGCCCGTTCTGATGCTGCCGGGCTGCTGACGCTTAACGATATCCGTCCTTATTTAACCAACGCCAAACAAAAGGGCAATCAGATTATTGCTGACTGCCCTTTGTGCGGCAAAAAAGGTCATCTGTACGTGACTGAGAAGCAAAGCACGCTAATGGTATATTGCCAAAAATGCAATGCTCCCGGCGTAGACATTCTGAGAGCGTTCCGCCGTTTAGGGGCAAAACCTCAGCCGCCGGAAGAAAAGCCGAAAATTGATTACAGCAAAATCACGCCGGTTGAAGATTATTACCATATCTACCGCAATCCGGACGGCTCAGAAGCGTACAGAAAACATCGTAAAAAATGGCAGGATGGACATAAAGCGTTTGGCTTTGAATATATTGACAGCGACGGCCGCAAGCGTTATGCGAAGCCCGACAGTTGCAATAACCTGTATAACCTTGACAAGCTGGCAGACGCAGCGCCGGAAACCCCGCTTTATATAGTAGAGGGCGAAAAATGCGCTGACGCTATGACGGCACAGGGTTTTTTAGCCACAACGACCAATACAGGGGCGCAGAAAAATTTAAAATTATCGGACACAGACAAACAGTACCTTGAAAAATTTACAACGAAAATCGTTATCGGTGACAATGACGAAAAGGGCGCTGATTATGTTAACGCATGGCAAGGCGCTAAAGTCTTACCGCTTGCCGATATATGGCCAGAATGCCCACATAAAGGCGATGTTGCCGATTATTTTGAAGCTGGCGGCGCTGCAGAAAAAATCGCAGGTTATGAGTGGCCTGAAGAAATCAAGCTAGATGACGAATATATCGACGGCCTTGACCGTAAGCAGCTTGCTGACGAGCGGTTAATGGATGCTGTATATGCGTTAAACGGCGCTTATGAGCAGCAGAAATTGCTTACCAAACTGCGCATCCGAGCCAACAAGCTGGGATTTCAACGCAACTTTGATAACCTGTGGAAATCATATTGCCAGAACCAAGCCGCAAAAGGCATCAGATCAGACAACATGACAAAATTTCCGCAGCAGCTTTTCGCGCTGCGTTGCGGAGAATGGGAAACAGGCGTTGACGGTGTATTCCGTATGGTGCAGCAGGGCAATGATTTTAAAAAAGAATATGCATCGCCGATACCGATAATGCCTACCGAAATCCTGCAGAATCAGGAAGACGGCACGGAGAAAATAAGGCTGGCATATTTTAAAGACGGCTCATGGAAATCGATTGTAATGCCACGCAGCAAAATTGCGAACAAAAACAAGATTTTAGACCTGGCTGATTTTGGTGTTGAAGTAAACAGCGACAATGCCGGGCAACTGGTTAAATATATTGCAAACACCGTTGCCCTTAATTTTGATATCCTGCCACGCGCAAAATCTGTTGATCATATGGGTTGGGCAGGTAACGATTTTGTCCCCTATACCGATGACATTAAATTGGATTGCGAAACAGAATACAAAACGCTTGTCGATAGCATTGCAACATCCGGCACGCTGGAAGAATGGATTGACTACATTAAGCCACTCCGGAAAAATCTGTACATGCGTCTTATCCTGGCTGCATCGTTTGCCAGTGTACTGATTGCAAAGGTCGGAGCGCTGCCATTTATCCTACATCTGTGGGGCGGCACAGGAAGCGGCAAGACCGTCAGCATGATGGTTGCTGCCAGCATCTGGGGGAATCCTGCCATGGGCAAGATGGTTCGTACCATGAACATGACGGTCAACAGCATGATGAGCACAGCAAGCGTGCTGCATAACCTGCCGTTTTTTGGCGATGAGCTGCAGACAATCAAAAGCCGTTTTGAAAATTACGACACTTTGATTATGCGTGTGACTGAGGGCGTCGACCGCGGCCGCATGAGTAACACGATATTGCAAAAGCAGCGCTCGTGGCTCAACAGTTTTATTTTTACTGGTGAAGAACCTTGCACGAAGTCTCAGTCTGGCGGCGGCGTTAAAAACCGTGTCATTGAAATCGAATGCGATCAGCAGATAATTAAAAACGGCAATGCTGTTGTTAATTTCATTACGCAGCACTTTGGCTGTGCAGGCAGGGCGTTTATCGAAGCGCTGGAAGGGAAGAACCTTGCGGCTGATTATAATGAAATCATGCGTCTGGTGCTGGAAGTCACGGATACCACCGAGAAGCAGGCTATGGCGATGGCTCTCATGCTGCAGGCGGATGCGATTGCGAGTAAGGCTATCTTTGGTACTCCCGGCGATGTGCTGTCGCCGGAGGATATCGTAGGTTTTGTTAAAAGCAAGGCTGAAGTTGATGTGAGCGAGCGGGCGTTTAACCTCATTGTTGACATCATCGGCGCCAATGCCGATAAATTTGATAGCGTTGGCACCGACTTCGGCGGGCACGCTTACTGGGGACGCATCCAGTCCGACGGTGAAATTCTTATAAATAAAACCGTGCTAGAGCATCAACTTGAAGAAATCGGCTTTGATTTTACGGCATTGAAGAAAAAATGGGCTGAGGCAGGGCATTTAAAGAAAACAACTCAGGGAAGATTTAGCAACGTTTACAGCATAAACGGCGTCCGGGCGAATTACGTTATCTTAGTTATTGAAGTCGGAGAAGTAAAGCGGTAAGCTAGCTTACATTTTTCAAGCTATGTAAGCTAAAATGTAAGCTAAAAAAAAGCTCAACCATGCGGGTTTAAAGCATTTAGCTTACATAACTTACTTAGCTTACATAATTAATATATATATATAGGAAAAAGCGGATTAGGAATCAAGACGCTTATTATTATATATATAGCAGATACACTTTCTGAAAAAGCGTAAGCTTGTAAGCTAGCCCATAACCATGCGGGTTTCGGAGTTTTTTTGGTGTAAGCTAGCTTACAAAATTTGTAAGTTATAACAGAATTAAGGATGTGAAATCATGGATAAACAAGAAAAATTGATCAAGGCTGTTAATGCAGAGCTGGAAGAATGGCTTTGCTCCGGTGATACTGATTATCTGTATAAGGCTATGGCTGTTATCCGTGCAGAGATTGACAATATAAAAGGGTGGACAGAATGACAATCAAAGAGCTTTACGAATATGCTAATGCTAACGGCTTTGAGAATCTGCCGTTCCGCTATGGATATGTTGATGATGATGGTGTTTACCGTCCGCATGATTTTGATTTTGCAGATTTTGAATACGATGCAGAAGAAGTAACAATGCTGTTTTCCAAAAGCGCATTAAAAGCATTGGCAGATAAAATGCTGGAAGAAGTAACAATGAATTATGCTGGCATTGAGCAAGGAATTGAAGTATATCGCTGTTCCCGTTGTCAAGCGGACGTATACCACACAATATACTGGTATGATTATTGTCCCGGTTGTGGCAGAAAAATTAAGGAGTGGAAGTAATGAAAATTACGCAAGAAAAATTAAATGAAATAATCGAAAGCCATGGTAAATGGCTGCGCAACGAAGAGGGCGGGGAAAAAGCAGACCTTAGAGACGCAAACCTTAGAGGCGCAGACCTTAGAGGCGCAGACCTTGGAGGCGCAGACCTTAGAGGCGCAGACCTTAGAGACGCATACCTTGGAGACGCAGACCTTAGAGGCGCAGACCTTAGAGACGCAGACCTTGGAGGCGCAGACCTTAGAGGCGCATACCTCAATAAAACATATTATCAAATCACACGAATAGGTAGTAGAAACGCCACAACAACTTACTGCGTTGAAGATGACAATGTTGTTTGTGGCTGCTGGAACAATTATAGAGGCGGCACGTTAGAAGAGTTTAAAAAACGTGTAGAAAGTGTGTATGGCAAAGACGGCAAAACACCTGACAAAAAATATTACACTCAGTACATGGCTGCTGTTGAGTTTTTTGAGAAAATGGTAAAGTTGGCAAAAAAGGAGGACGAGTAATGAACGAGCCGATTATTAGTCCGTGGCTGATATACTGGGCAGGCAGAATAGAGTTTATACAAATAACCTGCTGTGTAGTTGGCCTTGTAGTAACTGCGTTTGCCGTGACGGCTGCAATGGCAGTCTTGACAGATGATTATGAGCACGATGAATCCGTCAAGGCACTCAAAATACTTGTTTGTGCGGCTTTGATTTTGGATACGCTGGCAGTATTCCTCCCAACAAAAACGGAAATATTCGCTATGTATGCTGCGGAACACATAACGCCAGCCAACATCAAGGCTACGGGCGAATTTACCGGAAAGACAGTGGATGCGCTGATTGAGAAAATTTTAAAGGCAAGTAAAACTGTGAAGGAGTGATAACATGGCTAAAAATTTAATCCCTGAAATCGCTCATATGTTGGGCGTGGAGCTGGGTGAAGAATTTAAAGTTGAGGGGGATAACCGTACCTATTGGTTTGATTTGGACGGACTGCATTCCGGTGAGTATGTAGCGGAAGATGAAGATGATGCTATGTTGCATGACCTGCTTTGCGGCGAGGTCGAAATCGTCAAACTTCCGTGGAAGCCAAAGAAAGGTGAGGATTATTACACATTCAGCGGTTCTGATGATATTTGGCGTGTTTCACAACAACATTGGACGTGCCATCCGTTTGACTTAGCTGTACTTGCCAAAGGTTGGGCATATCATACCAGGGAAGAAGCAGAATCTGCGCTGCCTAAGGTAGCTGCGGAAATGGGGGTTAAGTTTATATAAGCTTTAGAAGAGAAAACTGCAACATGTTGCAAAAATCTCTTGTAACTGTTGCAAAAAACGCAACAGCTCACTTGAAAAAGTTGTAACTGGGAACAAAAAGCCCCTTGAAAAAGTTAAGGAGATGAAAGAATGAACAACAAACCTATATGCGGTGAATGGCATAGCAATGATGTTGCCATTGTTGGCAGATAATTAAGCCCATGGATGCGGCGGCTGGGTTGCCGAATGGCAGTAGATGTTAGTTGCGAATAGGAATTGATGAATATTCGTAGCGAAGCAGTATAGCTGATGTCAAGAATTCCCACGCCGCCGCTTTTTATAAAGGAGTGATACAAATAACATGGAACAAATCAGAATGATGGCTTGTGCCCGCATCGTCGAACTGACAAGCAGATATAATCAGACAGGCGATATCAGCGCACTGCTGAGCGCAATCAACGAGGCACAACAGATACTGCAGATAGAACTTACACGCAGCCCTGCACACAAAACAACAACAGTATCTGACTGCGGTGGCAGTCTGTATTGCGATAACTGCAACGAAAGTGTTTTGCCGTATATGGATTACTGCCCAACGTGCGGCGCGAGGATTGTTAGAGATGGACGCTAAGCAAAGCAAATGCTGTCGGTGCGGCAAACCGACAGACGTTAATCCTAAAACGGGCAAAAATTATGTGATGTGCCCTACATGCCGTGAAAAGGACAGCATCCGTAAAAAAATCGCATACCACACAAAAAGCGAGAAACAGGGACGGAATAAACGCGGAACATACAGCGCAGCCACGAGCGGCAGCAGTTTGGAAACCATCTACAATTCTGCTGCGTCTGATTGTAATATGCATCGCTGCCCGAAATGCCGTATCAAAGTACGTAACGAATTTTATTACTGTCCTTGGTGTGGAGCAGAATTGGAAGCAAAGAGGTGATAGGCGATGCCTATAAACAAGGAGCTTAAAGAGGAACGCCGCGCGCAGGGGATGTGTGTTTATTGTGGCCGTCCTGCTGTAATCAAGCGGGACGGTAAGCCAGCACGCAGATGCGAGAAGTGCAGCGGTAGTCACGTTAGCCAAAAATACTACGCAAGGCATGGTATAGAGAGGCGCAGCAGAGTTACAGGCAGACCACCAGGCGAGATAGATTCAGAGCTTCGTAAACGGCCTGAGCAGGAAAGAGTCGCTTGTCCGGAATGTAAAATTCGCACCAAAGCAGAGTATTGGTTCTGCCCATGGTGCGGGACGGCGCTGCCGGAACTGGAGGAGGAAAATTAAATGATTTCACTCAGACCTTATCAGCAAGACCTCATTAATGATATCCGCAGCGCTATTGCACACGGAAAACATTCCGTTTGCGCTGTCCTAGGCTGTGGCGGTGGCAAGTCGATTATACAGGGCAGCATCGCCGCCATGGCAACAGCCAGAAACAATAACGTGCTTTTCCTGGTGCATCGCAAGGAGCTGTGCCAGCAGATTACAGGGACGTTTAAAGCATGCGGCGTTGATTTTAAATACTGTGATGTAATGATGGTGCAGACAGCATCACGGCGCATCAGCAGGCTGACAGAACCGGCGCTGATAATCGTGGATGAGGCACATCACATCTTGAGCAACAGTTATACACGCATCCTTGAGCGTTTCCCTGCAGCCGTTGTGTTAGGTTTTACCGCCACTCCTCAGCGGATGAACGAGGGTGGTTTGGGAGCTGTGTTCCAACAGCTCATCGAGTCAGTGTCGACAGAGTGGCTTATCCAGAATCATTACCTTGCGCCTTACAAATATTATGGTGTGCAGCTAGCCGATGCCAGCAAGCTGCATACGAAGCAGGGCGATTATGACCGCCAAGAAGTCGAAGAGCTTATGAACAGGTCGGCGATTTTTGGCAGCGCCGTAGAGAATTGGCAAAAATACGCCAAAAATAAAAAAACAATCATCTACTGCTCATCAATAACAACGTCTAAAAACACTGTACAGGCGTTCCGCAGCGCAGGAATAGCGGCGGCTCATCTGGACGGCGCTACGCCTAAGCAGGAGCGCGACAGAGTAGTAAATGATTTCCGCGCAGGTAAAATCCTGGTATTGAGCAACGTCGATTTATTCGGCGAGGGATTTGATGTGCCGGACTGTGAAGCCGTTGTGCTGCTGCGTCCGACAAAATCACTGACGCTGCACATCCAGCAGTCGATGCGCTCCATGCGTGCGGACCCCAACAATCCGGATAAGGTTGCGATAATTTTGGATCATGTCGGTAACTACACCCGGCATGGATTACCGGATGATAAGCGTGAGTGGACGCTGGCTGCTAAAAAGAAACGCAAGGAAAACAAAATCAACGTCAAGCAGTGTCCCAACTGTTTCGCTGTCCTGCCATCTTCTGCGCTGACATGTAAATTTTGTAAATACGATTTTCGCCAGCAGGTCGAGGAATCACAGCAATCGTGGAAATTTGTTGATGGCGTGATTTTGGGCGAGATAGCTAAGCAGCCGTATGACGATTACCGCAAGGCGAAAACGTGGGAAGAGATAGACACGTTTCGAAAAGCAAAAAAATATAATTTTTTTTGGGGAATCCGAAAAGCAATAGAACTCGATATCCCTATTCCGGCGAAATACAAATGGCAGATTTATAAACTGCATTTAAACAGCATGGGTAAACAGATAAGATACATACAGGAGGGATAAAATGGGCCGAATAAACAGAGCAATGCGCCGTAAAGCGCATAAGGAAATTTTTAAAAGCAAAGCTGACCTCTCAGAGCTGCATGAAGCTGCAGCAGAACAGTATGCACGTGATATGACACGTGATGCACTGTCAACCGCCATCGCCAAAATGAACATGGCAATAGCCATGACTGTGATGTTTAATTATGGCATTCTTAATAAAAAGGCGACAAGATTGGCGACGATGATTGACACAATGCACTATTATGTCAGAAAAATCAACGCAAATGATTTAAGTGAAGAAGAACAAAAAATCTGCAAGGAAATAAGAATCGTCCTTGAAGATTGGTATAAAGAAAATGAAGCTTTGTAAATGAACGAAAGAATTATTGAACTGTTGGAAGAAAATCAAAAGTTGCGCAACTGCATCGAGGGAATGGAAAACGACCTGACCTTGAAAGACGGCATCATCCGGCGGCAGACTGTGATGCTGGCTCAGCGTGAAACAGAGCCTTTTGATGTTATGGCCGATAAAAACTACATCCTCAGCATACTGGACGCACGCACCCTGCTGGAACAGTTGGCAGAAGAAGCGTCGGAGCTGGCGCAGGCGGCGCTGAAGCTCATCAGAGCCGCAGAATATAGCAACAATCCTACGCCGATTACCCTGCAGGAAGCAGAAGTCGGCCTTGATGAAGAGCTGCATGATGTTTTAGCTGTTGCGAGCCTTTTGGGAATCATTGAGTATGACGATGACGAAAATCCAAAATGGAAACGCTGGGCAGAAAGGTTGGGTAAACATGATTAAATTAAGCGACGCGCTGGAAAGAATTAAACAAGAATGCCTGCATAATGACTGCCCACATTGTCCATTTGATGACGGCGCTGACGGCTGCTTACTGACAGATGCAAACCTTGTCCCTTGCGAGTGGGATTTTAGTGTTATGCGTAACGCTGATGCAGCGCCGACAACCTCTGATAACGTCAATCATCCGTCCCATTACACCCAAGGCGGCGTAGAATGTATCGATGCGCTTCAGGCTGCGACAGTCAACCTGCAAGGCATTGAGGCTGTCTGCACAGCTAACGCCATCAAATATCTGTGGCGTTGGAAACAGAAAAACGGCGAAGAGGACTTAAAAAAGGCTCAATGGTATATTGATAAATTAATCGGTATGCAGCCATGACGGAAACGGATTTGATGCACGCTGTTATGCTTGCGGTAACCGAGGCAGGCAATCAGATTTTCCGCACGAACGTGGGTAAGGTGCGTACGCCCGACGGCCGCTATTTTGATACAGGGCTGCCTAAAGGCCATAGCGATTTATACGGATTCCGTCCCGATGGCCAGATTTTTTACATCGAAACGAAACTGCATCCACGAAAGCCGACAAAGGAGCAGCGTCAGTTTATCCTTGCCATGATTGGCAAGGGCGCTGCTGCCGGCGTTGCTTATACCGTTGAGGAGGCGTTAAAGATTGTAAAATGGGAACCGGAATTTAAGGAAATTATGATAGGAGCGATGCGATATGCAAAATGATTGGTCAAAGCTCGGTATGGTTATCCGTGATCCCGGTGCAGGTTATGACAGCGCCGGTTCCACGCACTGGCTGAAAATCCTGGCTGAGGCAAGAAACATAAACGCTGATTTTTATTACCGCCTTTGCTGGCTGCGTGATGTTGGCTGCCGTTTGGCACCCGACTCAAAATTTAAATACCGATTGGAACCGGTAATCGGCGCTGAAAATTGGTGCTCAAAATCTGAATGGGACAAAGAAAAATCTTGCCTTAATCCATACGCTAAAAAATTAATCGAGGTGCTCAAAAATGTGTAAATCACCATGCTTAAACTGTCCAGACCGCCGCCCGACGTGCCATGCACGCTGCGAAGCGTATCTGAATTATCAACAGAAAAATATTGCAGATGTAAAAGCCAAAAACGCTTATCTGCGGCGGCCCGCGTTTTCCATGTCGCATGAACAGTCTATAGTTAAAAATCAGCGTGATTATTACAGGAGAAGAAAACATTGACCCGAGAAGAATTAAAAGCGAAATTAAAATCGGCGTGGTATAAAAATCAACTGAAGAAAGCTGAAATCGAACGGCTGGAAGAATTGCGCGCTGACAGCATGCGAATCACGCCGGTTTATAACCCTACGCCGGGCGGCGGCAGCGTAAGCAGCGTCCTTGAAAATGTTGTCATCCGCCGCATCCAGCAGGAAGAAAAAATACTCGCCGTATGCCATGATTTAGAAAAGGATATCGATGACGTGGCAGCGCTTATCGATATCCTGCCCGACAGTCCCATGAAAATGGTTATGCGGCGGCGGTACATCAATTTCCAACGCTGGGAACAAATCGCAGAATCGATGAGCTACAGCTGGGCGAATGTCCATAAATTACACGCACAGGCTTTAAATTATATCTTACGGGAGGTTAACCATGGCAAGTGACAATACATTACAAGCATTAAATGATAAGCTGTTTGCTCAGCTCGACAGACTGGATAACCGCAGCTTGTCGGGTGACAGTTTAAAAGAGGAGCTTGAGCGTACAGATGCGATTATTGACATCGGCAAGACAATCATCAGCAACGCTGATTTGATGCTGAGAGCAGCCGTCGCACGTGATGAAAAGCTTGGCGCATATCAGGGCGCATTACCTAAGGTGTTGCAGAGCGGTGATGGCAATGGCAAGAAGAATTTACACCGCTGAGATGCTGGTGTGGCTGCGCGATTATGCCAAAGGACGCTGGCTGGAAGAAATTACTGACGGCTTTAACGAACATTTCGGCACAGACCTTGAGCCGAAAAACATGCGGGCATTATTAAAGAATCATCGAATTACATCAGGCGTAAAGCTGACACGCTGGAAAGAGAAGATACACAGAATCACAACACCTGAACAGGACGAGCTTGTGCGTCAGCGTTACCATGAAAGTGGAAAAGGCAGTTTTAAAGAGGTGCAGGAGTTTTTAAAAACGTTGGGCGTATCCATGACGTTGGCGCAGGTCAAAGGTTATCTCAGCCGCAAGCATATCCGATTAGGTGTGTACGGCTATTTCAAGCCAGGCAGCACGCCAGCCAACAAAGGTAAGAGGATGCCTGCAGAGGTATATTCCAAATGCCGTCCGACGATGTTTAAAAAAGGCAATGTGCCTGTCAATCATAAGCCAGTCGGCAGTGAGCGTGTCGACATATATGGATATATATTGGTTAAGACTGCAGAGCCAAAAACGTGGCGGCAAAAGCAACGCATTGTATGGGAACGTGAAACAGGCGAGAAGCTGAAGTCCAGCGATTATGTCATGTTCCTTGATGGCAACAAGCTGAACTGTGATATCGGCAATCTTGCTAAGGTCACGCGATCGCAGATGGCGAGAATAAATCAAAATCACCTGCGTTTTGATAATGCCGAATTGACAAAGGTCGGAATCACGCTTGCCAAGCTGTTAGAGGCCAAACATAAAAAGAGTAGATAGAAGTAGACTATATATGCATGATATAATTTAAAATGTAAAATTTACCGAGAGAAAAGAGGTGAACGCCTCTTAGGCTCGAGAAGATTTTGCAGGAGTCCCCCGAACCCCGTTGGTTTGTAGATTTACAACTTGCCGTTTCATTATGTCTCGGGGGGGAGATAATGTCGGAAAGGAGAAATCAGGGGAAATTCCAAACATGAACGCTAATCGAAAGGTTAGCGTTTTTTGTTTACTTGTAACGCTGTACAGAGAGGCTGAAGCTGATGGCGATTTTTAAACGCTGTGCAAATTGTAAGCAATTATATCAAGGGAAATACTGTAAAGCGTGCGCAAACAAATTAAGCAAGGTTTGGGATAATATTACTAGGAGTTGGGACAATGCTGTTCCCACTCACTCAAGGTACTTCCCCGAGGGGTGGGGGAGAGCGGTGGTCGGGCATCCCCGCGGTGAAACTTTTGTAAAAATTTTTGAAAACGAGGTGATGATATGGCGGACACTGTAAACGCCTGGGCGAAGCTCTCGACGGATGGCCGCGTATTACTCAGCTCGTCGCAGACAGCCCATGTCTTCAATGTCAGCGGCGAAACGTTGGCAAAATGGGCGAAAAGAGGCTGTCCAATAAGCTGCAGCAGCTGGCCAACGGAGCTATCTATGACGAGGACCGCAGCTGGGTGCCGGTTCATGACTGCAAGATTGAGGCCTTCATGGAGCTCATCGAGCAGCTTAACGGCAAATCGGCGCTGGTATTCTACAATTTCCGTCACGATCTGGAGCGGCTGGAAGCGGCGCTGGCCAAAACAAAGCTGCGTGTACGCAGACTGGCCGGACCAGAGGACGAAAAGGACTGGAACGCAGGCAAGATTGATATACTGCTGGCACATCCGGCAAGCGCAGCATACGGCCTTAACCTGCAGGAAGGCGGCAACCACGTCGTCTGGTTCGGCCTGAACTGGTCCCTTGAGCTTTACCAGCAGGCCAACAAGCGCCTGCACCGTCAGGGCCAGAAAGAAAAAGTAATCATCCATCACCTCATATGCGAGGGCACCCGCGACGCGGACCTCCTGGAGGCACTTAAACAAAAAGACAAAGCGCAGGAATATGTGCTTGCCAGCCTGAAGGCAAGGATAGAGCGCGTAAGGTTGGAGGCACGAAAGAAATGAACAAAGAAGAACTGAAACACAAATTGAGGTCAGCGCATTTTGCGCATGAACAGATTGCGACTCTCAGCGACCATCTGCAGGAGCTGCGCAGCCTTGCGCTTAAGATAACCCCTAACTACGGCCCTCAGCCCGGAGGCAGCGGCGACGGCCAGAAGACAGCGTCCGCTGTTGCCGAGATAATCGACCAGGAAAAAAAGATTGTCGGCAGCGTCCGCCAGCTGTCCGCGGCGCTGGATGAGGTACGCGCGCTGATCGCACTGCTGCCGACCGACTGCCCTGAGAAAAACGTGATGTACATGCGATATCTCAATTACCGCAGCTGGGTACAGATAGCCGCCGAGCTTGGCTACAGCTGGCAGCACGTACACCGCCTGCACGGCCGCGCGCTGAACTATATCCTTAACATTGTTAACAGACAGGAGGAATGAGACATGGAGAACAAGACATTGCTTGACCTTAATGACCGGCTGTTTGCGCAGCTGGACCGCCCAGTCGGCAGCGAAAGCATCGACCAGGATGGATATACCAAGGTCAAGGTGGCCCAGCCATCGAAGTGGATGCTTAAGCACCGCTATCTGTGGGAGCAAGCTACTGGCGAGAAGCTCCAGAAGGGCGACCGGATAATCTTTTTGGACGGCAACAGGCAGAATATTACCACCGAAAACCTTGCGAAGGTATCCGGCTCACAGCTGGCAAGGCTTAATCAAAATCATTTATTGTACAGCGATGCTGAGCTGTCAAAGACTGGGGTGCTGATGGCCAAGCTGCTGGAAGCGAAAGCTAAAGCCGAAAAGCGAAAACAATAAAAGATGTGATAGAATGCGAGTATATACCTGTGCTATAATATATGCTAGCAAGAAAAGGAAAACCACACACCTCAGCCATCGGGCCACCAACAGCCCGGTGGCTTTTCCTTTCTCCTTTTACATCTGACAATCAGGGCGGCGGCGCAGAGCGCATTTCTCCTTTGCGTACGTCGCCAATTTATCAGCCAAAAAGGTACTGTCAGAAGGGACGTTCGTTTTTGCGGCGCAAGCGAGCCCCGAAAAAAATCTAGATTCCAAGAAAAAAAGACCGACTTCCTTCGGGCAGCATGTTTGCCCCGGATATATACAGAGAAATCCAACATATAACGCGCAAGTTATAATATTTAAATTCTCCCGCTAAAAAGCGGAAACCCTGAAAGGCGGTGATTTGCATGGCGAAAAAGATTATACCAAGAGGCTCCGGTGCTGAGCTGGCGCGTCTTCTCGGGCTGACTGACCGCCGTGTACGTCAGCTGGCCGATCAGGGCGTGCTCACCCGGCAGGCGGAGGGCGATTATGTTTTGCCCGATGCTATTGAAGAATATTACACGTACAAATATAAAGCCGACGAAGAAGTCGACTATATGGCCGAAAAGGCTAAGCATGAAAAAGCCAAACGCGAGATGGCTGAGCTGGAGCTGCAGAAGCGGCGCAACGAGGTCCATGAAGCTGAAAACGTGCGGATAGTCATGAGCGATATGCTGAGCAATCTGCGTAGCCAGCTGCTGGGCATTCCGGCAAAGATGGCCCCGAGGCTTGCCAATCGCAGCGCTGACTATATCGCCGATGAGCTTATCTGCGAGATTGATGACCGACTGACGGAGCTGTGCGACTATAGCCCGAATCTGTTCAGCGACGAAGCACTGGAAGGTGATGACGATGGACAAGAAAACAGTTGAGCTGTTTAAGGATATCGCCCGCCGGAACCTTTGCCCTATACCGAAGCTGACTGTTTCGGAATGGGCGGACCAGTATCGGTTTTTATCCAGCGAGGGCTCGTCTGAGCCTGGCCGCTGGCGTACTGACCGTGCTCCGTATCAGCGTGAGATTATGGATGCGTTTACGCAATACGGCATCTGGAAAGTTGTTGTAAAATCCTGCTCGCAGATTGGCAAAAGTGACATTATGAATAATGTCATCGGCCGCTTCGCCATGCTGGCACCGGCACCAATAATGATGGTGCAGCCAACGATCGATATGGCGCAGGACTACTCCAAAAGCCGTATCGCTCCGATGATACGCGACAGCAAGGCGCTCGGTGATATCTTTAGGGACGTAAAGAGCCGTGACAGCGGTAACACGATTTTGTCAAAACTGTTCCCCGGCGGCCGTCTTATCATGGGCGGAGCTAACAGCCCTGCAGGGCTAGCTTCGAGACCGATAAAGATACTGCTTTGCGATGAGGTCGACCGCTTTCCGCTTTCCGCCGGCAGCGAGGGTGATCCGATTGATTTGGCCAGCAAGCGTATGACTACGTTTTGGGACCGAGTCATGGGCCTTTTTTCGACTCCCACCAACATGGGGGAGAGCCGCATTGACGATGAGTACATGGAGGGCACGCAGGAGGAGTGGCAGCATTGCTGCCCGAACTGCGGCGAATACCACCTTATTACGCATCGTAACCTCACGGCCGACTATGAGAGCTATGAGGATAAAAAAGGACAGAAGCATGTCAAGGTCAACAGCGTCCGTTGGCGCTGCCCTGACTGTGGCTATGATTTTGGTGAGATTGACATGCAGCACGCGCAGCAAAAATACGTTGCGCAGAACGGCTCAGCGTGGGCCAACGGCGTACGGAGCTTTTTTGTCAACTGCTGGTCCAGCCCATGGCTGAAATGGGCGGATGTTATGCAGGAGTACCTGGAAGCCAAAGGCGACCCGGAACGCGAAAAGGTTGTCTACAACACACGCTTCGGCGAAAGCTATGAGCGTAAAGGCAACTTCGAGGGGCCGGAAATTTTCTTGGAGCGCCGCGAAGACTACGGAGCTGAGCTTACTAATGACGTGCTGCTGCTGACAGCGGCCGTCGATGTGCAGGACAACCGCCTCGAATATGAGATATGCGGCTGGGGCGTTGGCGAGGAATGCTACGGCGTCAAGAAAGATATCATCTTGGGCGTGCCTGATACGCAGGCCGTATGGGATATGCTGGATGAGCAGCTGGACCGTCCTTATGTAAGGCCTGACGGTGTGCGTCTGGTAGTGGCCCGGACGTTTATCGACTCGGGCGGCCATTACAGCAATGCTGTGTACAATTACTGTCTGAGACGCTTGAGGCGGCAGCGCTTTGCAATCAAAGGCGCCAGTACGCCAGGCGTACCGCTCATACATAAATACTCTAAAGTCACCGTGGCCAACCGGTATACCATACCGCTCGTAATGCTGGGCGTCGACAGCGCCAAACAGTATGTCATGGACCGCTTGAGCATAGAGGAGCAGGGGCCAAAGTATTTCCATTTCCCGCTTGATACGGATGATTTTAAGCACGGATATGACGAGATATATTTTAAAGGCCTCATATCTGAGCAGCGGGTGCCGCACAAAAAGAACGGCCGTATCGTATGGCAATGGGAAGTCATCGCCAAGGATAAGCGTAACGAGCCGCTTGACCTCAGGGGCTACAATCTGGCCTGTCTTAAGAGCCTTAATCCTGATTTTGAGCGACTTAAAGAGGTTATATTGGCCAAAAACACCGAAAATAATGGTGTTGTTGACCTAAAAACAGCAAATAAAGCCAAAAAACCTGCTGAAAACAGCCCCAAAAAGCCGGTTTACGGCTGTATTAAGCGGGGCGGATTTGGAGGTTTGTAATGGCAAATACATTTTTAAATGAGCGATTGCGGCAGTATATCGCCGCCGAAAAAGCAATATTGGTATCCGGCCAGAGCTATGTTATCGGTAATCGCAGGCTGACGAGAGCAAATTTGAGCGAAATCCGTGACGAAATCAAGGCGCTGGTGAACGCGGGGGCGACTGTTGACGATACTCCGACAGCTGGCCGCCGCCGGATGCGCATTATCCCGAACGATTAGGAGGAACGGACATGGTTAGACGAGCCAGAAATTACAAGACTAAAGCGCGCCACCCTACCAAAGGCCGAAATAATAAACAAATGGTGAACAGCGGTTACTCAGAGGGTGGCGCCTCTAAAAGCAAAAGCACGTTAGCTGCGTATAATCCTATAAAATCATCTCCACAGGCTGATGTTGATGTCAACCTTGCTACGCTGAGAGCAAGAAGCTCCGACCTCTATTGCAATACACCGATTGGCGCGGCCGTGCTAAACACGCCCCGAAATGCAGTCATCGGTGCAGGCCTCAAGGTATCGCCTAAGATTGATTATGAGGCGCTGGGGCTGACGCAGGAGGAAGCAAAGGAGTGGCAGCGTAACACCCGTCGTGAATTTGCGCTATGGGCTGACGGAGTCGACTGTGATTTGTACCGAAAGCATAATTTCTATGATTTGCAGGACATTGTGTATCTCAATTATCTGATTGATGGCGACTCATGGGCAGCATTTAAATATCGCAAGCCTACCGCCGGCAATCCATATTGCCTGCGTCTGCAGCTTTTTGAGGCCAGCAGGATTTGTAACCCGGAGTCCTGCAGCAATCTCAGCATCCTATCCTATGAGTCGGTGCTGATGACCAACGAGGCTAACGGCAATACCATCATTAACGGCGTAGAGGTCGACAAAGACGGCGCTGTCGTCGCTTACTGGATAGCCAACCGCATGCCGTATGATTTAGTCAACAGCGGTAAGCAGCTGACGTGGAAACGCGTCGAGGCCTTCGGCCGTCGCACGGGTATGCCAAATGTGCTGCAGGTGAGCCACGAGGAGCGCCCAGAACAATATCGCGGCGTGCCGTATATGGCTCCAGTGATTGAGGTAATCAAGCAGGTCTGCAGATACGCCAATGCCGAGCTGATGGCAGCCGTCATCAAAGCATACTTTGCCATCTTTTTGACGTCAAATGACAGCAGCACAAACGATATCCGTGATGCGCTGGATGCTTTTGGCGATGCTCCTACCGGCATGACGTATGACGAGAAACGCGAGATACTCAACGGCATCAACCTGGACATGGGCAGCGTCAACCTGCTGCCGGACGGTGTGGACGTCAAAGCTGTTGACGGTAGCCGTACAATGTCGACGTTTGAGCCGTTTACCAGCACATTGTTTACTCAGATCGGTGCTGCATGTAATGTATCTGCAGACGTCATCTTAAATCGCTTCCAGGCATCATATTCCGCGAGCCGTGCAGCTCTCATGCAGGCCGCTGCTACATTTAAAACCCGTCGCACATGGTTTGTCCGTGACTTCTGCCAGCCTGTATATGAGGCGTGGCTGGCTGAGGCCATCGCAATCGGACGCATCAAGGCACCGGGCTATGGCAGCGACCCGAAGATTACCAAGGCATGGAGCCGCGCCGAATGGTTTGGCCCGACAATGGGTCTGCTCGACCCGGTAAAAGAGATCACAGCCGCTGCAATGAAACGCAAGTACGGTTTTAGCACCGGCGAACGCGAGGCAGCTGAGATATCCGGCACGGATTATGATGATAATATCGCCCAGCTGGCGTCTGAGGCCGTCACATGGCAGTCACATGGCATGGATGTGCCTCAGGTAGACAATACCGGCGGCGACAAAGGAGGTGAGAAAAATGGGTAAAAAGTTTTGGGAAATCAACAACTACGCCAGCACAGGCGCAGAAATCAAGCTTTATGGCCCTATTAAAAGCGGGCACAGCTGGTTTGACGGCGGCGATACCGTCACCGCCAATGATTTTGCGTCGGACCTGGAGGCGCTGGCAGGCAAGGACGTGACCGTCCGCATCAATTCGCCCGGTGGCGATGTGTTTGCTGCACACGCAATCCATAACCAGCTGCTTGCCTACAAGGGTAACGTCACTGTTGTTATCGACGGGCTTTGCGCCAGCGCCGCAACAATCGTGGCTGTGGCTGGCAGAAAAATCATCATGCCGGCCAACGCGCTGTTTATGATCCATAATCCGGCAATCGGTCTGGACGATTATTATGGCGCCGATGACCTGAGCAAGGTGCTCAACGCACTTAAGGGAGTCAAGGACAGCATCATTGCTGCTTATCGCAAACGCTGCAATGTGTCTGAGGCGGAAATCAGCGCGATGATGGACGCAGAGACGTGGATGGGCGCTCAGGAGTGCCTTGACAAAGGTTTTATTGACGCCATCGACGGCGAGGTAAAGGCCGTACGTAACGGCAACAGCCTGATTATCAATGGGCTTAACGTGGACGTAAGCAAATTTAAAAATTTTGCCGGACTAAAAAATACTACAAAGGAGGCAGATAGAATGCCAGAAAACATGAATACTTTAGTTGATAAAGCTATCAGATTTTTTGACAGCTTTAACAAAAATGCTGCAGCTCCTGCACAGCAGGCTCCTGCTGAAGACAATACTGCTGCAGCCGTAGCTGCAGAGCGTAAGCGCATCAATGACCTGGATGCGTATGATGCTAAAGACAATGCAATCGTAGCCGCTATGATCACGCAGGCCAAACAGAACGGCCAGACCATTGACGATATCAAACCCTACATCGACACCGTAGAGAAGAACAGCGACAATGCTCCGGCTAAAAATCTGGTAAAAGACATGATTGAGGACAACAAAGACTCCGGCGTCAACGGCATCGGCTCCAATCCAAAAGCGGACGAAGAAGAAGCCGCAGCAAACGATGCTAAGATGATGGACTCCTTCGTCAAAGCTATGGATAACTATGGAGGTAAAAAATAATGGCAGAATTAGCAAGCACCATGACCGGTGTAACCTATGATGAGCTCATCGGCGGCACTGCAATCACCCCGATGACCGCGAACGTAACCATCGCAAAACTGACCGCTGCAACCGAGCTGAAGCGTGGCACCCTGCTGGGTGTGGTTACCACCAGCGGCAAATACGCAATTGTTGACAGCACTGTAAGCACCGGTGAGCAGGTGGCAAGTGTTGTCCTGGCGCGAGATGTTGTGGTAGGCACAGCTGGCGATGTTGTGGCCACCGTCTACACCCGCGGCCTGTTTAACCGCTCTAAGTTGATTGTAAAACAGTCTGCAGATAACGCCACCAAACATGAGGCTGAGCTGCGTAGCGTTGGCATCTATCTGACCGACGTACACTAAGGAGGTATAATCAATGGCTTTTAACGTAAACGATACCCGTACCATGCTGGCGGCGCTGGAACGCACTTACGCACCCAGCACTACCCTGGTAGACACTTTCTTCCCCGACGAGCGTGTTTTTACCACTAAGGTGGTAGACATGGAAATGCGCAAAGGTGACCGCAAGATGGCTCCGTTTGCTGTGCCCGGCACCAAAGGCGTAAATCTGGCACGCGGCGGCTCTGAAATCAAGACCTACACCCCGCCGCTGATGAAACCTAAACGCGTTATCAGCGTAGAGGATGTAGAGGGTCGCGGCTTTGGCGAGACCATTTACTCCACCAAGACTCCTGCAGAGCGTGCCGCTGATATGCGTGCAAAGGACCTGATTGACCTGCGCAACGCCTGCTACCGCCGTCAGGAGTACATGGCAGCTCAGCTGCTGATTAACGGCTCCTACGAGTGCAAAGGCTATGCTGATGACGGCACCACTCAGGTTGTCGATACCCTGACCTTTGGTTTTACTCAGAAAACTACTCTCTCCGGCGGCGATACCTGGGATAACGCATCTGCTAAAATCTATGACTGCATTGGCGATGCATCCGCTAAAATCCGCCAGAATGCAGGCATTATCCCGACTGTTGCAATCGTATCTGACACTGTTGTCAAGTACCTGCTGGACAACACCCAGCTGCTCAAATGGCTCAACGTGCCTAACGCAAACAACCTGTCCATTATGAGCATCCAGCCGCGCCTGCAGCGTCCTGACCTGATGCGCGTAGGCCTTATCCAGTCCCTCAACCTGGAAATCTACTCTTACGCTGGTGGTTATGCCGATGACGAAACCGGCGAATTTAAGCCGTATATCCCGGCTGACCATGTTATCATCGGTGCTCCTAAAATTGGCCGCCGCCTGTATGGCGCTGTATCACAGATGGAGGATGACAAAGCGCTGCACACCTATGCGAGCCAGTTTGTGCCCAAATACACTGTTGACACCGAAAACGATACCAGCTCCCTGGCTCTGTCCTCCCGCTGCGTAATCGCTCCGGACTGGAACGACCTGTGGTGCACCATTAAAGTTAAATAAGAGGTGTAAAAATGCAAGTTTTAGTTAATAAATTTGAGCTTGTACGCGACGGAGTTACCTATAAGGCTGGCTCCGTCGTTGACCTGCCGGACGATGTGGCTGAGGCGCTGGTAGAGTCCTCGCCTAAGGAATTTGCATATGCTATGCCTATTCCACTGCCGGACGATGCGCCGGTGGTACCGACCGAAATCGAAGCACCGGACGAAAATCTTGAGGAAATGACTGTAGCCCAGCTGCAGCAGCTTGCTGCAGATAACGGCATTGCCGTTGCGAAGTCTGCAAAAAAAGCTGACATCATTGCAGCCATCAACGCAGGCTGCGAGCTTGGCCTGCCTGATGTTGATGCGGCCGACCTGGTAAAATGACTCCGTTTCAGGAGCAGATAGCTGCAGATAATGCGGCTGTCTTTATTAACGATACGGAGTTTGCCGAAACCCACAACCTTAACGGTACGGAGTGCAAGGCGATTGTGCAGGACATTTCCGTGGCGCAGGCTTTGACGATGCAGCAGGGCAAAGATGACTATTTTCCGGGCATCTACGGCAGCCAGCTGCAGGTTAACTGCCTCAAAGCTGACCTGCCTGAGGTGCCGGTCTACGGCATGCGTTTTTATCTTGACGATAAGATGTATGAGGTTGAGAGCGTTGGCGATGATATGGGCATATTGACCATCCAGCTGACGGCGAATGACAGATGATTGAGCTTGATACAAAAAATCTGACCTATGCACAGCAGATGTTAGCTAATGCGCCCAAACAGGTGAGATTAGCCGCTGTCAGCGCTATCAACCGCACCGTTACAAAGATGAGGACGCAGACTTCGAAGACCATCCGCGAAAATTATGTTGTCAAAGCTGCTGATATCAAGAGTACGCTTAAAATCAGGCGTGCATCCAGCGCCAGAATGCATGGTATCATTGCTTCGCGCGGCCGTCCGTTGCTCTTGACCGCATTTCGTGTGCGCGCCAATAAGCGCGGACCGGTTAAGGTGCAGGTAAAAAAACAGACCGGTGCTAAATCGGTACCCGGTATGTTTCTGGGTACGTCACGACGAGGCTATACTGGTGCGATGCACCGTAAGCAGCCTGCGCGTTATCCCTTGCGCGTCCCGTACGGCCCGAGCGTCCCACAGATGTTCGGTTCCCGTGACGTTATCGGCGAGCTTACCCCTATGACGGAAGCTACGCTTAATGAGCGTTTTTTGCATGAGGTTGAGTACCGTTTCGGCAAATTAAAATGAGGTATAGCTAATGACTACAGTCGAGTTAATGGATAATCTTGCAATCTTCCTGCAGGCGGCCGTAGCTGATTACAGCACCCGCCAACCGTCCGGCAAACGGGCCGTGAAAGTCTATGCAGGCTATCCGCCTGCACGGATGAGCGCCGATGAGCAGGCATCCTTTGTCTATGCGCTGGTTACTGGCGCGCAGGATACCGATGACGGCGATATGAGCACGGCGACCGTCGAGATAGGCTTCAGTATTTATGACAACAGCGATGCTGATGACTGGCGCAGTCTTTATAACATTATGGAGCATGTGCGCCAGCATCTTTTAAAACATCGTTTTGTAGCAGGGCGTCATCGCCTGATGCTGCCGCTTAAATTCGAGGTTCCGGAAATGCAGCCTGCCCCGCAGTGGCAGGGAAAAATCACTGCGATTTATACGATTGGTCAACCCTATGAGGAGGATATCAATTATGGCTAAGCAATCCAAAAGGCTGATTTATATTGGCCCCAACCTGAGCCACGGCAGACTGCTGCAGTATCAGGTGTTTATCGGTGGTTTGCCTGAGTATCTGGACGCGGAATTTGATGAGTTCCCTCAGCTAAAGCAGTTGTTCATTCCAGTCGAACAACTCAACGAAGCTGTTGAGGCTGCCAGAAAAGCAGGTACACCGCTCAACAAATACTACAAACAAGCTATGGAGGTGTAATTAATGGCATATAAACATGGCGTGTATGTCAGCGAGGTTCCGACAAGCATCGTCCCGGCGGTAAATACCACCGCGGGCCTGCCTGTGGTCTTTGGTACCGCCCCGGTACATCTGGCCACCGACCGCGCTGCCGCTAACAGACCGGTCCTGTGCTACAGCTATGCTGAGGCTGTGCAGCAGCTTGGCTTTAGCAAGGATTGGACTAAGTATACCCTTTGTGAGGTAATGTACAGTCAATTTGCACTGTACAACCGCGGCCCGGTCGTTTTTGTCAACGTTCTGGACCCAAAAACCCACAAAAAGAGCGTTGCCGACAAAAGCGTTGATATTGCTGACAGAGTCGCAACATTAGATGCGCCGGTGTTGCTCGACACCCTTAAAATCAAGGCTTCCGCCGTTGGTTCCGAGCTGGTGGCTGGCAAAGACTACGAGGCAGCCTACGATGATGACGGTGCCCTAGTAATCACCCTGCTGGATGACGGCACCGCATCTGCAGCAAGCAGCCTGATTCTTGCTTATGACGAGTTGGACCCGACAGCAGTCGACCAGGATGATATCATTGGCGGCATCAGCGTAAGCGACGGATCTGTTAAAGGCCTGGAATGCCTTAACAAGGTATTTCCGTTGACCGGTCTTGTGCCTGGCATCGTGCTGGCACCGGGCTGGAGTCATGAGCCCACAGTGGCCGCCGTGATGAAAGCTAAGGCAGGCAATATCAACAGCCATTTTAAGGCAATTACCTTAAATGACGTACCGACCGACAGTGTAAAAAAATACACTGACGTCAAAAACTGGATGAACCAGAACAGCTACAACGATACCGCGCAGGTTGTGTGCTGGCCGATGGTTAAGATGGGTGATGATATCTATCATATGTCTACCCACGTGCTGGGTGTTATCGCGACCGTTGACAGCGCCAACGGCGACATCCCGTACGAGTCTCCGTCCAATAAGAGCATGCAGATCAATGGCTGCTGCCTGAAAGACGGCACCGAGGTTGTGCTGGGCCCCGATGAGGCTGGTTACCTCAACGGCCAGGGTGTTGTTACCGCGCTTAATTTTATCGGTGGCTGGAAATGCTGGGGCAATCGCACCGCCTGCTATCCGTCCAACACCGACCCGAAAGACGCGTTTATTAGCATCCGCCGCATGTTTTATTGGCACGCTCAGACCTTTATCCAGACCTATTGGGCTAAGGTTGATAAGCCAATTAACAAGCGCCTGATCCAAACTGTCATGGACAGTGAGAACATCCGTCTTAACGGCCTGGCTGCTCAAGGCTGCATCCTTGGCGGCCGCGTAGAGTTCCGCGACGACGAGAACCCGGTTACCAACCTCATGGACGGTATCATCAAATTCCACACCTATATCACTCCGTGCGCTCCGGCTCGCGAGATTGAGAATGTACTGGAATATGACCCGGCTTATTTTGAAACATTATTTGGCTAAGAGGAGGGAAGACTGAATGCAGGTACCTGAGAAATTAATCAATTTCCGCGTATACCAGGATGGCACCGACCTCGTTGGCGTTGCTGACGTGCAGCTCCCGTCCCTGGACGCCATGACTGAAACCGTCAAAGGTGCTGGAATTGCCGGCGAATTTGACAGCCCTGTTCTGGGCCATTTTGGCAGCATGGAAACCGTCCTCAACTGGCGCACGCTGGAAAAACGTAATGTCATGCTGGCGGCGCAGACCGGCGTCAACCTTGACCTGCGCGGCGCTCAGCAGGTATACGACAGCTCCACTGGCAGATATATCAGCCGTCCGGTAAAATGCGTTGTCCGTGGTGTGCCTAAAAAAACCGAGCTGGGCAAGCTCGATGTAGGCACTACTACTGGCACCGCCAACACCATTGAGACGGCTTATATCAAGGTTTCCGTGGACGGCGAAACCGTCTTGGAGCTTGACAAATTTAACTACATCTGCAACATCGGCGGCGTTGATTACATGGCCGACATCCGCGAGGCTTTAGGCCTGGCGTAAGCGGTGATTTAACAGCCTCCGGCACAGTCCGGGGGCTTAAAATTTAACGTAGGAGATAAAATACTATGGATTTAAACAATATTGATAAAGCGTTACAAAATGTAACCGGCAGAGATTTTCTGGCAGCTGAACGCGAGGCACGCCAGCAGGGCGACCAGACTTTGTCCATTGCGTTGTCCAGTCAATTCCAGATCACCTTGTTAGCCCACGCCATAAAGGTACCGGTTGAGGATATCGAGGCACTGCCGATTAAGGATTTTGTTCAGGTTTTGGGCAAGGTGAACGCTTTTTTGTTCGCGCAGGAATAAACAGCGGCGATGAGATAAGGCGTGCAGCTATCGGCTGTGCGTCCAATACCTACACAGGCATTGATTTTTATCTTAACGAGTCGCTTTTGGATTTTTTGGAATGGGCAGCGCTAATCGTAGAGCTGCAGAAGAAATCCTAAATAGAAAAATCTGAGGAAAGGAGGGGCATAATGGCAAATAAAGACTTTACAATGTCGTTTATTATCGGCGCTAAGCTCAAAGAGAGCTTTGGCAGCGCGTTTAGTAGCATCGTTAATACGCTAACCAATACCAACGCGGCGACGGAAAGAAACAAAAAGACCATGGACGGCCTTGCTGCAGCCTTTAAAAATGGCTCAATATCGGCGCAGACGTTCCAACGCAATCTCGCGCTGCAGTCCTTGGGCGTTTTCAGCGCCCGTATAGGAAAGGCTAAAGCGAGCATGGAGGTTTTTAATCGCAGCTTCGGTGCCATGACTACCATTGCAGCGCCGTTTGTGTCCGCCACCAAGACGGCAGCGACGTTTGAAGCGTCCATGTCTAAGGTAGGCGCTATCTGCCGCGCCAATGACAATAACCTTGCAGCATTAACAAAAAGAGCTCGCGAGCTGGGCGAGACTACTCAGTTTACTGCAACGCAGGCAGCTGAGGCCATGAGTTATCTCGGCATGGCCGGCTGGGACACGGAAAAGATTATCGCTGGTATGCCGGGCCTGCTTAACCTAGCTGCTGCAGGCGGCACCGACCTAGCACGCACGGCCGATATCGTGTCCGATAACCTGACAGCGTTCGGGCTGGCTGCTGACCAGTCAACCCATATGGCTGACGTGTACGCTACCGTTATCACCAACACCAACACCAATGTCGAGATGCTGGGCGACACCATGAAATATGCCGCGCCGGTAGCTCATGCGTTTGGCGCGTCTATGGAGGAGACGGCTGCGCTGGCAGGTCTGATGGCCAACAGTGGTATCAAGGCAAGTCAGGCGGGCACGGCCTTGCGTGCGGGCTTTTTAAGGCTTGCAGGGCCGCCGAAAATGGCAGCCAAGGCGATGGAGCAGCTGGGGATGTCCATGAACGACATCACAGCCGAACAGAAAGAATCTGCTATGGCTCTGGAAAGCCTGGGTATCAAGCTCAGCGATACCAACGGTCCTCGAAAAATGTCTGCTATCCTTACCGAGCTGAGGGAAAAAACGAAGAACCTAGGCCGGGAAGAAAAGCTGGCAGCCATGAAAGCGATTTTTGGCCAGGAAGCAGCTACCGGTTGGCTTGCCGTGCTCAACAGTGGCGACAAGACCTTTGATGAGCTCGTGACCAAGCTGGAAAAATCAGGTGGCGCAGCCGATGAGATGGCCAAAAAGATGCAAAACAACGCCAAAGGTGCTGTTACCCGTCTTAACTCTGCTATCGAGTCGACGCAGATTTCTATTGGCCAGGCTTTTCTGCCTGCTGTTGCATCCGCAGCTGAGACCGGCGCTAAATTTTTCGGTATGCTGGCAGGTAACGAGACGATGGCTAAATTTGCAATCGGCATCGGTGTTGTCGGTGTAGCTTTGACTGGATTTGTCGCTGCCGTCAGCATGGGAAGCGCGGTAGTCAACGCCTTTAAAACGGCGATGATTGCATATAGCGTCATCTCCAAGGCGTTTCAGGCGACAACAATTTTCGCCACGGCCGCGCAGTGGGCCATGAACGTGGCCATGTATGCCTGCCCTATTGGCTGGGTGATAGCAGGTATCGTGGCGCTGGTTGCTGCAGGCTATTATCTGTACACCAACTGGGATACAGTTAAACAGTTTTTCATCACGCTCTGGGATAACCCCAAAGCGGCGCTGACAAGCTTTATCGACGGCATCAAGGACAAATTTACCGGAGCATTTGACTGGATATCCAGCAAATGGAAAGCTATCAGTGATTTTCTGGCCAAGCCTATTTTTGGCAAGGTAAACATCACGGCTCAGGGCAACGGCAGCGATGTGGCCCATAACGCAAGCGGCGGCATCTACGGTAAAGGCGCATTTCTGACAACCTTTGCGGAAAGCAGTGGCGAGTCAGCCATTCCGCATACTCCGACCGCCAGAAATATAGGCCTGTTGGCAGAAACCAATCGCATCATGGGCAGCCCCTTAGGCGGCGGGAGCATTACGGCAACATTTGCCCCTAACATCACCATCAAGGGCAACGGCGATGCGGACAAGCTGCGTGAGGTCCTGGATAACGAGATGGATAAATTCCGCCGTATGCTGAGTGACCTGCAGAGCCAGCAAAGGAGGGTAAGTTATGCGTAAGACATATACAACCATCCAGGGCGACATGTGGGACATGATGGCCAAACGGATTTATGGTGATGAGGCGGCACTGAATGTGCTGCTGGGAGCTAATCAGCGCTATGCTGATATGGTGGTCTTCCCGGCAGGTATTGAGCTGGTTGTGCCGGAATATACCGCTCCGGTAACATCGATGCTGCCACCATGGAGGCGCTGAGATGATAGACGCAAGACGTTGTCTTGTAACGGTGAGTTACAACGGCAAGGATATCAGCGCTGACCTGCAGCAATATCTCAAATCAGTCAGCTATACCGACAACATGTCGGGCGAGGCTGACGACCTGCAGATGACTCTTGAGGACAGACAGGGCCTGTGGCAGTCGAGCTGGATGCCAGAAAAGGGTGCAACGCTTGACGTGAGCATCAGGCACATCAATGCAGGCGCTGAGCAGGTCGTGCGTTTCGGTCTGTTTGAGATTGACGAGATAACATCAAGCGGAATGCCTAGCGAGGTGCAGATCAAGGCAATAAGCGTGCCTGACAACAATAACCTGCGTGGCGTTGAGCGCACACGCAGCTGGGAAAAGGCAGAGCTTAAGCGTATCGCCAACGATATTGCTGGCGGCGCAGGGCTTGAGATGTATTATGACGTAAAGGATTATAACCCCGTCATAGACAGAGCAGAGCAGTCGGAGCAGTCCGGTTTATCATTTTTGTATCAGCTCTGCGCTGACCACGGCCTTGCGCTCAAGATATGTAACAATCAGCTTGTCATTTTTGATGAGGCGGATTATGAGGCTGCAGATGCCGTCGCTCAGTTGCCTAAACCGGGCACGATTGCTGCAGATGCCAGCCTTAAAACCCTTGACCTGCTTATGAGCTACAGCCTAAGCAGCAAGGTACGCGATGTATATAAGGCCTGCCATGTCAAATACCAGGAGGGCAAAGACAAGCAGAAAATTGAGGCTACTTTTGCGGCTCCGGGTAAAACAACTGGCAAGACTCTCGAGGTCAACGAGCAGGTTACCAGCATTGCAGACGCGGAACGGCTGGCTAAAAAGAAGCTGCGCGAGAAAAACAGCGCTGAGATATCCGGTACGTTTACATTTGTCGGTTATCCCGAGCTGGCCGCGGCCGTCAACATCATGTTGAGCGGTTTCGGCGTGTTTGACGGCAAATACATCGTTACCAAAGCGCAGCATGATATAGGCAGCGGCTATACAACACGCATTGATGTGCGGAGGTGTTTGGATGGATATTAACAAAATCAAAAACCTTATCCGTATCGGCACCATATCGGCCGTCAACGGGGCTGCCTGCAGCGCTCGCGTTGTGTTTGATGATAAGGACGACCTTGTCAGCGCTGAGCTGCCCATAATTACTATCGGCAGCAGCCAGACGCGCGCTTACTGGATACCAGAGGTCGGGACGCAGGTCCTGTGCATTTTCCAGCCAAATGCCAGCGGCTGCGGCATCGGCAGCGGATTTATCATCGGCGCTTTTTACAGCTCCGTTGACAAACCTGTTGAGAGTGATGCAGCCGTACGCAGTATCACGTTTGCTGATGGCAGCTTTATCCGGTATGACAATGGTAATATCGAGATCAACGCCAAAGGCAAGCTAGTGCTCAAGGGCGCTACGATTGAGCTTAATTAGAGGTGATTACCATGCCAAAAGCAACAAGATTAGGCGATAACGATACCGGCCATGATGCCTGCGCTCCGACAGCTCTGGTGAGCGCAAGCGCTGATGTTATCATCAACGGCAAAGGCGCTGGCCGTGTGGGTGACAGCTATGCGCCTCATGGCTGCGTGGCACACCCGACGCACAGTGGCGTCATCGCCAGCGGCAGCAGCTCCGTATACATCAACGGCAAGGCTGCAGGGCGCATCGGTGACCCCGTGAGCTGTGGCGGCAGCGTGGCAGCAGGCAGCGGTGATGTGATTATAGGAGGCTGATACAATGCTTGTAGGTTTTATGGCGGATATCCCGTTTGTTGTATCGAGCAGGTATATCCGCACATTTGATGATTATAGCCGCGGCTCCGGTGGCCGTTGGGCCCAGCATGACATCATCGGCGATAAACCGGTGCTGGAATATTTGGGGCCTGACGTGGAAAAAATCAGCTTTACCATGCAGCTGCGTGCGGATCAGGGCGTCAGTCCTGCCCGCGAGCTTAAAAAGCTGCGCAGGCTGCGTGATAATGGCAAGGTTTTTCCGCTGGTCATCGGCGGTAACATGGTGACAAATAATATGTGGGTGCTTGAGAGTATTGACGAGTCAGTAAGTTTTTGGGGCAAGGCCGGGAGCATGCTGAGCGTCAAAGTTAACGTCACCCTTAAAGAGTATGCGGGAGGTGGCCTGCTATGACATATGATGTTTTGGCCATGCCGGTGCAGGGCATTGATTTTGCCCCGACATCAGAGGCGGCAGAAATCCTGCAGAACATCCGCACGATCATCACAACGACTAAATACAGCGTGCCGCTTGACCGCGATTTTGGCATTAACGCCGATATGCTTGACCTGCCAATCAATGTAGCGCAGGCAAAGCTGCAGTCTGAAATGATTACGGCCATAAAAAAATATGAGCCGCGTGTGGAGATAACATCAATCAGTTTTACCGGCACGGAAGATGGTGTGCTGGTCCCGAAAGTGCAGGTGAGGATAAAAGATGACAATGAGTAAATTAGATAACCTGGCCGACATCGTGTTTGTTGATGCTGATGCCGATAAGGTTGAGAGCTATGTAATTGGCAGATACGAGGCTATTACCGGCAGGACGCTGGCCAAAGGCGACCCGGTAAGGCTGTTTCTGTTGACAATCGCGGCGCTCATCGTGCTGCTGCTCAACAAAATCAACGAGACCGGCAAGCAGAACCTGCTCAGATACGCTACCGGTGATAACCTGGACCATCTGGGCGCGCTGGTAGGCGTTGAGCGCATCCCGGCAAAAGCTGCTGTGACTACCATGCGCATCAGGTTGTCTGCTAAGCTGCAGACAGCAACAATCATCCCTGCAGGCACACGTTTTACTGCAGGCGATAATGTGTTTTTTGCATTAGATGCCCCGCTGGTTATTGATGCGGGCGCAACCAGTGCTGACGGCAGCGCAACCTGCCTGACAAAAGGCGAGCTGGGTAACGGCTATGTAGCTGGCCAGCTCAAGACGTTGGTTGACCCGGTGCCGTATGTGGATAGCGTGGCAAACATCACCACGTCTGAGGGTGGCGCTGAGGTCCAGTCAGACGACAGCTACCGTGAGGATATCCGCCGCGCCCCGGAAAACTTTAGTACGGCAGGGCCTGAAGGCGCTTATATCTACCATGCCAAAAGGGCGTCAACAAAGATTGCTGACGTTACGGTATGGTCGCCGGAAGCGGGCAAGGTGGAGGTAAGGCCGTTGCTGGCGGGCGGCGAGCTGCCCGGCGATGAGATGCTGCAGCAGGTCAAGACTACGCTTGACGATAAAAAGGTAAGGCCGCTGACTGATAACATCAGTGTACTGGCTCCTGAACAGGTAACCTATAACCTCAGCTTGACATATTATATCGCCAGCGACAACAAGGCACAGGCGACAGCTATCCAAAACGCCGTCAATGCGGCCGTTGACGATTATGTCCTGTGGCAGAAGTCAAAGCTGGGCCGTGACATCAATCCGTCTGAGCTTATCGTGAGAGTAATGGCTACAGGCGCAAAACGCGTGGCTGTGACTGCTCCGGTGTTTACCGCGACAACTGATACACAGGTGGCTGTCTGCGGCACAAAGACTGTGACGCTGGGAGGGATAGAGGATGCTTGAGCTTAAGGATAATGCCCTGCGGCGCATCCTGCCAAGCTCCATCAGCGGCGATGCAACGGTAAAGGACATCGTGCAGGCCATCTCCGGCAGGCTGGCGCAGCTGGGTGAGCAGGCTGAGCTTGTCTTAATCTTGCCGCGTCTCAAAAAGCTGCCGGAAGAAATCGTCGATGAGCTGGCGTGGCAATATCACGTGGATTTTTATGACGTTTCGGCCGACATCGCAAAAAAGCGGGAGCTTGTACGCAAAGCTATTGCCTGCCACCGTTACAAAGGCACACCGGCTGCTGTCGAAGAAGTCTGCTCAGCGGCCTTTGACTCAGCTGAGGTGCTGGAGTGGTACGATTATGGCGGCGAGCCCTACCACTTCAGGGTGCGCATGGTGCAGGAGTCAATCCCGGACGAGGCTGTCATGGCTGAGATGGTCAAGGCGGTCAACAGCGCCAAAAACGTCAGGAGCTGGCTGGATGGCCTGACATTTTATTATCAGCCAAAAGGTACGGTATATGTCGCTGGCGCAGTCTGCCAGCATAAAAAAATATTTTTCCAGATATAAGGAGGTGAGCGGATATGTTGTGCATAGATTACGACGGGCCGCACAAAAACAGGATAACGCTGACGCGTGGCGACAGCGCCACCCTGAAGCTCAAGCTGTATGACGCGCAGAACAAGCCCGTACTGCTGACCGATGCTGACAGGGCTGTGCTGACGATCAAACAGGATATCGATAGCCCTAACGTTGTGCTGCAGCTGGAGGCCAAAGAAAAACAATTTGATTTTGCTCCTGCAGATACGGCAGAGCTGGCTTGTGGCCAATACTGCTATGACGTCCAGGTGACCTTATCTGACAAGGACGTCTATACGGTAATCCCTCCCTCCGACTTTATCCTAGCCAAAGGGGTGACCTGATATGCGCGAGGGCGAGTTAAAAGGCCTTGTTGTCCACAAAGCTGGCCTTTTTTGACGGTTGGAGAGCGCCAAAGAGCTCCGCGGCCAGATTGGCTGCGGAATTAAAAAAGTCAATGAGCGCCTGCCGGAAGAGGAATATACAGGCTCCTATGAGGCTGTATCCAGGCCGTTTAAGGACAGCTATCTGGCGACAAAGGACAAACGCCTTAAAGATAACATACATGTCAAAGAGATACCCTATTATGAGACGAGCAATCTTTCCGACGGCGTCACCGTGTACATCGGCAGCGACGTCGAGATCGAATAAATTGGAGGTAGCCTAAATGTCAAATTGGGGCAAGCCGGTATTGACCAAGCAGGGCCTTAAGCTGCAGGCCAAGGTCGACGCCGGAAATGCAATGCAGCTTACAAAATGCAGGCTGGGCAGCGGTACGATTGGCAGCGGCCAGAAGCTGGAGGATTTGACCGAGCTGGTGGCGCCGGTACAGACGCTGCCGATTGCCAGCGTGACCTACTCAGACGACAGCCACGCATGTATCATATCGGCCGTTACTGATAACAGCAATGTCACGACCGGCTATTATCTGAGGGAGTTTGGCATATATGCCAAAGACCCGGACAACGGCGAGATTTTGTACGCTGTAGCCAGCGACTCTGAGCCTGATTTTATTCCAGCGAAAGGGACATCGACTGTCATCAGCCAGGAAATCGGTGTGGCGCTGACGTTTGCCAACGCAGCCAACGTGACCGCGGCCGTCAACACATCTGCCACGGCCACCATCAGCTACGTAAACACCTACGTTACCAATGCTGTTGCAGATCTAAAGGATATGACCGGCGCGACCATGTCACGTGACGGCGTGCACGGCCTTGTACCTGCTCCCGGGCGCGGTGAGACAAAAAACCGCTTTCTGCAGGCTGACGGCACATGGGCTGTTGTACCTGACCTTACCGGGGCAACAAGCTCCAAAGCAGGCACCGGTGGCCTCGTCCCCGCTCCTGCTGCAGGCAGCAACATCAGATATCTGTGCGCTGACGGAACCTGGAAAGAGGTTGACCTGGACAGCGCTAAAACCAAACTTGTGATGTACTCGTGAGGTGGCGGCTATGCGATATAAGATAATGGTCAAGGGCGCTGCATATAAGGCAGCCAGAACAGCAAAATTGTACACCGCTCAGATATTACCGCGCCGTCAGCATAAAGCTGATAATTACGCTCCCAGACGGCACTCCGCTGAGCGGCCAGACCGTCAACATTAACGGCACGAACATGGCCACCGGGCCGACCGGGCAGGTTATCCTGACCGGCGACATGGGGTGATCGCAAAGCTCCATATTGTCTACAATGTCACCTACATTGCTGACGTTGATGTTACCTATGTAGCCGATGTCTCGTATACCGTGACGCTGGAAGAGCATGTAGCTGCTGGCGCGACAATCGAGTGGTCGGACGAAATCAACACCCATGCCGTTGACGTAACGATTTAAAGGAGGTAAAAAATGGCTCAGTCAACAACAAATCTCGGGAAGATACACGTCTTCCCGTCAGAAACACTATACAATCAATTTAAAGACATCATCGCAGATAACGATTTAGCGTTATTAAAAGATGATGGGGCGTACATCGTCGCCGCCCTGCTGAAGCAGAACGGCTATGTTAAATTTAGCAACGGGCTAATTCTGCAGTGGGGATATGTCAGCCATAATAACGTCCGTTCCGACACCCCTAAGGTTGCGGTTTTCCCTATATCGTTTACAAAAACAATTTACACAATTAGTACGCAACTACATATGACTGATGTACGGTCTGATTTAGGCACAGGGCCGTATATCGTTAGTTACTCCAATAATCAAATGTCTATAATTTTCAATATCGAACGCTCAAATGTGATTATGGATGGCGCGTGGTGGTTAGTCATTGGCCGATAATTTATATGCCTATTGCTATGTAATTATATGTGCTTTGCGGATACTCTATAGCAAAACCGTTTGTTGTTAAATTGCTAACACATACCCTGTTTTTGCTCATGTTACCGCTATCACCAGAAGCTTGTAGCTGCGGCACAACGGTAAGGCATTTTGATGCAAATCTTAATGGAAATGTAATCGGCGATGGCTGGTTAGTTCCCCACTGCTAAACACCTATTGCAATATAACAATTAGATACAGTCCTCGTTGCTTGATAGTAATAGCTTTCAAATTCGGCTTTGCTTACTGTATAAGCGACAGAGCAATAACCGCTGCTTGGTGTTTTCCAAGGGATAACCGAGCAATGCCAGCACTCTTTAGCAAAGGGGAGCACAAAAGAATGCTTCTGTACTGTGCTTGTACTTTCGCAATATCCCCACTGCACAGAAAGGCTCATAACGTCTTAATTTAAACCTACGCTTATCCATTACACCTAAATCATTAAAAAATCGCCCACAGGCAAAATCTGTGAGCGTAGAAAGGAAAAAACTATGAACGATAAACGTGTAAATCAATATCTCATCCTGCCTGAAGCTGGGCAGAGGAAAGACACCAAGCTTGCCGTAGAGTACGACGAGGAACAAATTGCCGAATACGTTGCTAATGGTTACGTCATCGTTAACCAGGCTGATTTTAACAAATTAATCGGTAATGCTGACGGTGAATATCTCATTGCTGATGACGGCCGTGTATATCCTAAGCCTGCACCTACAGACGCAGAGCTGCTGGCTGTTGCAAAGCCTGCCAAAATCGCAGAGCTTAAGGCTGAGCGTGACAGCAAAGAGGTTGAGCCGATTACCTACAACGGTAACAGATATGATTACGATGACAAAGCGCGCGAGCGCATTAATGCAGCTATCATTGCTCTTGACGTACAGGGAGCTGATGCGTCCATTGATTGGACTACGGCAGATAATGCCGATGTCAAGGTAACAGCTGACGATTTGCGTATGGTTATCGCTATGGTTGCACAACGCTCAAACGCCCTGCACGTGGCGTATAGAGCCGCTAAGGACAAGGTAGAGGCTGCGACAACTGTTGCTGAGGTCGAGGCGATTACATTAGATGCCTAATTATGGGAAAAACCTGTAACTATGCGGTTTTGAGCCATGTTTCCGACGCAAATATCGGGAGCAACAGGATAGCAACAGCATAGATATAGCTATAATGCAGGATGTAGGCATATAGCAATGTAAGAGTAAGCAACATGTTAGCAACAAATCATATCAAATCTATTGCCTTTTTCAGCTCATGTAATGACTTGTGGGTGTATGTTCCTTTGGTAACACCGGGGCTGGCGTGTCCTAGAATACGTTTGACTGCTGTGTCATTAGCTCCTGCGTTGTCTAAAAGAGTAGCACAGGTGTGACGGCATTCGTGGGGCGTATGGTGGCAGGACGTAGCTGTCATGACATTATCAAAGCGTGTGCGGAATCGGTGGTATGATAGCTGCTCGCCTTTATCATCGACGATGAGTGTTCTGCCTTTTTCCTGCATCCATAGTTGGTAGTAGGGCAGAGCTTTACGGCTGATGGGTACGGCGCGGTTTTCCCCGGCCTCGGTTTTGGATTCACGCACGATAAAGTAACGCTGTTTTAGTTTTACGTCAGCTTTTCTGACTGCCAGCATCTCAGACGGGCGCACGCCGCTATAAATCATCATTACAACAACTTTTGCCCAACGTGATAGTGGTTCTTCACTGTTAGCCAGCTTTTTAACACGATTGAGCTGGCGGGTGATAAACGGCTTTTTTGGATATTTGGTAACCTTTTTGTCTATGTCAATGTAGCAGGTTATATCAGCTGCTGCCGGTATAATCTTATACTTGACCGCATACTCGTACATGAGATGCATCAGCTGACGGCATTTCTTTTGGCTGGCATAGCCGATATTGCGACGGCTCATGCCACGGATTACATCCTGCAGGTCGGATATCTCCAATTTTGCAAACGGGCGGCCGTGCAGCTCATGGCAATGCTTAAAGGCAGCCTTGTAGTTATTGGCCGTTGACTTTGCTATCTTAGGGTAGCGCTCAGCAGCCATCAGCCGGTAGACCTCTGCAAAGGTTATCGTGGCTGGGGCAAACAGTGACGGGTTTTTGTTGTAGTCGACCAAAAATGCTAAAGCGTCCTCATATGTGGCGTACTAGCCGATTATCTTCTGGCGGCCGTCGATGTATTTCCTGACGATGTAGGGGCGGCGTCTGTTGCCGCTGTAGCAGGCTATTGAGCCAAATCCATTAGGTAATTTCATTTTTTTCTATCATCTCCTATACAGTTAAGTATAGGCCAGAAAGAGAGGTAATTTTTATGGCAGACAAAAATATTTCCAAGGTCGTTTATGGCGGCAAAACATTGATTGACCTGACGGCCGATACCGTCACTGCTGACAAGCTGCTGAGCACATATACGGCCCACGACAAGTCCGGCTCGCCCATCACCGGTACCTGTACATTTGATGCCGATACCAGCGATGCTACCGCGGCCGTAGCTGAGATTTTGGCAGGCAAGACCGCTTACGTCAACGGCAACAAGCTGACCGGCACAATGAGAAACAACGGCGCTGTCACCGGCACCATCAGCACCAAGGATGAGTCCTACAGCATCCCCATCGGCTACCATGACGGCAGCGGCAAGGTAACCATCTCCAGCACGGAGCAGGCAAAGATTATCGCAACAAACATCCGTGCTGGTGTATCCATCTTGGGCGTTGAGGGCACCATGAGCGGCACTGAGGGTGCTAAGGCGCAGGCTAAGACTGCTACACCTAAGACCACGGCGCAGACCATTCTGCCGGACAGTGCTCAGGGGTTTAATTATCTTACTCAGGTAACCGTCAACGCTATCCCATACAACGAGAGCGACAATGCTCAGGGTGGTAAAACCGTTACAATCGGTTAAGGAGCGTAAAAAATGGCAGTGAATAAAGTTATATACGGCGGTAACACCTTGGTAGACCTTACCGGTGATACCGTCACCGCTGCCGATTTGGCAGACGGAGTAAAGGCGACAGGTGCGGACGGTAACCCGGTTATAGGCCTGATGCAAAAGGTAACCATCGACGCTGAGCTGTCGACTACTAGCACTAACCCTGTACAAAACAAGGTTATCAAAGAAGCCTTAGATGGTAAATTAGGTAAAAATGAAACAGCAGCTAGAGCTACACAGGATGATGCAGGTAATACAATCTCTACTACCTATGCTAGTAAAGCTGATGTATCTGCGTTGATGAGCACTAAGTTAGGTGTAACTGCGACCGCATATGCAGCTACTAGGGATGGTGCAGGTAATAACATTGTTAATACCTATGCTAAGAAAACTGATATTCCAAGTGCTTACACGTTGCCAAATGCTACAAGTAGTACACTAGGCGGTGTGAAAATCGGCAGCAACATAAGTGTATCAAGCGGCGTTATCAGCCTGACAAGGGCCAACGTAACCGGTGCTCTGGGGTACACTCCTCCTGCAAGTGATACAACGTATGGCGATGCCACAACAACATCCTCAGGTCTTATGAGTAGCACAGACAAGGTTAAACTGAACGGAATTGCCAATAATGCAAACTATTACATTCATCCGCCGACACATCCTGCGAGTATGATAAGCGGTTTGGCAACTGTGGCTACATCTGGTAGTTATAATGACTTGACTAATAAGCCAACTATTCCAGAGCAGATTACAGTAGACAGTGAAATATCATCTACATCAACCAATCCTGTGCAAAATAAGATTGTATATGAGGTGCTCAGTGCCGTTAGGGAGAATCTTTTAATTCAGATTAACAATCTGTCAGCTGTAGCCAAAAGTGGCAGTTATAATGATTTGACAGACAAGCCGGGCAACGCCACGACATCTGCCGCGGGGCTGATGAGCGCTGCTGACAAGGCCAAGCTGGACAAGGTCGACGCTGACGCGGGCAGCGTCAAGCTGATAACATACAGTTAAGGTTCTTAAGGCGTCTTATACAGAACGGCTTTTATTATGTAATTTTTAGGAGGTTGAAAGATGAACTATAAACTTTTTTTTGATAGTGTGGCAGCTGCAGGCAAAACCTTGTATACCGGCTGGAGCTATAAGGCAGCCGCAACCGCTATCATGGTACTGCTGCTGCATAAGCACGCAATTTTGTTTTACGCGTTTAGCCTGCTGGTGTTTGTCGACTGCTTTACAAAATGGGTGGCAATCTCGTATGAGTATCTTAAGGCGCATGGCGTGCCTGAACCTGGCTTTTTAAAATCCGTAATCGGCATCAAGCGCGCCCGCGAGGCCGGGGAAATCAAAAGCGAAGTTATGAAGCATCGTTTTTTGGGAAAGATTGCAGTATACCTTGTCTGTGTGATGGCAGCTGCGACCGCTGACCTTATCATGGTCGAGCTGTCTAAACCCGCATGGGCTGTGAGCACAATTATCGGTTATCTGACCGCGACGGAGCTGCTGAGCATCGTAGAAAACCTCAACGCAGCTGGCGTGGAGGCTGTGCAAGGCTTAATCGATACCATCAAGAAAAAACGTATCTAAAAAATATACTTGCGGAAATTCGCCGAAAATTGTAAGTACATTTTAAAAAAGGCCAGTGAACAACCAAAATCAAGCTGTTCGCTAGCCGGAAAGGATCTGATTAATTATGAGAGTGTTTCTAAATCCCGGCCATCATCCGGGCATCGACCCCGGCGCTGTCAATCGTGGCTATTGCGTTACCGAGGCCGATATAGCGCGTGATGTAGGCGCGCTGGTAGGCAGCTATCTGACGGCCGCCAGCTGTGAGGTCAAGACCGTACAGAGCAACAATCTTGCCGGCGAGGACCCCGATTATACTAACGTATGCCTCAGCGCCAACACCTGGCCGGCTGATATATTTGTCAGCCTGCACTGTAATGCTGCTGCTCCTGCAGCACAGGGCACTGAGGTGCTCGTGTATGACAAGTGGAGCACTGCTGATACGCTGGCAGGCTGTATCCTCCGTCAAATCACTGGCAGCTTAGGCACGGTAGACAGAGGCGTCAAAGCTCGCCCCGGTCTTATCGTCCTTAACTCCACCCACATGCCTGCTGTCCTCGTCGAGATGGGATTTATTACCAACGATGCTGATTGTCGGATGCTGATTGACCAGCAGGACGAGCTGGCCCGCGCCATCGCACGCGGCATTACTGATTACATCACGGAGAGGGGAGAGTGACATGCATGGCGAGCGCGAGGTTAAGGTTATCTGTTATGCTCTCATTATCGCTGGCCTTATCTGCCTTGCCGGGCTATTGCTCAGCGGCGGATGCGGCCGTAGCGGCTCCCCAGCAGGAGATAATGGTGAGCGTGCCGCTCAGCAGGTTAACCGAGCTGCAGAGCTTAATCAACAGGCAGGAGCAGCGGTTAAATCGGCTGCAGGAGCTGTTGGGCGGGCAGAGCAGCACGCTGACAGAGCAGAGCAGCTCAATCAGTCAGCTCAGGCAGGAGCTGCAGACTGCCAAAAGCTCGTTGAGCAAATCAGATCAGATAATCGACGAGCAAAACAAATCATTGACGAGCTTATCAGAGGAGCTCAAGCAGGAGCAGCGCAGGACGCGGCGCATTGAGCGTCAGCGCATCTTATGGCAGGCTGTTGCCGGCGGCGCTGTTGTGTACGCTTTAACCAAATAGTCAGATGTTACCCACGGGCTTCGGCTCGTGGGTAATTTTTTTATAATTTTTTCGGGATTTTTATAGATAAGTCATTGACATATAAGTCAATGACTTATATAATATAATTAAGGTAAGGGTAAGAGATAAAAAGTAAAGAAATAAACATATAGGATAAAAATTAGGAGGAATAAAATTATGGAAAAAACATTATATACCTTATGCAAAAACACTGTGCAGCTGCCGCGCCGCTGCCACGGGAAAGACTATAAAACATATTATCCCGGTGTGAGCCTGGAAGCTCAGGAGGACTGTTACCCGGAGGAACTGCAGCGCAGCGAAAATCTGAAAAACCTCAAAGAGCTGCTCAACTCCGACGAGTGCCGCCCCTACATCGAGAACGTAGGCAATGGCGTCACTGTATACGCCGAATATTATGTAGAAGCCGCAAGGTATGAGCGCGACAGTGAGGATGATGAGTGGGAGTGGGCTGACGGCGATTGCTGTTATTTCCGCGATGCGGATAATGAGCCTGCAGCTGACAAGGTTGGCGATATCAACCCTATCAAGGCAGCCCGTATCATCGCCGGCTACACTCAGCAGCAGCTCAGCGACCTGCTGGATATCCCGCTGATGACGTTGAGTCAATGGGAAACAGGCAAACGCAATCCTCCGGCGTATGTTAAAAAAATGCTTTTCGCGTTTCTGAAGCACCCGGAAATTTTAAAATAACGCATAAAAAAAGAGGCTCTGCTGATAGCAGGGCCTCTTTGGCATGGGGGCGATGTGGGGATGTCACATCGCTTTTCGAAGTGATTTTATTATATATCTAATTGTTTGAATTGTCAAGCCATTTGACAATTTGTTCTATTAACGCTGACCACACTTTTCGGCCCTGCTTAAATTTGCAGAGATCAGCCATATCAACGCCGATATCTTTAGCCAAAGCTGGCCATGAGAGGCAGCGCATAACGCGGGCTTTGTCGAGGCGCTGGAGCAGCGTTTCCTCCGGCATCTTGTCGGCCTCGGTAAAAATGTAAGATGGGATGTTGAGCGCCGCTGCGATCGCGGCGATGTTGGCGAGGTTGGGGATGGATTTTCCGTGCTCGGCCGCTCCAATAGTGCAGGCCGTTACACCAGATAGCTCTGCCAGCCGCTTGATGGTAAGGCCTGCATTTATGCGGTTCTCGCGGATTTTATAGGCCAGCGTTCCCCGCTCCAATGCGGGCATGTTCCACCCACGTGCTTGCC
>SFGA01000007.1 GCA_004556705.1 Ruminococcus sp. | reverse complement strand
AAAATCGAGATGATGGACTGGAAAAATAGTTAAATCTACATAGTAATTTACAGGAGGATTATTATGGAATTAAATGTAGAAGAATGGAAAAACCTTTCAGAAGAAGAGGTAGATTACAGGCTTTCAAGAGATTCAGTAAAGGTACTACAATGCGTACTTCCCTCTGTAGCTCCCTTGACATGTACCGAGGAAGAAGGCTTAAAGTGGGAAATCAAACCTACAGATAGTATAGATATACTAATCCCGTGCTTTAACAAAGAGTCTTCTATAAAAAAGACAGTAACTTCAGCATTATTACAGAAACGAAAACCCAGCAAAATTATAATCCTATTGATGGATACATACTCACAATTGTTAAAAGAAGAATTAGAGGGTTTATCCCCTCTAGTAGAGTGTATATGCCATGAGAGGATGAATACTTCTGCTGCCCGTAATTACTTAGCTTCTGTATCAAAAGCGGAATGGGTAATTTTTTTAGATGCAGACGATTCGTTAGATTTCTACTTCATAGAAGAAGTTACTAAAAAACCTTGTGCAGTATGCTTCCCTAAGATGTATCACAGAGATATTAACAATAATCTTTTTGACGCCTCTTATACCGGTTCCATGTTATGCGAAGAACACCCGTGGAACGCCATTGTACAGAATTTTACATGTTTGATAAGAAGAGAGATACTGAAAGATATACATTTTGATGAGTCTATATGGGCTGGAGGAGAAGATACCGATTTTATAGTCCAACTATTCAAAAAGCGCAAGTACTACATGTATCATAATAGAAATACGTATTATATATATGAAAGGAGACTTACAGAAGAAGGATTAATAGTACAATCCAAATTATTCTATAAACATCAAAAAAAGATGTATTATAAGAATAGAGAATGGATTGCAAATGAAGTGAGAAAATCCTGGGGGATAGCCCGAAGACAGAACGAACAGCAGTTATGGCTTTTAGAGAATTGGACTCCAGAAAATTATAAGATATATGAGAGAACGTATTGTTATATAAAGACAGGCACAGAGAAGGAAAATCAATTGATTACGTTTACGCTTAATCGAAAATGCAATCAAAAGTGTTCCTACTGTTTTCAAGAGAATATGAATGCAAAAGATATTTCTGATGAGGAGATATATGCTAATTTTGATAAAGCGTTAACATGGGCGGAAAAATATACAAAAGGAAATCTTATCCCGCAGATTATGGGTGGAGAACCTACAATATGGAGCGAAGAACTACAAAGAAAGATTATAAACAGAGTACGAGATTATAGAACCGTATATCTTTTTACAAACGGTACCCGTCTTAAAGAGTCTTTATTTTGGAAACAATTTAATTTCTTCTATCTGGTTCATGAATACGACTGGTTTGATAAGACAGCTCTCGAATTGTATTCAAAATATAATAGAGGTAACGTAAGTATCAACCTTGTAATAAGAACGGGGGAGCTTAACAAAGTAAAAGAATTTATAGAAAGGTCAAAAAATGGTGAAGGTAATTCGAAATATCTCTCATACATTTTCTTCTCTCCCTGCGACAGACAAAGAGGTAAATGCAGCGAGGGAATGAAAGATGCCGAATTAATACAACTCAGCGATTTGTTAAAAGATTCTCGTTACGATACATCTGTAATGGGAGGACAGGGATTAAAGGATAAAAGTTTCAGAAGAACTTGTCAAAATTCACCTGGTATATGGAATATAGACTGTATAGAAATGACTATAGCACCTTGTTGTGGAGAGAATCACAGATGGAAGCTAGACGAGTTCAATGAAAAAGAAATAGTGAGAGATTGCGAAGATTGCGTTTCATTCGGAAATCTTATGCCTTTAGGGAGGATTATATGTTCACATTAAAAAATAATACTGTATCTTTTCAAATTAAATATGACTGTAATAAAAGATGCGGATATTGTTCTTTAGATAAGGAGCAATATACGTTTTCGGATAAGGAATTAATTAAGAATTTCCATAGCATTTTTCATAAGATTGATGCTTACATGAGGGATAAAGGTCAAGAATTGGTCCCTTCTATTGTAGGGGGAGAACCTACGTATTGGGACTATGAGTTTCAAGAAGCCATTCTTAATGAGATAAAGTCTTGTAAAAAGTATTTACTATTTACAAATGGGTTTGATATGTTATCTCCTTTATTTAGAGATGAGAAAGCAGTACCTTATGTACACATTATAGACTATACTGACTTAAACAAGGTTTCTTTTATTTTAGACAAGATAAAAGAAACTAATAAAAAAGAGTGGTATGTTTGTACAGTAGTTACACATTTAAACACGCACTATATAAAGGAATACCTCAAGTTTATGAAGGAGAAGAAGTTATTTGAGCATGTATATCTACAGCCCTGTGATCATACATCCCCTTACTATAGATTAACAGAGGAAGAATGGAGAGATTTAGAAGGTTTCTGTGACGAGTTAGGTTATGTAAAAGGAGAACTTAATAATAAGTACATGAAGAAATTCTCTCCTCAATTAATTCTTAACTGCTGGGAAAATAGGTCACTGAACGTAGACTTAGTAACTAATACGATATACGGATGTAATCATAAGACTTATGCTAAATCCCTTGATGATATTTACAGTATATCTAAATACTTGGAAAATCAAAAAATACCATGCATAGATTATAATTGTCAGAGCCCTATACATTATGATTAATCGTTTATTTAAACATCAAGAAGCTTCTATAAACGCTATTAGGAAATATCCTGAGATACCCTTCGTGTTTCTTATCGGAGGGTTTGGATGCGGTAAAAGTTTTACAGATGTCCAATTATGCCTCTTTCTTTATCATGCTTATCATGATTCTGAAGAACCTATAACAATAGGTATTCTAGGTGTAACTATTAAATTGCTTAAACAGACGGTTATTGCTGACCTTGAAAGGGCCTTCGACGCAGCTAAAATTCCATACAGGGATAATAGTCAAGCAGGTACCATAACTGTAGGACAACTCACGTTTGTCTATCTTGCTATGCAGAATCCGGATGATATTTACGCTTTTAACTTTCACTGTGCTATCTGCGATGAGATAGACGAAGTTCCCTCTGATAGAGTTCAGAAAATTGTTACAGCTATTCAGGAACGCTGTCGTGTTGTAATGCCTGCAGGACATGATATGCCTTCTCGGGACCCTTTCATATTCTTTTCTACTACGGCTCAGGGACTTGGAGGTACTTATATGCTTATTAAGTATCTTCAAAAGAAAGGACTGCCTTATATTAAGATAAGAGGCCGAACTCAGGATAATACAAGTCTTGCTAAGTCTCAGCTCAAATTGTTAAGAGGTTTGTATACTGAGGATGAAGCTAAAGCGTACCTTGACGGAGAATTTATAAATCTCAGCACAGGACGCGTATATCCTGAATTTAATCCTAATAAACATAAGTATATGCTCTTTCCTGTTACTGAGGATGATGTTATTTATGTAGGACAAGATTTTAATGCTGGATATAATGCGGCTATATGTGGAATAGAAAGGAATGGAGTTATTTATGCAGTTTCTGAACATCACTGGGATTATGTAGGAGACGGCGCAAGACGGTTAAGGGAATTATACCCTAACAATAGAATCATAATGATTCCTGATGCTAATGGTAAAGAAATCATGAGCGGATTTGTTGAAGAGTTTGAACAGTACAATGTTGAAATATGGTGGAATAATATTAACCCTTCAATACTAGAACGAATAACAGGTGTTAATAAGGGTTTCAGATTTAATCAATTGTATATATTCGAATCTTGTGAAAAACTTATACTTGGCATGGAGACGCGGGACTTTGATGATAATGGCAAGCCCCGTAAAGGTAAGGGACCAAATGCCTTAGACCACCATTGTGATGCTCTCGAATATATGTTTTGGCATGTTATTCATCATATTTATGGTTACGAAAAAATACTTGAGTGTATAAGAGCTATTCATCATAATTCGTATACTTATAATTCCGATAATTGAAAATGCTTAATTTTCTTGAATATAATATAATGATAATGAGAGGCGGAGCATGATTGATAAACAGACAGTAGAAGTCGTTAATACATACGCGACTACCTCAGAGAGCGTAAATAGACAGGAACCTTCTAAAGACCAGTATCAGAAAGGAGTAGTTCCGTATGATACACTACCAGCAGCTTGGTGGAACTGGTTTTGGCATGAAATAACCCTTAATGAAGGTCGTACAGTAGAAATGCTTGATAGCATTTTTGCTGAATTAACTAAATTACTTAGAGATGCAGGAATTGATACAAATAATCCTGAAGTACTTAATCAGGTATCTTCTGCCGTACAAACTATAGCAAAATGGATAGCCACTGAAGAAAGACCTGGAGCCGTTGTTTCATCTTCTGCAAAAGGTAAAGTTTCTGTCGATGGTACAACGGGCGTAATGACAGCAAACGGATTGGGAGATGTAAATAATCTTAGTGAAGGTATCTTACTCAGAAGTACTGCGGTAGATGCTATCAATGATGTTCTTGCGCAATTAATTAAAGAAACCCAAAACAGAACTTTAGCAGATAGACAACTTTCTCAGGCTATTACATCCTCTATTATAGATACTGTTCCTGTAGGTACTATCCTCCCTTTTGCAGGTAATAATGTACCTCCTTCTGGCCTATATGAGCTCTGTAAGGGTCAAATACTTAACAATGCAGATGGTACTTTTAATGACCTTGAGAATGCTTTGGGGACAGCCTGGGGAAATACTCCAGGAGATGGTCTTGTAAAGTTACCCGACTTACAAGAATGCGTACTTGTTGGGTGTGGAATAAATAATAGCGGGAACGTGCGCAATCATGATTCTTATTCACTGGGTGAATTTAAAGATGATAGATATGCGTCCCATGGTCACGGTAATAATTTCAGGTTAACAAATGGCCCTAATTCGGAGGTTGCGCCTACAGTTTCAGATAGTATCCCTGGGGGTGGTATATGGGTTAGTACATATACTACTGATGTACAAGTAGCTAGGGTTGGTCAGTCACATGGTCACGCCCTCAACATAGCTCTTAGGGGTGGTATAGCTTCTTCAGGTTCTGGTAGTGTTACCCATGGTAAACAGGTAGGAGTATATTATATCATTAAAATAAGGAATAGCGTAGTATGATAAATTTACGTAGAGATAATATATCTTCATATTCACAGAGAAACAATGAAATCGCACCGTTGGAAGCATGCCCTGTAACAGCTATGTGTCAGGCTCTTGCTATTCTTGGTTATACGTTTCCCGATGGTCCTTATAAACAGGAAGAAGACAATTTAGCTGAATTTATTACAAAGGATAAAGACTGTAAAGTTCTCTATAAAAACTTAGACCCTAACCATGAGCATAAACCATATGGCATCCATCGGATTCTTTGTTATGGTACAGATAAATGGCTTAATAAACATATTTGCAGAGATAAAGAGGTTGTCTCAGTTACTCAGATTATAGAAAATATTACAAAGGGTAACTGCGTTCTTCTTAGCGGACGCTTTCCTACATACAGAGGAACACCTATTAACCATATCATTTGTTGCCACGGATTTAATGATGATGGTCTTATCATTAGTGATAGTTATGGTAATTATCGAAATCTCTATGCAGATAAAATCTGTGGTAAAAATATAGTAATGCCTTGGAAAGATGTTACTGAGTATATTAAACCATGCAATTCACCGTTTAAGAGATGCATCGTAGTAGAAGGTAAAAAATGAGGAAATTAATATGCGTAATATGTTTTATATTTTCATCATTGGTATTCTCTCAGGAATCTTGGGAACAAATATCTACTACCATAGACAAAATAGAATTCAACATGAACGCATTACAGAACTCGAATCTGAACTTACAATCCGACAACAAGAACTTAAAGAGTATAATTCTAGATTCGCAGAAATCACTACTGAACTTGAGAACAATAACAAAAGAGCAGAGCAATTTGTTAATAGCATGGGAGAACAGTTGGATAGAGACCTCGCAACTGTTAAAGATACAGCAGGCCTCCTTAGAATCTTGCGAACGCAATTACAGGAACTTAAAAATTTCTATTCCCGTGGTAATAGTAACATCATTGGCAGTGGGAATGCTAATAGGGAGTAAATTATGAATTTAAGTAAGGCACAGAAATTCCTTGATTCAAGTGATGCATATATACGCGATATTTTTACATGTATTACTAAACATGCTAAACCAAAAGATATATGCGGAGATAGTGATAATGTGATTCTTCAGATGTCCTCAGCTGACATTGATGAATTTATGTATATTGAAGACCAGTATGTCCGTTCTCGTTATATTGAAAGAGGGATTTCATTTGAATCTCCGTCAGAAGCTCACGATAAGGTACTCCTTCGCATAGCAGGAGACATGCTCGGAGGAGATAATACAGGATTAATAAACAAGAAGAACCGCGTAGGTACCCTTATTGACCCTGCAGTATATACTCATTCCGAAATTCCTGTAATGCTTGGACCATATGAAGGCTCTAGTATTTATGCTCCTGGGGGATTACCTGCTACGATTATCGATAAGAAATCTAGGGGTATGACGATTAAAGGAGCTACGTTTAAGGCATATGATGAATTTTGGGATACTAAGAAAATACAACTTCTTGAAGATGCTGCGTATACTACAGGATTTAATGACATAATAGGAGATACTGTAGCAGAGGCTTTTATATATGGCGGCTCCCTTTGTTATCCTGTATTTAAGAAAGATACACCTTCTACAATGGTTAAAGATATCGATAAACTCTTTCTTGAAAAAGGATGTATTGAAAGATGGGTAAATACAGATAGATGGAATATTACCATTGTACCTTCTTATGTAGTTACTTCGAAAGATTATCTTCATCCAAAAACAATTTATATACCACAGAGTGCTCTTGAAATAAATACGTCACGTATTGCTTTAGTTAAACCAAAGCCTGTACCTTACTGGATTGCTCTTTGTAATATCGGATGGTCTCCTTCTGATTTTAGCGGCTGGTTACGTGCATACTATGGATACGAAATTACTTGTCAATCTATTCCTGTAATGGCACAGCAGATGTCTCTCCTGCTTTATAAAATGCCTCTCGATGCTTTAAATGCTACAATAGGTCCTGATAAAGTAAAGGAACTTATGCAGATTAATGAAGAAAAGATGTCTGAATGGTCTGCCCTTTCTCCAAAAGCTGTTAATATGGTAGGTGACGTAGAGGTAGTTAACAGAACATATAGCGGCTTTGAACAGTTTGTAGGAGCAATGAAATCTGACCTAGCCGCACAGTGTGGCCTTCCTGAACCTACCTTATGGCATACTCCAAATAAAGGATTTAGTGATAATACTACGGAATCTCTTTTAAAGCAGTCTGAAACACTTCAGATGTCTCAATCATTTATCGAACGTTCTATGAAACCTTGTACGGACGCTTTAATCGCTCATGTATTTGGTACAGACTCAAAAGAATGGGAAAACAGAAATTCTGTACGCATATCATTTAACAAACCTGTTATCAGTACTGAAAAAGATTTAGCAGAAGTCGGAGCTCGCTTTGCTGCTTCCGTATCTTCCTTTGTACAAGCAGGCGTAGCTCCAGATACTGCTCTTAAACTAAGTCAGCAGTTCTTCCCTACAGTCAAGATAACTGAAGAAATATTAAACGAAGCTAAAAAATCGTATGAAGAGCAAATGAAGAGAGAAAGTCAAAATGCGATGAATAATAAACCTCTTGGTAGAAAACAGGGACATACTGTGGGTGTATCTACTAATATAGGGGCCTTTGCAAAATGAGAACAGGACGTAAATTCATAGCCTTTTTGCTATGCTTAGTAACATTTATTGTACTAGGGGTTTGGGGTAAGGGAGAAGGAGCATTTCCTTTTATCATAGCTCTATACGGTGCTTATGTAACAGGAAATGTTACGCAAAAAGCGACTACGGAGAAACATGATGGAGATAAGTGAAAATACGATTGTTGAGTTATTAAGAAATACTTCAAAACTTACTATGCAGGTCCAGATGTTGAATGAACAGATAGACCACCTTAGTAGCATCGCTACTAACGATATTAAGCAAGACCAGCTTATTACCAATATAGAGGAGTCTCTTCGTAGGGGTAACGAGAAGTTCAAAAGAATAGAAGATAGGCTAACTGCTCTTGAAAATGAGAAGAACGAAAGAGCTCGAAACATTTTGTCTATTGTTTGGCGTTATATATTAACAGCTATTGTAGGAGCTATTATTGCAAATGTAGGTAATATAATAGCTGCCCTTAAATGACATTGCAACTTAAAATCATAAGAGGTAATATAAAAATATGAAACTGGTTCAGGACGATAAAATTTGTGGCGATATGCCCATTAAAGATTTAACGCCGAAAACTACTAACTTAGGTCATAGACTCGTTAAGAATATGAGAATATGTGGAAGTGGTATCTATACATATGCTCGTCAAGAAGCAGAACTTTTGCATCTTACACCTGTCCCAGAAAAATACAAAAATCTTACAACGATTAATGTGTATAGACCCCCTGAGGTACTTAAACAGTATAAAGATATTTTTGCTCGCGTACCTATTATTACCGGACGACATGTATTGGTAACTCCTGAAAACGCTAAACAACTTACTGTAGGTATGGTTGGAGACACTGTTGATTATGAAGAAGATAAAGATGACGGCGAAACATATCTTTACACAACAGGCACTATTGTAGCAGGAGATGGTATAGATGCATATGAAGAATATGGTCAGCTTTCCGTAGGTTATGACCCAGATATTGTATGGGAAGAAGGTGTACATAAAGGAGTACAGTATCAAGCTGTACTTAAGGGATTTCATGATGTAAATCACTTACTTATTTGTAAGATTGCACGTGGAGGACCTCAATGCGTTGTTATGGATTCACTTGATGAATATACTCCAATGGAGCGGTTCATTAATAAACATAATGGAGGCGAAGATATGGGAATCTTCACAAAGATTTTCGGTTCTGTCAAAAAGCCTTTAGCAGGAGATTCCAATGTTGTTTCGACATTGCTCCAGTCTATTGCTGTGGGTGCAGACCCTGTAGTACAGACCCAGAAAATTAAAGAAATCGTAGGTGACTCTGATAAAGAGTTTACTGGATATCTCGATGAACTTTCTCAGGCTAAAAATGAAAAGCCTGAAATTATTGCGAAAGCAGTAAACATCGTAGATTCATACTTCCGCGAAAAACTCGCCGGTGATGCAGAACCTGAAAAGAAGGATGCAAAGAAACCTGAAGCAGGTGACGCAGAACCTGAAAAGAAGGATGCAAAGAAACCTGAAGCAGGTGACGCAGAGCCTAAGAAAGATGATGCAGAACCTAAGAAAGGTGAAAATTCTGCCGGCGATGCCGTTATTGATTATGACCTTCTCGCTACAAAAATTGCGGCTGTAATGCAGAAGAAAGTAGCAGGCGATGCTGTGCAGGCTTCTGTAGGTGACATCGATGTACCTATTACAGGGGATTCAAAATCAGATGTTATAACGAGCGATTCATTTATGGAAATGATTATGGGAGGTAACTGATGGCTACTTATTCAAACATGGGCCCATTTAGCCCTGTCTCTTTCAAAGGAAATGCCAAAGTAAATGGAGTACCCGTATTTGTAGATAAACTTCCATTGACTATTGGCGGAATTGCGGGTGAAGATGTAAAATTCGGACGTATCGTAAGTATTAATCCTACATCAAACAGACGTGAGTTCGTGATGGGCACAAAAGCAGGAAATGTTGTAAAAGGCATTTCAATGCTTGACCCTACAATTATGCGCACAGACCCAGCGATGCAGGATTATTATTTTGCAGGCCGTCCAATGACATCTATCACGTTCGGTATTGTTGAAATTAACGAGTATGACCTTACACAGGGTGCTCCTATGGAAGGTTCTACTGTATGGTTCCGTAACAAGGATGGCGTTCTTGCATTCAATGACGGTACAGATATTTCTACATCTGGATATACGAAACTCAATGCTTTCGTATATGAAACATTGGACCCTAACGGAGCTAAAATTTTCTTGAATATGCCGAACATTGTTACACAGACTCGCGAAACTGTAGCTGAAGCAGAAACACCTACAGCGTCACCTGCAGCAGGAGCAGTTAACGCAGGTACAGAAGTAACTCTCACTTCTACAACACCAGGGGTTACTATTTACTATACAGTAGATGGTTCAGACCCTTCAAGTGGTTCAATCAAATATACAACTCCTGTTAAAATTACAGCTGCTTGTACAATCAAAGCCATTGCAGTTAAAGAAGGTATGGATGGTTCTGACATTCTTACAGCTGCTTATACAATTTCGTAAGGAGTTAAGAAATGAAACTTACAGTAGGTAAAGGATTTAACAAACTTGCGGGTACTATTGATGAATTTGTAGGAAGAGATGTAGGACTTTCAAAAGCTCTCTCAGGATGTGAGCTTTCTGTAGGTCTTGCAAGTGAACCAGAATTTGGAGTTCCCGCACACGCAGTGGATAATGCGCTCTTTATGGGTGATGCTGCATATATTGAAGGAAAGGAAATTACAGCAGCTGCAGAAGCTATGCTTCGTAAAGACCCTTCAAAAATTCAGGTACGACCGAAGTATAATCCTGAAACAAAAGGATTTACGCAGCAGTTTTTGATGGCAGGTGATGCAGGCTTTGACCCTATTGCAGGACAGCTTTTCTCACCACAGAATATCGCTTATCTTTCTAAAATTTGGAAAGAGCCCCTTGCATATTCGCGCGCTAAAGAAATCATCAGGACAGAGCATGCAGGAAACAATCCATTTGCTGAAATCTTCACATTGTTCCTTGAACAGTATTCCGGATGGGGTGTAATCGGACAGACAGGTTCTTTACAGAACAACATGACAAACGATGTAAACGTAAAGAACGGTATGTTAAGCGCACCAATCATTAACATGATGGGTACTTACTCTGTTACTCTTGAAGAAAAACGCCGCAAGAATTGGGGACCGATTGGTACTTCACCAATTGCAAGAAAGCAGTCTTACTTAAATTATGTAATGGACATGATGGATGCTATCTTGATTTATTACGGAAACGAAGAAACAGACACACTTGGCGTTCTCGGAATTAATGCAATTGAATCTTGGGACACAGGAAAATCTATGAAAGAACTCTTTAATGGAACTTCCACAACTAAGGGTTCTGATGCCTTCCGTCTTATCGCGGGAAAAATTAATGACTTCCTTACGTCTTCTGACAACAAGTTCCGGCGTATCAAGATTGCTATTTCACCGGAAGCATATAACTATCTTACATCAATGCCGTATAGCGATAACTTCGATTCAACTGTTGCAATGCAGACATTCGCGAAAAGTTATCTTGCAGGTAAAGGACCAAACGGTTCTACGCCTACAATTGAATGGATTGCTGAACCACTTCTTAAAGCAAATTCAATCTTCAATCCAAACAGCTTCGACTATATGGTTATTTCTGCTCCGGAGATTGGAGGTGGTCCTGACGATGAATCACAGCCTACGAACTTCTATGCAACAGCGCTCAACAAATTCGTGTTCCCTGTTATTCCAGGTATGTATAACGAACAGTACAAAACACTGCGTCGCGTAGCCGGTGTTATTGCACCTATTCCTGCTGCTACGAAAGTCTACGCAGGATTTGGAGTTCAGTGATGAAATATTACACAGTTATTTTTAGAAATGACTGTGTAATATTTAAAGCCTCCTTCTTCCAGTAAGAAGGAGGTAGAGAGTAGGTTAAGCCCTTAAATCATAACAGGAGTAAAACATGAAGTATTTAAAGAGTACAACACAGAAGGCGTATACAGTGAAAGGTTATATAATACCTAAATGTATTACGCCAAAGAATGATTACTTGATTCTTAATGACACAGAGTATTCCGAAATTGAGAAAATCCCGGTAATTAAATCGCTAATTAAAGCGGGAGGAATCTTTATTTCAGATAAAGAACCTTCTGATTCTATTAAGAATATTGAGAATCTCGAGGCTACCAATGCACAGCTCATCGCTCGCGCTACAGAACTTGAAGCGAAATTGAAAGAACTCGAAAGGAGACGCGAAGCAGGTGAAGTTGTAAATATTGCGAAAATTAAAGAAGATGCACAGGCTGAAATTAAGGCTCAGGCTATTCAGGAACTTCAGGAAAAGCAGGATGCTCTCGATGCCGCACAGAAAGAGATTGAAGAATTAAAAGCGCAGCTGTCTTCTAAAAAGACGAAGAAAGGTTCTGCGGAATCTTCTGAAGGAAAGGAATAAATCTAAGGTATCGGTATGGAATTTTTACGCATTGATGATTTTAAATTCAGAGATAAGTTTATTGACCTTACCGATGCACAGCTCTCAAACGCTCTTCAAATAATTAATGCACAGTTCTCTGGTGTTTATACCTTGTGGGGTTTCTTGTCTCCTGGAGATGCCCAAGCAAAACGAGAACTGTGCATTAATTATTTGATAGCCTGGCAATTAGCTGTTCTTTATCCGGAACAGGCTCTCGATGTAAGTGGTACAGGCTCTATGCCTCTTTCTTCTAAAAAAGTAGGGCCTATCTTTATTAAATATAAAGATATGGTAAGACAGTCAGGTTCAGGTCTTTTAGATATGCTTACGTGCAATCAATGGGGCTTACAGGCTCTTACCCTTATTCAAAGTGCTCCCGAAATGTATATGGTGTTCGCATGAGTGTTTATGGCGGTTTTATTACAGCATTTCCTGAACTTCTCGAAACGATACAGGTTTGGAAAGAAACTAAGGAAGATTCTAAACTCCTTCGTGTTATATACATTCCTTCCAAAGGAGAAGAAATAAAAAGACGTAAATACACGAGTGGTAACACATCTCTTGATATCATTAATGAAGACCAAATATATGTGAAGACGATATTAAAAAGTAAAATAAATGTAGGTGATTACTTTGTACGTTTAATAGATAATAAAATTATAATGAGGGTCACAGGTCAGGTATCTTATTCAAAAGCAGCTGACTATATAGTATATACAGTACAAAAAGTTACTGGAGATACTATAGATGATACGGAAAAATTAAACGTGAAGGAGGGTTATTTTGCTTGATAGTAAATCCCTTCGAGATATTTTAAAAGAAATATATGGTGTTAAAGATAAATATCTTGTACCAATTTCAACAAATTGGTTCATACCTACTATAGACCCTGAAGATAAAATAGGTACGTGGATTGGATATAGGATATTAAGTAAAAAGCCTTACCTAAGGGCTTATCAGATAGGACTATGCTATAGTGTACCTTTAAAAGTAAACTTTAGATTATCTTTCGTAGGGCCTCAAGCTGAAGAGCTTGCAGACCAGACAATGATTTGGGAAAACCGTACAGATGTCATTAAGGCATTTGAAAAAGTTCAAGCCCAAATAAATTATACAGACAGGACGTCTTTTACGTATCCTGTACGTAACGGTGGATTCAATGATAGCTTGAGCTGGATAGTAGATATGTCAGCTCAAACTACATGTGATATAGATACTAAACAAAAACCGTGGATACCACGGTCTTAGGAGGTTTATATGGATAACAACGACTTCCTTGGGTCATTCGCTCAGGAAAACGTGGTGTTCAAAACCCAGGTTGTAAAATCGGTATCTGTAGGGGATAACTTTTGGAAGACAATGATTTTTGTTGAAAAAGACAGATTCGTTGATACCTCCGCTACAGATTGGATCGATGCTCCGGGGTTGACAGGTGTCAAATGTTGTTCTGTATCTGCAGATACATATGCTTCTTTGACAAAGGGGCTTCTTCAGTCTTGGCTCTATGACTTGTTCTGTAACGGATTTAATGGTGACTGTATTCTTGTAGCGTGTGCTGAAAAGGTAGCAGAAACTGAAACTCCAGGCCAGGAAGATACAGAAGCATTTATTAATGGAATGACAGATGCGTATAACGCTTTGAAAGCTTATGCATATCATAAAACTGTTTGTGCAGGAAATGATACCAGGGTTCTTGCACCTATCGCTGTGGCTCTTGCAAAGCTTTGCGCTACAGATAAACAGCTTCTTTCATCTGCTCCTTACTATCCTTACACTACGGTTACTCCAGAAACTTTAACTTCTGATGAATTATACTCAGCTTTGAGTACAGCTAAAGTTGATGCGTTCATGTCGTGTCATGCAGATACAACGAGAAATGGGGCTCTGTATTCACTCGGCCTTGCTCTCGCGAATATTAATGGTTCAGGTACTCCTATAGGTACATCTATGGATATGATTAAATCATCCATGATTTCACCATCAGGAGAAAATGGAAAGAATCTTTCAAAAACTATTCGCGATACTCTTTATTCTGCACACATTCAGACGTTTAAGCCTATTGGGGATAATACAGGAAATGTAGCTGCAATGGGAGATATGACAATACAAGGAGATATCGTATCTGCTTCGTGGATTATTGCTTATGTAACGTACATGAGTAAGGTTCGTATCGCGCAGATGATTACAGTTCCTGATTTCTTAAAGAACGCTATAAACTATGGAAACATTGTATCTGTATTGAATATTTATCTTCCAATGTTTGGCGTAGATGGTTCAGGTCGTCTTTCAGGTATCAATATTTCAGCACCTGCTTTTGCGAATTTACCTTCCGCAGATAAGGATGAAATTATTATCCCTAACGCATGGTCTGCTACATATACAGACCACGTACGTAAGGTACAAATCACAGGTTCTCTGTACATAGGAGCATAACATGAGTCAGCCTATAATTAGAGGTATTCAGGCAGTAGGCGCTGTTGATATATTTTATAAGTATAACAGCGTAGATGGAGTATTAAATATTCCTTCTAGCCTAATTAAATTAGGTGATGGTACAAATCAATCTGTTAATACAGATACCGGTATCGCTGTAGCGGGATTCCGCCTCGACAGTGAATTTTTAAGAGCAGTACAACAGATAGCTTCTTCTCAGGTAATTCCAATTCTTGGAGGGGGAGGCGTTGCTCTTACAAATAACAACCGTACAGGAACCCTTTCCCTTACATGTGCTAAAGTTTCAACTCCTGTTACAGATGATGCAGATAAGGCAGGTTCTATGCTCAGTCCTGCAAACTCGGCAATTGGTGTTGAAGGCGGCGCAAAGGTATATGACATGGTATTCCTTGCACAGGCACAGCAAGCGCAGACAGGAGGAGATTCTGTAGGTGCAACACTTTGTGTTGTATTCCAATTCTGCGGTAAGAAAACTAAAGTACAGTTTGAAGGATGCACTGTTGCTAATGTAGACCCTCTTGGTCTTGCAGGTAATGATGCTGCGAACTATCAGATTACATGGAATTATCTGAACTGGAAGTGTCAATATGACGCAGGTGAAGGTAACTTCGTAGCATAATTTATAACCCCTCACTTGAGGGGTATTTATTCCATCAGGAGGTAAATCATGGAATATGGAAGTAAAGAATTTAATCAAATTCTTAAAGGGTTCAAGGATAGTCGTAATTGGATGAACGACATTACCCTTGATATTGAAGAAGGCGAAAATGAACTCGACCCTCTTACTCTTCTCCGGTTTTACGAAGAAGAAGCATCTCTTGAGAACAGCGTGAGTCTCGCATCCCAAATGATTTTGAACAAACACGTTGTTTTCAAGCGTAAAGATAAGGTCTTGCTTGACTTTGTTTATACGGGAGGCGACCTTGGAGCTAAATTCTCAAGAGCGCCTTACTTGTTGGATATTCTCCTCAAACTCTGTTACGGTATTTTGGTAAAAAAATTAACGCCGCCTTCGGAAAACTAAGAGACAAGCGGAGTGCGGTAGGAAATACGTCTCATTCGGAAACACCGGAGCAAGAGGCGAAAAGAGTCGAGATGGAAATGAAAGCAGCCTCAGAAGCTGGAGACATCTCGACTCTTTTACGTATTATTACAAAATCTAGTTCTCTGACAGCTGAGGATTATATAAAGAAGACGATAGGTACCGTTCGGTTTATGTATTATATGTATATAGATAAGCTTCATGTAAGACCTAAAGATTTAATAGACATGGTAGATGGTCTTCTTTACTTAGACGCGAGAACATATATCTTAAAGCAGAGTAGTGAGAAATGAATCAATTCAGCACACTAGAACGCCTAAAACTTTCTCAACGCATTCAAGACCTCCATCACAAGATAGATAGAGGTCACTACACTAATGAAGATTTAGCAAAACTTGAATACTACGAATATTTATATAAAGGAAGCAACAGAGCTACTACTCTCGATACAAAAGACCCTGGGGCTTTATATGCATCTGCTCGGCACGACTACAACGCTAATTACGGCCCTCTTTTTGAACGGGTATCTTTTACTAATATAGATTCTCAGCTCCGGCCTTATATTAACAGACGTTTACCTGAGCTGAATAAGTTTAATAATACTCTTAGAAAGAATCAAAGTTTCTTAGAACGATTTAAGAGTAAGCCTATACAGGAAGATGCTTTAGTTAAACAGCAAATATTAAAGAACGCGCAGAAATCTTTTAGTATTACTCCTTCTGCAGGGATAGGTCCCTATTCAACAAAGCCGCAAGTATTTCTCGATATTGAAACAGATGATACTAGAAGGCCTATAGCTATTACAGCTGTTAAGACAAGATTTAATAACGCTACAGATAAATTTGAAGTTATAGATGCTTTACAGCGTTATTATAAAACCACAGACGCAAGATTAAAAACAACAGGATTAATACATAAATATACCTCGGACACCTTGTTACAATTAAGGCAACAACAAGGTGCTAAATATAGTTCAACATATGGAATAAGCGAACGTGGCATATTAAGAAGATGGATTGGGAATGCAACTATTTCAGGTCATAACATTATGGAATTTGACCTTCCAGTCTTATTTTCTCATAATCAGATTCGTGATATGGATGTTATCGATACTGTTGATATAGCTCGCTCTATATATGGTACAGTACGTGGACCAAATGACCTTGATTCATTACTTAAGAAATTAACAGGTAAAAACATGGCTGCGTGGGGGCTTAGTCATCACGACCAAAACGCAGACGTAAAAGCATCTATGTTAATAGCCCAAGCCCTTGTTAGGTCAAACACGTCTTATGCACATGATATAAAAGTTGTAATGAATACGCCCGGTCTTAGTATTGCTCCTTTTGAAGGAGGGCAAGGATTTGGTACGAGTATTATTAAAGGAGACCCGACAAAAGTAGGTCCAGAATACGATAGGACGAACTATTTGACTTTGGAGGAAAGAATGACTCTCGAAGAAGCTGAAAGAAAGATTAATGGTCAATATTATGATGATAATGGTAATGAAGTTCCTGCAGATAATCCAGGTGTTTCTCTTGAAGATGTAATGTCTGATTTAGTAGGAGATGCTGCAGAAAAACTTAGAACTCAAGCCGAAATAACACCTCAAGGGATAAATGATTCTTTGTCATCTTCTTTGACCAACACAGTGGAAAGAATATCTCAGACGAATGAACAATTGGCTACTACCATTAACCAGTTTGCGGGATTAAATAGAGACCGTTGGGTAAAAGCATTCTCTAAACTAGGAGATGATGCAAATGATTCTATGAAATCCGACTTAGCCAAGGCTTTGGGTATACCCGGGGAGCATACAACAAACCAAATATGGCGTGGTTCCCGCATTCTTAATGCACAAAATAAGTTTAATAAAAGTTTTTCTAATTTAAGGTCCCTTGTAAGAGCGGGATACGGAGGATTGGATGTCATACAAGATATTAAAAACACGCTGTCTATGCAGCCGGAATGGGGAGCGCAGGAGTCCTTAGATATACAAAATGATTACGACATCGCCTCTCAGAAGTATGCATTCGATGAAGCTAAAAGAGAAGCTAAAATTAATGAACGTGAAGAAATGAGGCGTAAGGCGTTAGCTATTGCTGCTGAACAGCATGAACTTGACCGAGATGCATCTAAACATTACGGCTTATACAAAGACTACAGAAGGGGTAAGATAAAAGGCGAAGACTATGCATATATGGTTAATACTGGAGCTATACATTCAGATGACGCTATATCCAATTTATATAAGAAAATAGATGAGGGAGCTGAAAGTACTAAAAGATGGACAAACGCTATAGATGCATTCAAACAAAGTGTAGGGGGTGTGTATGATTTTAAAAGATGGATTGATGCAGGACATGAACAGTCTAAAGGAGTGTTAGGTGCGTTAAAAGGACTCGTACCTTCGGAAGTATTGGGGGTAGGAGCGAGATTTAATGAAGCTTTTTTTGGAGCGCATTATGCTGATTATTATGGGAAAAGAAAAGTCATAGAACCTCTCACTAAAATAGGTAATGCAGCAATAGCAGCAGGCTTTGCGTTAGCTCCCGTGACGGGAGGAGCTAGCTTAATAGCTTCAGGCATAGGTGCAGGAATATCAGGAATAACCCAAGCTGTAGGTACTTATGGTGAAAATAAAATAAAGGAAAAAGGACAGATGCTGCAATCCACTATCCATTTACTAGGCGGAACTATGGATACAATTTTTTTACCATTTCGTGTATTAGGTAAAGTATTGCGTACTGTCATAAAATCATTTCTCGCGCTTTCAGGATTAATCGGCGGCATAACTATTAAAGGACTCCACAACATGATGGATATGGGAAACCCTTTAACTAGTTATACAGGAATGGATTATACAGGGTACAGAGCATCTGTAGCGGGAGACTATGGAGCCTTATTACGGAAAGGCTCTCTAGAATCTTTAAGAAATACGTTTACTACAGACGCAAGAGGATTATATACTGTAGGTAAGTTAAATACAAACAAAATTGTCGCAGCTTCTATGCTTGGTGTGTTTGGAGACTTGTATAACCCTACCTCAGGAGGAGACCCTGTAGCTTCTATCGCAAATAAAGCATATAAAAATATGAAGGGAGCTTCGGCTGAGGAAAAGTCCAGGATTATGTATCTGTTAGGGGAAATAGGGGGAAGTGAATTACAGAATCTCGTCCAGTCTATGAACACTCTAAATATGAGTTATGAAGATATTACAAATCCTGCAAAAAAAGGCGTTACATGGACGAATAGAAATGATGAAAATCTACGTAAGCGTTTCCAGCTAGACCAATATGAGTTCCAGAGTATTGGAGAAAACATTAAGTGGAATGGCATGAGAATCGCTGATAAACTTTGGGTTAAAATAGGTAAACCTGTATATAACGGGCTTAATGACATAATAGAGTTGATAGCAGATAATAATTGGCAAGGCGTTTTTGATAAGCTTAAAGATTTTTGGAAACAAGTAAAAAATTGGTGGGATAATGATAAGGATGTACAAGATATTAAAAATATTTTCAATAAACCTATCCAGGGACTTACAGACGGTATTATTAATGGATTCCAGTCGATAGGTACAGAGATATTAAAAATAACGCAAAAAGTAATGCATTCTATGTGGGATATAGTATATCCTTTTATATCAAACCTCGCCGATATCGATATATTAGCTACTCTTTCTCCTTTTAACAAAGATGGTATTCAATTTAAATCCAAAACACCTACAGAGAAAGAAATAAACGATGAAGTAAAGAAATTGGAGGCAAGGCAGAAAGGGTCATGGAAAGATACTATTGTAGAGAGTGACCCTATATATAAAAAAATATTTCAGGTATCTGGCGGTACTGTAGATATAAGAAACTTAAGCGAAGGTGAATTGAAGAAGTTAGCAGCAGCTAGGTTAATTGCAGCTAAAGGAGGCAACACAGGGTCTATGGTTATGGCTCTTCGGAAAACAGGCTTGTTCTCTGAAGAAGAGCTACAAAAATATTTTGCCTATGACCCGTTGTATGGCGATGTACATAAGAATATAGATAATACGTTCGCTTTAAACAATGAAGTACTCAAGGACACGACGGAATTTTTAAAAGGCGGTACCAATAATCTCATCATTACCCTTACAGATGGTGTAAAAACTTTTGGTAAAATTATAACTGATGCTTCAGGACGTATTATAGAAGCAACTGGTTTAGGCACAGAACAAAAAATAGGAAATGCTTTGGTTAAAGTGGAAAAAGGAGAATAATTATGGCATCATCTTTTATAGAGGGCGTAAAATCAGCCTCAGATTGGTGGACGACTTCGAAGACTAATGTCAATAGTGAAATTAGCGAAGGTTTTGATAAGTGGCTCGATACTGTTACCACTCTTCCTTTTATGCACAAAACTGTAATGTTTGGTACTTCATTACTTGCTAGTACAAAAGCTGTTAGAGGAACGCTGTCACTTATTGCAAATTCTGTAGTAGGAAGTGATTTCTTTTCTACTGCTAAAACAGGATTATCAAAAGCGGCTGATTTATTGAATAAATTGAATCAATTGTTGATGTCTCCTAATATTGAAGGCATACCAATCAATGCTACTTCTGTAAAAGTAAGTAGAGAGGTAGATATATCCGAATCACTTGTTATTGTTCAAGATACTTATGGTAAAGACTACAAGACAGATAATGCTGTACCTCACCTCCGGGAATGGAATCTCGAAGGATATTTAACCTCTGTATCTAATTTAGACAATATGTTGTTGATTAAACCTACGCTTATGCTACAAATGAAGTACTTAGATGCGTGTGCAGCCTCACGTAAACCCGTATGGTTTAAGACAGATAATAATGAATTTTTTAAAGTACAGATTACGCGTTTATATTTCGAGCGAGTAGCAGAATCTACTAATGCTGTTCACGTATTAGTAAGCCTAAAAGAGTTTAAACCCTACATAGTAGAAGACGAACAGGTTTCTTTAATGACGCTGCAAAAAGTGAGGACAGAAGAATGAAAACAATATATGCATTAAATCTTGAAGATACTCAAGAAAATCCTTATGTGATATCCGCATTTATTCCAGGAACAGGGATATCTTTAGTTATATCATTTAGGTGGGATGACGCAACACAAGAACAAGCCGATTTGTTTGATAAGTATGTCTCTCAACTCTCACAGAATGACCCTCTCATAAAAGAAACATACGATAGGGAATATGATTATGTACAATATTACTTAAGTTTGGAGGACTTGGACTTAGATGAATGGCTTGATTCGAATCCTACACTACCTCAGAGTCTAGTAGAAAAAGAAAGAGTAATACAGAAAAAGAAAATAAAAGAACGCATATCTTTATGTCAAAACATTAGTACACTTCAACTGCAGTATAAAGAATTATTGCAGTGGTCTGTTAAGGTAGAAGATACCAATGGAAATACATACACGTCTGTATTGCGCTTAGGAGGATGGAATTTAAACCAAGCCGAAAATTACGCTTTTCGTTTTGTCTCTAACGATAAAGAAAATATTGGTAAAAATGACCTACAGTATGTTACATTCGAGGTGAAAGTATGACATATTTGTATGACCGTATTATAAATGTTACATTCACAAATATACAAGATACTGAGATTGCACCCAGTGGCGTCCCATCAAATGTAACTACGTCGGCATCTAGTATACGGAACCCATATGGAACACAATTAAAACGTACTTTCAGTATCAATTGTAGCACACAAGGAATTAAACCTGATATTACGTTTTCATTTTCTTTAATACCTAATAATAGTGTATATAACTTAAAATTATCTATACGCAATTTTTGTATCAACAACAAGTGCGTTAACATTCGTAATTTTACTAATCTTGTTGTTGAAGCGGGATACCAGGGAATAGGTACCAGAGGAAGTAATCGTAAAAATACTGTAACAATACCGTGTACTATATTTTCAAGCTATCAAGAGTCCCCAGGTCCTGACGGTATAACCGTATTTGAATGTGTTACTGTTAGTGAACTAACAGGATTCCTTAATAATGATTATATAGATATAGTATTTAATGAAAATGAAGTAACTGTAGGAGAATACATCACAAGATGTGTTAGATTTGCAGGGGGAGGTAAAGATGATGGTAAAGGAAATATTGAAAAAGAAGGAAAACTAATAGTACATAATTACTTGAAAGAAAATTACCTGGACTATAAAATAAAGGTTGAAAAAGGCACTACGAGAGTCGCCAATGGATATGCATTAATACAGCAAATGACATACACACTTAAAGAATGGGGAAAAGATATCCAAATAAGAGAAGTAGACCGCACTACGAAAGAAATAAAGACAATTCCTCTGAAAATCTTTGTTAGTATTGCAAAAAATGATATATACATAATGGCTTTAGACCCTATATACAATAAGGCTATAGATGAAAATACTAAATCTAAGGAAGAAATTATAGATTTAAGAGCGGTCACGAATGCTTCATTTTCAGGCCCTGCTCTAACGGTTACAGCTCCATGGAATCCAAAACTGCTTCCTGAGAAATTATTTGTAATGCCTCCAAATTTTATTAATGGTTCAAATCTTCCGAACCTGGTAGGAGACATATACAAAAATGTTAATAATTATTATAGGGTTCTTACTATCGATATAAAATTCAGTACCGTAGGAAATGAAAACCAAATGACTGTTTTAGCTATACCTACCCAATATCTCGACAAAAAAACAGCGGAGGCTTTTGTATCTCAAAATATGTATGATAGGGCATCTAAGATTTTAAAAAGTTCTACAACTTTATCGTTCGGCAATAAAGAAAAAAGTTCAGCGTCTTATGATGAAAATAAGACTCCTATGGAAAACATGAGGGCTATGGCTAATACCATAGCCAACCTAGGAGGGCCGGATTACGAAATACATCTACACGATACCCTAACAAGTATAGCGAAGAATTTTTATAAAAATGTGGAACTAGTTTTTACGAAAGAAGATTTACAAAAAATGCATGGGGATGTAAATTGGAGACCTCGAGAATTAAGTACAAAAAACGGAGGCAATACCTATACATGTGGTTCAGAAATGTTGTGGCCTTTAATCGCTCTAGCTACAATCCCTAAAGCTCAAATATCTGATGAATATTTAGACGTTATCCAAAATTTTGACCCCGATGTTATCCAAGTAACAAAAAAAGTTGTTATACCCAGTATCAGAAGTCTAGAAGATGTAAAGGACCAAAAAGATGTTTTTAAATGGGCTTGGAAATGGTATATAAATAGTCCTGAGACGTCTTCATATGCGAGAAAATTTAGAGATATTTATTGGTGTTTAGGAGGAACGGATGTCAATTAGTAATTCTTATATAGAAGTTACCGGGGAAACTGAAAAAGAACGTCTAAATGATAGACTGAGCTTTTTCGACATATTAGATATAGGTACTATAAATAGTGTAGATGGTAAAAACAGAGCTTCAGTTACAGGAGTTCAGTTAAAGAATGGAAAACCACGCGTATATACAAATATAGAAGTGTTACATATAGGTAATGCATATGGACATATAGGAATGTATGACATAGGTAGTCTATGCCTACTAATAGGATTCCGCTCATGCATACCCGACACAGAAACTTTAAATCAATTGTTTGGAGCGCTTGCGTTTGACTCCAGAGGTATTAAGGCTATTCCTATAAGTAATGGTAGGAATACAAAAGTATGTGTAGGACATGATGGTACAGGTTCTTTTGTTATAGGTTCTACAGAATATACAGTGTCTTACGATGAAGATTCTGTACGTATAAGTACTTCTCAAGGACCTTGTGTTAATATAAATCAAAGCTTACTGCAAATAATAGCAGGAACTACAGATATACAGATTAAAGAAGATGGTACAATCACAAAGACGTATTCCAACGAAGATATGACATCCAATTTTGTTTTTTCGTTTGATAAAGAAGGTACCTTTAAACTTAGTCAATCTTCAGGTACGAAATTCGATACAGTTTTGAATGACGTAGCATTTAACAAAGATGGGTCATTAAATATTGTTAGGGGAAAAAATAAAATAGATATTACAGATAATGGAATAGCAATACAGGATTCAAATGGTAATAAAGTAGAAATGTCTTCAAGCGGAATCACACTACAAGGTAAAAGTGGTAAAGTGGAGATAGTATAATGGGAAAACTCATAGCTGTACAAGGTTGTGTCTTACAAATAATGAATGGTGTAGGTGTAGCTGTAATTACGACTCCTCCACTTACAGACATTAAAGTTTGTGGATTACCTCCTTATGCAGGTCCTTTAAGCATACAGATAACAGCAGGTTCTATTGGTAGTATAACTAATGGGGATGCTATGGGAGCAGGGGTATTAATGCCTACGGCTCAGTTTTCTACATGGGATGGGAAAGCCCCTGTTTGTGAAGGAGATATGGTACAAATACCAGTTAATGGTACTACAGGCCCAAAACATGATAGCGCAACAGACGTAGCTATTGTTAAAATAGCTTCAGCAGGGCAAACGTTTGTAAAGACTGATTAATAGGACATTGAATAAATAGGGCGTAAAGAATATAATAATCATATGAGAGATGTAATGTTAATTGTACCTACGAATAAAGAAACGGAATGGAACCTCGATATAGATGTAGTAAATGGATACCCTGTATTTTTATTTGAAGAAGGAAATACGGCTGACCAAAGGGCATCTCTCGCGGCATATCAAAGTAAAGGTTCAATACCCGGTATGAGAGACGAGGGTATAGACTGGAGCGGACTTTATGAAAAAGATACTTCCCTTGTTGACATAGACAATCAAGCTAAACAGAGAATACAGGAGTTAGGAGGAGCTACTTCGTTTCAGAGTAATTATACTCCACTCTACAAAGAAGAAGATAATAACATAGTACTTAATATCTATAAGGTAGGATAAATGATTTCTTTAAACAACATAGATTACGAAATTAAAACGCCTCTTGAGAATTGCACAGACATGATTAGTTATATTAATAACTATTGCTCGGCTAACAATATTAAAAATTCTAAGGGTGAAATTATATATATTGAAGCCAATGAAACCAACCCTTTATATATGATTTTGTTTGGTTTAGGATATTTAGTATCAATACTGCAAAAGCTTATTTATAGTGTTGGTACATGTTTTGATATAGCTTCATCTACAGAGAGACAATTGCTTAATATAGCGGATATAGCTGGGGTCAGGAGAAAGCGCGCTTCTAAAACAACAATTCCCTGTGTTATTTATGCTAATAATCCTACGACTGATAAAGATAACCCTGCGGTTAATTGTATAATTACAACTTCGCTATCTTGCACAATAAAAATAAATGAGAAAAATGTGGTATTCCATCCCGCATATGAAGCGACATTGCTTCCAGGCGATTCTGTAGCTATGCACTTGATATCAGAAGAACCAGGAAGTTATGTACTAATAGAAAATACATTTACGCAGTTTGATGAAAACCCTGCAGGCTTTAGAAAAATGATAACGGAGGCTTCAGTCCCAGGACAAGAACTTGAATCAATACCCGCACTGAGAGAAAGAATACAGAATAGACAATACATAAATACTCCTCAAGCTCGCTGCGCACAGGAAATAGAAGCTCTAGAAGGCGTAAATAAATGTTCTATATATTTTAACTATTCTTTTGAAAATGAGAAAATAATCGGTACAGGAGAAACAGCTATTACTGTACCCCCACAAAAAGCTGTACTCCTTGTTCAGGGTTGGAATGAGAATATAGCTAGAACATTTTTTAATTATTTACTATGTAACACTGTAGGTAACGCATATTCAGAAGTACAAAAATATAGAGTATCTAGTGCCGATGCTTCTGTACTTTCTGTATATATTACAAGACCTGCTTCTGTACCTCTGTATGTAAGGGTATACGTACAAGATACAATAGGACAAACTATGAGTACTAATGTAAGAGATGTTATAGCTTCTCTTGCAAAAGACATAACAATAGGAGAACAGATTACTTCCGCTATGCTTGTAGATAAAATAAAGAGTGTATATCCTACATTAAACGTACAGGGAGTAGATGTTTCCCGAGATAATGAATCGTTCTCATATAAAGTAAACGTCTCAGAAAATGAATTGTTCACATTCAATTCAAAGAATATATCTATTATAGCGGAGAATAATATATGATTCATCCTTTTAGATTTTTATGGGAACAGTTAAACGGACCTCAAATCTCTGCTATAATGAAAGCTATATATGAATTTCTAAAAAATATGTTCGATAGTAAATTAGACCATTTCAATAACATCGATATTATGACATGTACTGTAGGTGAACTAAACACCATAGGTGCCATAATGAATATACCTCGAGGACTTGTACAAAGAGTGGATTCAGTGCATTTCTTTTTCTCGGAATTACCGCAAGGACATATGAACCTGCATGGATTTTCAATGCTTGATAATTCTATAGGAGGACAGTTTACTCCAATAACACCTGTGGATGAATTGTTTGATTTACTTGATGCTACGTACTATAGAGCTCTATTAAACGGCATAGCTAAAGGAACAGCATATCCTGGAAGTCTTATCTATATACAACAAGCTTTGGAGGCATTAAATAATGCACAGTCTATACCTGGAGTTTCAAACGACTGGGTTATTGTTATAAATGATAATGGTTCTGTAGATATAGATTTAGGTTCGGTTATAGATTGGGAAAAAGCTACGTATATATTAGCCTCTATGCGAATGTTAGTAAAAACAATGTATGGGCCTGTACCTACTGTTAATGTTCATTTAAGGTAATATTCAGGAGAATAAAATAAAAGGAGGTAACTATGGCGGTTACAGCTCAGACACTTAACCAGTATGTAGGTACTGATGCACAGGGTAAGGGAACCACTATTGTTGCAGCTGACATGACAACAGCATGTCAGGTGTACGCAGAACAGGAATCCGCAGACCCTGTAACAATGCAGTGTACGAAACAGAATATCAAATGTGTACTACCTGATATTTTTGTATCATTCACTGCGGAAGCATGGGACGCTACAGGTGTTGCAAAAACAACATGTTCAGCAACTCCTATGGCATATACTCTTTTGGCAGGAGATAAGCAGATATTTACTGCTACTGCGGGAGATGGTTGGGAATTTGAAAAATGGCAGATTGATGGCGAAGATGTTGAAGGAGAAGAAGGAACAAAAGCTGTTGCTCTTCTTACTATTCCGTCTAAGACATCGCCTGTTGTATTCAGAGCTTGTTTCAAAGCTGTTGTAGCACCATAAGGAGGTAAATTATGACAGATAAGACAAAAAAGATTGTTAAAGTTTCGGGGCTTATCACTGTAGCTGTAGGAACTGCGGCGGTATGTATTGCAGGAGGCAGTATTCAGTCTGTGACAGGAATTGTTACTGCTGTTGGCGCCGCTGTGACTGCCGTAGCAGCAGTAATCCTTGCTATTCTAAAATAGCATAAAAATAGCCTACTATCTACTGTTGAGATAGTAGGCTTTTATTATTCTTTTTGAGCTAATCCTTTATTGAAAGTTTCTAACTGCGAAGGGTCAACTTTCATAAGTAATGACAACAATCTTCCTTGGTGGTTAATTTCGTCTTTCTTAATTTCTTCTATCACAGGCTTAATACTTTCATCAGAACAACAGGATAATAATTTATCATATGTGTTGGTAGCATCAAGCTCTTCTTTTAGAGCGTTCCTTAAATGAATTACCAGTTCCGTCATGTTACTAAACTCCTTATATCTTTATAATATGTACACTCATCTATCAAGACAAGGTTTTGTTGCCAAACAGTGTGGTGAGGTATCCTCAAAATACCATTATCAAAACAGGCTAACGTAAATACCTTCTGCTTATATGTATGAAGTACGCTCAACCAAGCCTGCTGTCCCGGTCTCCATGGTATATCAACGAAGTTAATCTTTGAAGGTATATTCATGTGAACTCTTTTTAATTCAAGCCACATGGCTACGCCTGTAGGAGAAACGGTATAAATATCTGCGATTCCTTTTCCTGTTTCTCCTGATTCAATTCGTTGTACGAACCATCCTTTATTGCGTAAGGCCGTAACGAGTGCCTTACTAAACGCAGCTTCGTTACGGTAGTTTATCATTTGAATGATTCTCCTTCAAGATATTCCAACAACTTATCAAAATTGTTGAAAACAATGGAGCCAAATTGAGGCATAAGATTGAACCTCCAATAGTCATTTTCATTAAAGAGCAAAACATTCTTGTTTGCTGCAGTCATCCACCCCATTTCCCATAACATTCCTTCTGATGGGCCTCTAGGGTCTTTCACATCCCCGCAACAAGCAATACACATATCGGCTTCTTTCATTGCTTGTAAATCAAGAGTAAATAGATGCTTGCGGACTGCTTTTTCATCATTGTTAAACTCTCCTAGCATTTCTTCCCAAACTCCATGTTCTTGGGGAAGATACACCTGATATCCTGCATCACGTAACTTTTCTACGTATTCTTCATTTCTTTTCTGGTCCTTAACATCATGTAAAGGCCCTGCCCAATAAATTTTTCTACTCATCTTTAATCTCCCAATCACTATCCGGTAATTCATAAACACCATTTTTTAATGGTGCGCTATCCCATTCTTCAGATATTTCTATTAAACCATTTATAGCTTCCAATAAATATCTATGAAGTGTTCTAAATATTTCAGGGTGCCCCTCTATTGGATGAAAGAATTGACACCCCAGGCATGTCACTTTTACTTGCATATTAAAATGCGGGTATCTCCGCTTCTACTGTTTCAGGACCTTCGTTATTTTTAGTACCACTTAACAGTGTTACTGAAGAAGCGGTTAACTGCCAGCCCTCGTGCTGAACACCATCTTGACCTGTCCATTTCTGACTTTCAAGTACTCCAGTTAAAGCAACCTGTTTTCCTTTTGTAAGATATTGAGCTACAGCTACGCCGGCTTTACCCCATATCTGTACGTTAAAGAAATTAGTATGCGCAAAATCACCAAATCCCGTATTGTTCGCAATCGAGAATTTTGTTATTTGCGTTCCCTTTGTCCCTACTGTAGCAATAGTAGCATCTTTTGTCAATCTTCCTGTAAATGAACAACTGTTCAAATCAGCCATAATTAAACCTCCTGGATTTCTTTTATACAAATGCCATCAATACCTGCTGAATCCTTAGAATCAGTAGCTTGATAGTATTCTTTACCTTGTGGATACATATATCTAAACATTGCATAATTAGCAACATCTATAAGATATTCCGTGTTACCTGTTTTTTCAAACTTCTCCAAACATTTTTTCAAAGAACCTATAGCATCCACCATACCTTCTTTAAAATTTTGTTTTGAAGGACCATATTTATGATAAGAAACGAGAATAGCATTCTGTCGTTTCTTATCAAATTCAAAGCAATATTCTTTATTAAGAATATCAGCGGTTGTCCCCAGACCCATGTATTACTCCTCTATCAACGCGTGATTGTAATTTTTCAATGTTGGTATACAGTACATCGGACATTTTTAAGTCAAGCAATGTAGCTATCTCCGATACCATCCAACAAACATCTCCGAGTTCTTTTTTAATATCGATGATGTTTTTAATATTCATCTCGCCATTCTGGTCTCGGATTATTTTAGCGAATTTTCCTGCCACTTCTCCTGCTTCTTCAGTAAGACCCAGTACAGGATAAGACCATTCAGGTCCCGTGCCCTTGTGAAAGTATTGCGCAAATACATGCGCCCTTTTCTGATAATCATCAATCTTGTTCATTTATACCTCCGATTTAAATGATTTCCAATTATCTTCATTACAGTGGCCCCAATCAGGACCTATTTCTGTATCAACACCTAAAGGTATCTTCAATTTGTATGCATTTGCAAGGCATTTATAAAAATGCTCACATGCTTCTAATCCTTCGCGCGTCCTTGGTATACTAAAAACCGATTCATCATGAACCGTAGCATGTAATTTTAATACATTAAACACTCCTGCATCCCATGCGTCTACTAAACCTTTCTTTAGTATATCTGCGGCACTTCCCTGAATAAGGTAATTAATTAATTTATAAGTACCTTTATCAAGAGGCATCCGCTGTCTTCTACCACTTAATGTTTTAACATATCCGCGCCTCTGACCTACATCCATTATTTTATTGCATGTCGGTTTAACAAAAGGTACTTTCGCAAAATATTCATTCATTAACGACTGGGCTACAGGAAACAGATTATCCGGGTCTCTCTCCGGATGATTATGTAATAAGTTTTGTTTAAACTTTGTCGCGAATGATTTAGGCCCAAGTCCGTATATACTTCCGAAGTTTAAGTTCTTAGCTAAGTGTCTTCCTTCCTTACCTAAATCGTTCCATCCCATCAAATCGATTGTCATTTGATGGTAATCTGTATTAGGGTCTTCATTAAAATGCTTCTGTGCCTCTACTGCGCCTTCTCCTGAAGCAAAATGTGTAAATACGCGATACTCAATCTGCTTATAGTCAAAAGCACCTAAGTAACATCCTTCCTCTGGAATAAAAAGAGAACGAATCTCTTTTCCGTGTTTATCTTCACGTGCGGGTACCTGTTGAAGATTAGGGTTTTGAGAACTCCATCTTCCCGTAACAGTACCTCCATCATCTCTTTTAGCAGGAAAGAAAGAAGGATACAAATGGTCTTGTATAGCTAAATCTACCCATGAATCTAAGAATGATTGTGTTTTAATCAACCCTTTCAAGTGCTTAATCTTATGAGCTACAGGATGAGGACAATCATCAAGAACTGCTGCAGCAAAAGAAGGTTTTCCCGTAGAAGTATATTCTATAGGGAGACCTTCTTGTTTCCATATTTTATATAAATCACTAGCCGCATTCAAACTTAACGTACCTTCAGCAAATCCATAAGTATCTTCAAGTTCTTTCAAACCTGTCTCATATTCATTACTGAACTGATTTCCTAAAGAAAATAAATTCGACATATCAAGACGGAAACCATTCTTGCGCATGTGCATGAGAATAGGATAAAGCCTTACTTCAATATCATTAGCGCGTAACAAGTCTTGTTGTACAAGAAGAGAGTGCTGAGCTTGAAATAATTCATATGTTGCTTTACAATCTTGTTTACAATATTTACCTACAAGTGTAAAAGGTATTTCATCAAGATGCTCAATAGCCTTGCCTCGTCCTCCAACCTGTTTCCAATATTCATCGATTGTCTGTCCTTTGTTTTTTCCTTCAATACCATGCCTTTTACAACAAGCATCGAGAGAATAACTAAAAGCATATGAGTCTAAAAGTGTCTCTCTAGTCATTGTATCTTCACAAGGACCTGCTATATCAAGACCTTCTCCATTGACAATCCAATCAATGTCGTAAACGCCATTATGAAAGATTTTTCCTATTGAGGGGTCTCTTAACAAGTCCTTTATCTGAGTGTCTTCAGGGTGAAAAAATTCATCTATTCCTTTATCAGGACAGTAACACCCTATACCTATTATTTTTCCGTCTTTACGGATAGAGCCTGGGCCCCAATCTTTAAGGTGAGGGTCTTTCGTCTCAATATCTACAGCCGCATAAATCATTGTATACTCCTGTTCAAAATTAAAAATTATCTATATCTTTCTATTGATTATTTTAATTTTAATAGATTTTATAACATTTTGCTTTAGTTTTACGCAATAAATCTCTTGATTTTAATTAAAAAGATAAGGGTAAAAAGTCTTTGTTTGAGGTTGAATGATAATTAATTTTTCTTTCGCCCTTGTAACAGCTACATAGAAAACCCTATGCTCTGAATCTTCATCCAAATCTAATTGAGAAGCTACAGCTTTACTAATATCACTCATTAATACAACTATATCTGCTTCATCTCCTTTTACAGTATGTATTGTAGAAATATTAATATTAGGTTCCATATAAAAAGTACCATTCTTAAAACAGTACCTCGCGAAATCAAGTTTCTCTTTGTCCCATTCCTTTGTTCTTCCTTCTCTGTATTCAAACTTGTCTGTTTCCGAAAAAACAGGAACCCCTTTTATTTTGTACGGAATACCATTCTTACGACACCAGTTCTCATAATACTTAAAAAACTTCTTATTACGTGCTAAAAAGAAATAAGACTTATTAATATCAAAAACAGGAGTCAAGTCATCAATATCAACATATTCATCTACAAACCCTCCTTCTTTAACAGAAACCCCGTGGCTTCCATCTGATACTTCCATTATGTCAACAATATGTTGAGCATAATTCATTATGCGAGAAGGTACACGATAGCTCTTTTCGAGCATATGCTGACGCCCTCTTAATTTGAGAAGAATTTCAGGAGAAGCTCCTGCGTAGCTAAATACAGCCTGTTTATAGTCTCCGGCGACATACATATGTTTAACATTCTTAAATGCTTGAAATACCAATTGCCACTGTAGTAATGAGCTATCCTGCATTTCATCCAAACATACGATATCTACATCCTCGGTAAGACCTTTAGCTATATAGTCTTCAAGTAAATCCGTAAAATCTTTATAACCGAATGTTCTTTTATATTGTAAATACAATTTCATGTAAGTAACAAGGTCTTTGTAATCAACCCTATCTTCCATGATTTTTTCACAATATTTCCTATTGTTGCGATAGAGTTGTTCTATTGTAACGAGTTGTTGGTCTTTCATTTGATTCCAATCTATGCCTTCCTGTAAATCAAGCCCCAGAAGACCAAAATTATATCCTGCTTTATTCCCAAAGTCTTTGTATTTTTGAAAATCCATCATAATATCGCGAGAAGCTCCGCATCCACGGAACGCCATACTATGAATCGTACGGAAGTGTTTGAGTCTTTTCAATTCAAAACCAAAACGTTTCGCAGTCCTTAATTGAGCTACTTCCGCTCCTTTCTTAGTAAAAGTAACAAAGGCTATACGCTCAATAGGAACTCCTTCTTCAAGATGCTTATCAATAATGTCAAGTAGTGTAGATGTTTTTCCTGTACCTGCAGAAGCTAAATATATATCTAAATCATAATTACTCATTCTAAAAATCCTCTACTTCAGGTTCTTTATCTCTAAAATCAATTTTTATTTCCGGTTCTTCTGCCTTTGGTATAGAATCAATTGGTATTCTCCAATAAGAACCTTCCTTATGAGCTCCTAATTGCTGTAATCTTACACGGATTTCAATAGGGGCGTACTGTTTAAAATCATTCTTATTTACTACAAAATCAACAAATGCTTTTGCTGTAAATACGTATTCTCTTTGTTTCTCATCAACAAAGACGCGACCCATTGTTATTTGAGTAGCATTATCTGCTTTTCTCCTTGTGTTAAAGAAGGCGCAAGTTAAATCAAAGAATGTAGAACCTGTTGTAAAATCACCTGTATCTATAGTAGGATGCACAACAGTAATATTTTCACAAGCTCTTGTCAATATCTTTGACCATCTTCCATCATCTACAGTACGGGGAACAATATGTAATTGTCTCATGCAGAGTGCTCTAAACTTACGTTGACCTAATATTTCCGCTTCAGACCAAAAAGTTAATTTTTGGCCATTTACAATCCATTCGTAATAAGGAGGGTCTGTCATATATTGTGTCATATCTCCAAAATCGAGCCCTGTAGATGCTTTCGATTCGATACCGTATTCCTGCTGTGTACAAGCAATTTTATTGCATCTATCCATTGCAGCGCACATATAAAAATATGACTTACGATTAAACCCTTTAATGATTGTATTATTCAATTCGTTTTCGGAAATAGGTTGCTTCAGAGAAGCATTAATCTCTGTTAATTCTTCTCTCAAGTCGCAATTCTCATCTTTCAAGCGAAGATATACACCACAAGAAAACAGCCAGTTGTTCCTCTGTCCTGGTCCTATATCTCGTAATAATACGCCGCTTAATATACAAGGAGGCGCATCGTGATATTTAAATTCATCAATCCATGCTTTATGTTCTTTGTAAGATATCTTTTTAGATAACATCTTAGGAAGAGCATCCTCAATAGGAAGAAGTCCTTCTTTAGTTACATACTTACGATGGTTTTGTTCATTATTGGAGTCGAAGTAAGGAAGATTTATCCAACTGTAGAACTTATTCTTATCAGAAACGTTCTTTTGCTTCGGGAAGATTTCTACTTTCTTATTACAGGCAAATGCTGTAGCGTACCACTTTAATAAGTTGATTACATCTTCTGAGGCTACCGGTTCTTCAAAAAAGATATATAAGTGTAATTTTTTAGATTTACTATAACAGGGGCATAGAGGAATATTAAAGTCCTCAATCGCAGCAATTACATCGTTTAAATCATACTTATAATCATCTATATCTATGGCTCCGAAAAAACAGGTCCCGTCTTCCTGCATAGGAGACAGGCCTATAGATAAAGAACCACTTAAATGCCTATTTATAACAGCGGGAGTAACTTCACCGTAAATAAGTGTAGATTTAGATTGAGCCTTTCCATCAACTATTTCACCTACTTCAGTTACTCCATAAGCATTTGTATTTCCCTTAAATAATTCTGAAAAAGCTAAAATATCATTATTACTATAAGCCATTGTGTAGTCCGAAAAGAAACTCCCTCTTAAGGAGGGAGTCAAAGTTTATAGGTGTTTTAAATTAAAAACCTTCAACAGTTTCGATAGGTTCACTTGATTCGGAAGATTCAATTTGTTGTATATCCTGACTGTTGTCAACAAGAGCTAATGTCTGTTCAGCAGTTTCACGCGCGGGAGAAATAAACGTTGTAAACATATCTTTTGATACCCAACCTTTCCATACAAATGATGATTTGCCATCTTTGTTGCAGCTGAAGTATTTATTTCCTGCTTTATTTGTATCTTTTCCTGTAGAAACTTCCCAGATAGAACTGAAAAGAGGCGCTGGTCTTCCTGTGGGTGTCCTTAAATAACGCATCTGTGTATTCCAGCTTTTCAGGTACTTCAAATTACCGCGAGTTGAGCTGAATACCATGAGACCATCATCAAGATGTTCAGGAAGAAATACAAGATAATTCCATGTTTCAATAACATCGTTGATATTACCATCGGCATCCTTATGCTCCATTTTTTTGAAGTTATCTCCAGTTACTCCTTCGAGACCGCCGATAGGATAAGTACCTACATAACCACCCTGATTCTTTTTCCATTCAACCCATACTTTCTGAAAACAACAAACAACGAGCTGAATCGTTGTGCCGTAATCTTTACCTGTAAGAGAGTTGTAAAAATGGCCCTGCTCCATATGACCATTCTGAACAACTTCAGAAAGTGCCTGAGAAATGTTAAGACGAGGGATAGCTATCTGGTCCTGTTCCATATTCTCAAATCCCTGTCCTTCAACAGCATCTAAGAAATCCAATACTTCTTGTGTCTTTGTTTCTTCTTTCATGAGAAACCTCCGATAAAATGATATACTTCTGAGGTACGTAAATACCTCTTGAGAATCTCAACAACCTCAGGCAACCTTGTGGAAAAGATAGTCTAAAGCTTCCAAATTATTGAGATTCTCAAGAGGTACTGAAACATCAAGCACAATGCTTCAGTACCAAAGGAATACAAAATGGACTACAAACTTATAATTAATATAAATTATTTTGAAAAAATTTTCAAGTAATATCGGTTATCAAAATAATTTAGTCAATATCATTTATACCATTTGATGTAAAAGCTGCTTTCCTGTCAATACAGGTACCACATGTTCCACATGGTTTATCTCCTCCTTCATAGCAGGACCATGTATGTTCAAATTCTTCATGGGTCATCCCAAGTTTAATCCCTTCAGCAACCACTCCAGATTTATTCAAATTCCACCAAGGGGCTTGCATCTGTACTTTTTCCGCTGTTCCTTCTGAAATAGCTTTCGCCTGAGCTGTAATAAATTCTTCTGTACAATCAGGATAGGCTCTACCGGCGGCATCATCTGCGTGGGCACCATAATATATAATATCACAGTTGAGTTGAAGAGCTACTGCGGCTGCATATGAAAGGAATAGACCATTACGATAAGGTACGTAAGCTGTAACTGTAGGCGCTTTACCTTCTGCTTTGAGTTCTTCAAGCTGTTTAGCATAAGATTCATGCTTAATATCCAACTTTGAACCTTTAAGCAATGCGGAACAATCTTTGTTGAAACTGAAAATCTGTGAAAGGTCCACATTGTGTAATTCTACCCCAAGATGCTTGCATTGCCATTCAGCATATTCCTGTTCCTTAGCATGCTTTTGTCCATAAAATGTATTCATGGCGACTACATTTTCTGCTCCTACTTCTCTTACTGCCTTATAAAGAAGGACTGTAGAGTCAAGTCCTCCAGACGCAAGTACCAAAATTCTACTCATGTTTTTCCTCCTGATATTTGTACGATGTCGTTGTCCTTGTCTTTGAACCAGGTTTGTTAATACCTCGAGCTGTCATACATGTATGCTCCGCTTCAATGATAACAATTACTGTGTCTGGGTCGAGGCATTCAACAATCGCGTCAACAATTTGTTTACCGAGACGTTCTTGTATTTGGAGCCTGCGTGCAAAGCATTCTACAAGGCGCGCGAGTTTAGATAAACCTACTACCTTACCTCCTTTTTTCGGTACATATGTAACAGATACTGTGCCGAAAAAAGGCATGATGTGATGTTCGCACATACTGTAAAAATGAATATCTTCTACAGTTATTTTTGAAGGCGCCCCATCTACTGTAAACTGTTTTGAAAGAATTTTATGATAATCCATTTCATAACCTGCAAACAGTTCTTCATACATCTTGGCTACGCGTTTTGGTGTCTCCAAAAGACCTTCACGAGAGGCATCTTCTGTAGGAATAGATTGTAGTAATGCTTTTACAACACCTTGACGTTCACTGATATTAAAATCGACTTTATGTTCATCTCTTCTGTTATCAGCCCAAATATCACTCATTCTTTAACCTCCCAATTCTTATTAAATTCAGCTGCTGTAATAATAAGAATATCTTGCTTATCACCTTCTTTATATGAAAGAAGATAGTCTCCTGTATTAAATTTCTGACTGTTTACCATTCCTGTCAGTAAATTTCCCGCGATTGTAATACTGAGTTTATTTTCAGTTCCACAGAGCTCTGAAATCATACCAAGATTATCTACGCTGATTTCAAAAGCATCATATACAATTTGTTTTTTAACGACTTTCATTTATTGTACCTCTATAAGTTTATGGAGTTGGACTCCGACGCGGAAATAAGGGTCTTTCATTACGATATCATACGCTTTTTTCCACATCTCTTTCATTTGAGAACCTTCAGGTTGAAGCCATATAGCACATCCTTTCTCTTTCAAGTTTTGAATACGTTCATCCTGATAATTGAAATCAGGAGTTACTACAAGCTTAATTTCAGAAGGATTAATTACTTCACACTTGTAGTCGCTGCCTGCTTTAGGTGAAACCGTAATCCAGTCAACTAAATTGTAAGGAATATGGCTTGTACCATTTGTTTCGACATGTACATAATAGCCTTTATGTCTTAAGAAATAGCACAATGTTCTAAATTCAGGATTAACTGTAGGTTCTCCTCCTGTGATTACAACATGGCTGGTTGTAGGATATTTGTGAAGCTCTATATTGAGGTCTTCATAAGACATTTCCTTAGTATTTGACCAGTCTGTATCACAAAAAGGACACTTCAGATTGCATCCAGGAAGGCGTATGAAAATTACATCTGTACCCAACCACTTACCTTCCCCCTGGATAGAACGAAATACTTCAACTATTTTCATACTGTCTCCGCGAAACTGTTTGGAGTTTCCCAAAGTTTACATGTAACCTTGTAAAGTTCGCCTACCAAGTGTTGAATATCGTAGCAAATATCAGAAGCAATATTTTCTGCTGTGCATTTGCTGCGACATATGATATAATCCATATCAAACTCTTCAGCCCAGTGAAGAAGTTCGTTTTCGGGTTCCTTACGGTATTTTTCAGAACTGAAGATAATAGCATGGTCGTAAGAATCGATGACGGAGCGGATGTACTGGTCTAGTGTCTGGAAATCCACTACCATACCTGTCTCATCTTCTACTTCACCTTCTAGAGTAACCTGAAGCTTATAGGTATGACCATGTAAATTATGACATCTACCTACGTAATTAGACAGCATATGAGCTGAATCAAATGTCATTTCTCTTGTTACTTTCATAAGTAACCTCCTTAGCGTGTTTAGTACGCTAACCTATAATGATATTTTAAGAGGTGCTAGGTACCTCTTATATACTTGCTGCCAAAGAAGTATCTATAATAGCATACTTCTTATCATGAAGTCCTTTGCCTTCTTCTATGATGAAATCCTCAGGATTCACAAGAGATGTGGAACTAGTGTTCGTTCCTCTGACGCGAATCTTTATTTCAAGTTCTTCATCCTCAAAAATGTTTAAATAGTTCTTTAAGTCTTTTACTGTCATACTAAAACCTCCATTTCATCATACTGAAAGAAATTCAAACCTTTTGGTAAATCCTCTTTTGTTATGGTAGCAGGATTGCCCTTCTGACCAAGCTCATCAAGAACAAATGCTTTAACACTGTTTGTATTTATTGTATCAACTTTTTCAAAAGTAATTCCAGCGTCTTTGAGTTTATCAAGCTGAGATACAGGAACAATACATTCTGACTTAACAAGATTGGAAGCGCCGTGTTCATCAAGCCACTTAGCTACGTTCTTACGGTCGTTTTCGTTCTTATTGATAGAACAATTTGTTTTTGTAATGACGCGTACAGTTACTCCATCTTGAGTCTTTAGTTCATCCAACCCATTGTTCTTAAATAGGTCGGGCATTACATTGCGGCTATATTCAAGGTACTTCTTCTCAGCCTGCTTGAAAGCTTCTTCAGCTGAAATCATTTCCCATTGAAGTTGTCTCAATGTTTCTACATGTGACTGTATTTGTTTCATCATTCCGGATGTTACAGATACATCTACATCATCAAGTTCGTAATCACTCATTTTTATCCTCCACAAATATAAATGATTGCTCTTTAGTGTTACAAGGCCAAAATTCCTTCTTTAATCCTTGTTCATTTGCTTCATCTCCTGGACATCTTTCATAATTTGCATAGTAACATCCATTACAACCTAGATACGCAGAAACTAGCTTTAATTTAGAAACTTCTAATCCATTTTCCGAAGTCATCATGTGTCTCCCTTTCAAGATGTTCTAAGCTATTCTTCATAGACTTGATATCTGCGCCATAAGAATCTTCTGTCCAATCAATACCCATTATAGGAATAGAACCTTGATTCTTATGACTTGAATGTGAATGAAAATTATCATAAAATAATGCACAACCCTGTATTATCAAATAAATAATATAGAGTACTCCAAAAAAAGCAAACATTTAATCCTCCTTAAAGCCATTCAGCAATAAATGCGTAGTTTGTTGATTTAATCTTTCCAATCGAGCATTCTCCTCTTGGTAATAACGAAGTTCTCTTTGTAGATTTTCTTTCTCAGATTCAAGACCCCTCTTAGTCTCTGATAAAGCTATAACGCAAAATAATAAAATCACTGCTGAAAAGAAATAAACTATATCTCTTAAAATATACATACTTCACCATCAATACTTCTGATAGTATATTCATCATCAAATAGTTCATCTCTCTTAGTTAACATATCTTCAAGAGGAACATCCCTGATATAATCAGCAAGTTGTTTTTTCTGTTTCAAAGCGGCGTACACTTTCATGTCTATAGTGTCTGACATAACATAGTCAATGTAAACACATGTTTGTTTCTGCCCTGTTCTGTAGATACGCGCCTCAACCTGGATTCTATCTTCAAGACTGAATGTATTAGAGTAAAATATCATATGATGACATAAATCCTGAAGGTTAAATCCCATAGATATAACACGTATGTTCGCTACAAGTATATTGAATTTACCTTGCTTAAAGGCTTCTAGTGTACCTACTTTCTTCCATCCTGTCTGTAAACAAACTTTGTATCCTTCTTCAATAAGTGTATTAAAAATCCTGTCAGCTTCAGCACTAAAATGGCATACAATGATTACCTGTCCTGTAGGATTATCTTTGGAACCTACTATTTCTTCAACATCTACAAGAAGCTGGTCAATCTTTGGTAAAGAATCAAACCAAGTGATTTTATTTGGAGGAGGGTCATCAATTTCTGTCTCCGGTATCTGTTCAGATGAAACAAATCCTGAAGCTATTTGTTGTAACCTGATATATACTGTAATCTTTGACTTAGCTTCAACCTTTTCATCTTTATATTTAGATATATAGTACTTTTCAAGTTCATAGTAAACTCTTGCTTGTTCAGGGCTCATAGAAAGTAATTTTCGATTATAAGTCCTCTTTGGCATGTCGATGCAATCTTCAATTTTTACGAACATAGCTATTTCAAGCATCTTCTGTTTTAATTGGTCTACATTCCTGAAAGGCCCTTCATATGAGGTCTGTGACTTAATCACATCATATGTACTTAATGTTACTCCATATAAGGCTTGAGCCTCTTCAAATGAAGAAGAATCATGAACTTTATGCCAAGCATCTTCATTTATTAAAATTCGAATAGTTCTTCCATTTACTAAAATACTATAGAACATTCCGTACTTGTTTTGGAATCCATACCAATTAAGTCCGAAATATCCTGGGTGTAAGAATTCAAAAAGACTCCATACATCAAATGGGCCGTTAGTTGCAGGAGTTCCTGTGAGAATTGCTCTCGCGACTGTTTTCGGAGTTGAAGAAAGAATTGTTTTTCCTCTTCTAACGACTGTATTGAACTCATATAGTAATCTCTGTGAACGGACAGCTTTTGGATTTTTGATACGAGTAGCTTCATCTAAAACAATCATTGTCTTGTGAGAATTAGACCATTCTACATAATCCATATATCTTGTCTTAGTAGAGAACTGCTCTATGTTCGTACATACAATATTTAATTTTCCTTCAACGAAAAAGAGTTTCTTGTTTTTACGCCACTGTACCGTTGTTTCTACATCTTTCATCCATTTCGGAATCTCTTCAGTAGCCCATTGCTTATGTACTCCGTTAGGAGCGATAACAAGGAGAGCGTCTATTAAACCCCTCTGAAATTTATTAGCAGCTATAGATAAAGCGGTAAGCGTTTTTCCGCAGCCTGGGTCAAAAAATAAAGGAATCTCAGAAGAATCTTTATATTTCTGAAGAGCAGCTTCCTGATGTCTAAAGAGTTTTATTTCATTCATATGTGTTCTCACTCACGTTTTATCTTATAAATCGCCTTCCGGAACAATTAATGCATCTGCTGTGATTCTTTTCTGGCATGGACTACCGTACGAACATTCTTTACAAAGAAAGCGTTCATATATACCATTTTCATTCTTCCTGTAATGATAAACCTCTGATTCTGAAGATAAATAACCTCTGTTTGTATAAGGATATCCTTCTATTTCAACTATGGGTATCATCAATCTACTTCTGTCGCGGAAATACTTCAGTTTTCTTATGGAATTTCCTTTTTCAATAAGATACCTAGCTGATTGAATGCTCCTGCCTTCTAACCGGCAGAACTCAGATATATGAATCATAGGTATATCTTCAATTATATATACCTTTGGTTTTATGTTTTCCATTTTATGACATGCCTCCATTAAAATAAATGCCTGAACTGAAATCAATTGATTAACAGTCCAGGCGAGTGAGAACCTAAGCTTCAAAAGCCGGGATATTGCCGTCTTTGATTACATAAGCCTGCGCTTTTGTATCGTACTCAACAGTAATGCCCTGCTTTTCCTTCCATTTCTTCATAAGCTGACGCATCTCAGCAAAGCCTTTTCCGGAAACTTCAAATACTTTAAGCGCGGTAACTTTGTCACCTTTCTTCGGAGTATTTCCAAAGAGGCGGTAAATAACCGGTGTACCGAATGCTGATGAAGAAGCTCCTGATTTCTTTTCCTTGCAAAGGAATGCGAGTTCTTCTTTTACATCTTCAGGAAGTTCAATCTTCTTTGAGTTCAAGAAATCGCGGATTTTGCATGCAGCTGCATACTGATGCTCGCGCTGTTTCTTCTGGTAGTCAGAATTTGACTTCTTTTTTGTTTCGGCTACTGGTGTAGCTCCATCTGCTTTTGTCTCAGCTTTTACTGAATCGAGAAGTGACATATAAGTGTCTCCTGTAGTTCTTTGCTAAGTCTCAGTATCCTTTGTTTAGAGCTACTTAATCACCGATTGAGTAGCTCATAGTACTAAGTTCTTGCTTTGAACTTTTATATCAGATGAATTTCTTCATTTGATAATACAATATTAAAATAAAAATTAAAAAATATCAAGTATTTTGCAAAAATATTTTATAACTTTTGAAAGATTAATAACCCTTAATCCATAGCCTCCAAATCATCAATCAGGTTTTAATTCTTTCATACTGTGAAAAGCTCCTTGAAATATGGAAGACTATCTACCCACTGAATAAAATCATTAGACCATTCAGTAAGCTTATGGTTCATACGCTGTGAGTATATGTTTGCTACATTCTCATAGCTCATTGTGACAGTGCGCTTCTGCAGCCAGCTTTCTGGTAGCAGTCTTATGAGTTCTTTCCAATACCGTTTGTCTTTTGTCTCATTGAACTCTTTTCTCAATGCCTCTAAATGGTCAATCAGTTTTGACCACATCTCTTTTGTGTACAGGTTATATGTGCTATTCTCTTCAGTAGTATCAGCAAAATCACCCATCTCAAAGCAGTCCACTGTAATTGGGGTGTCTTTCAGCTTGTGCATAGTTGAAGTTGAATTGCTTACAGTTCCAACTTTATAAGTATCAAACTCCTTCCACCAGTAGAGAGGTGCTGTTATGTCTACAGATATAAATATCTGCCGCAGGAACTTCCTATGCTCAGGTCCTGCTGATATAAGATTTTTCATAAGCTTCATGTCATTAGGACCAATATGGAACTGGTCATTGAACCTCTTGTCTACATAACCAGAATCAGACTTCTCCCAGCTTTCCATAGGATTACGCATGCCTCTTATAGCATGCTCAAATCCCCACACTTCTGTATCTTCAAATTGCATTGTATAACCTCCATATAAATCTTTTCAAAGCATGTTTACGCCACAATCTTCGCTCACGTTCAGCAATATATTTTTCACATTCTTCTTTAGTATCAGCTTGAAATATAATAAAACTTTCATCAACGCACACTTTCCAATCGCGCACTGTCATTGGAATATCTATTATATGTCCTAAATAATATTTTTTATCTACTACGATAAATGGCTTAGTTCTTTTCATTTAATTCCTTCCTTCTTATCTGCTGTATATATATATATATAGCATTTTTCTATAGTCCCCCAATAGCACCAGGGGCACCTTTTTCCAAGCCTGGTCTTAGTATCTACCTTAGATAGGCTCCTGTGACAGAATGAACAGTAGGCATAATACTTAATCCTTTTCATTTCCCTACTCCTCTACTCCACATGGAGCACCATTAGACCATGTATAGTATTCGTATAAATCATACAAATCTACCCATCCGTGGGGACCAAGATACACCCTTTTGTCCTCTACAGCAGTAATAAGAAATCTTATATTATCACTTGATACAACTATATTAAGCATTGCGCCGTCAGGTATTTCAGCTGTATTATGATAAGGCCGATATTTCTTTTCTTCTGGCTCTTCTACGAGATAGAACAGGGCAAACTTTGTGTTGTTTTTAATGGCAAACCTATAAGTTAAACCAGTATCATAAATTTTATCTACTTCTCCGAGCCATCGTCCTGAATGAGAGTTAACTCTTTCTTTTAGGGTTTTAAGGTCATCAGCATAATAACCTTTACTTCCAATTTTCACCTTGTCTGCATTTATTGGGGTGTATACCTTGCTCTCGTCAAATTCCATTTTATTCCTCCTTCAATCTCCAATAACAGTCGTCGTTTTCATCACCTGTGAAACAGCGGCAACGGTTCTCGTTGTCCATATCACAGTCCTGACCATCATAATCAGCGCAGTTCTCGCAGCACTTCAATTTCTCTATAAGGCAGTCCTTACATATTCCATAGGATGTTATTTCCAGTTTCAAATAGGTCCTTTTACAAGCAGGGCATTTTAAGTATTCAACTCTGTCTTTAGTCATTTTGTTCACTCCTGGTTCCTCAACTAAGTAGAAAAGAAGCCAATTCGATATATTATCCATCTCAAAACAGTAGTTAGACCTATTACCAGGACATATAGTAGTTAATTCTCCATAGTAAGACAGAGATTTATTAGATACTCTTTCTTTAAGAAGGGTGAGTTCATCTGCAAAATACCCCTTACTTCCAATCTTAACTTCACTTGCATTGAGAACAGTGAACACTTTTGACTTATCAAATTCCATTTTATTCCTCCTTAATTTCTTCCGTCGCCACTTTTGTTTTCCAAGGTAGTACGCAGTCCCTTATCTTTTCCGCTGCGGCTATACGTTCTTCACATAATTTAAGCCTATATACGCTATGGTATAGTGAATCTTTAGCGAGGCAATTCTTGCCATATTTCTTATATAACGGACATCGGGTACATGGCATTTCACCTGATGCTCTTGTAGATATATCATAGCTACACAGATAACAATTACTGCGGGTCGAATGTTTATAGTTGTTTTCTTTTATGTAATCCAACTTGAGTTGTGACAACTGTGCATCCGGATGCTTTCTAAGTTGCTTTACAATATAGCTCCACATCTTATAGTGATGATAGTAATGATACAATTTCTTAAATAGCATCTCAATCCTCCTTAATCACATAGCTTCTCTGATTTCATCTTGAATTTCTTCATCTGTAAAGTCTGAATTCATTTCAGCAAAATCCTGCAGTTGTTGTTTAATACCGGAATCCATGTGGTTAATAAAAGCCTCTCGCGCTTTTGCACTCAAGGTATAAATGTCGCCATCTTTATCACAACATTCGATGTTATCTATCTCGTAAGTAACACTTGTTTGATAGTACTTATTTATTGAATGGACATCATACTCTGTATATACAGAAATATAAATACAGGTTCCCTCATACATGAATGGTTCATCAAGCTCTCGTTCGAGCGTTACATACATATACCATCCTCCTTCTCACCAGCTTCTTCCTCATCTTCCCACATATGTGAATTTTCAATAGCATAAGCTACAGAATCATCGTGAATAAAAAACTTAATAAGTTCTTTGAGAATATCTTCCGCTTTTGTTTCAACAATGATGCCTATTACTGAACCATCTGATAACCAAACGTCCAAACAGTGCTCTTCTACGGCCCTTAATCCAATTACGTTCTCTCCTGATATAACTGTATCCTCTCCAACAACAATTAGCTTTTTCATTTATGTCCTCCTATTATAGTAGCAATTAAACCCCTATTATAGTAGCAATTAAACCCCGAGCTTATCTGCTTCGTCTTCAAGTCCTTCAAAGTCTGTATCATCAATACATTCTTCGATACGTCTTAATTGAGCTGCAAAATCTTCAAGGGTATATGAATCAATCCCATGGTCAAGTTCGTATTTAACACTTTCTGCGAAGCTAGACCGAACCTCTTCAATTCTATCATTGAACCATGAATCCAAGTAATCAATAACCTCACGGTTATCCTGTTCTTTAGCCTGTTCATAAATTGATGTTAATGATGTATTATCATCCATCAATTCCAACGCGCGAGCTTTCGCTTCTTTGTAGCCATCACTAAATTTCTCCATTTGTATCCTCCTACTTACGGTATTTTCACTACTTATAGTATTCTATTATAATTGCAATTATTATTGCAATTATAAATCCAAACATAACAAACCACATTATTTACCTTCCGCTAATGTGTTCTATTTACTGTGTTTATAACACTGTTGTCTTTATACAAGCCGATAACACCATCGTCTGTTTCCCACAACATAATACCTACAGATTCTGCATTATGAATAAGACTGTAAATATTTTTAAGTTTCATATCAAGAGCCTCCGCTAGCTGAGGTTTAGTAGCACCTTGTGGATTCTTCAACAAGAATCCGACGAGTTGTTGATACCGCGCTAACTCTGTAGCATGACATCCTTTATATTCATCCTTTACATCTAATCTTGCCATTATTATCTCCTCTTATCAATCATCATCCTGAAGTTCTCCTACTCCAATACCGGGAACATCATCGAGGCGCTCACGCTTATTGTATATTTCTTGCATATTCTTTAGTTTTGATTGTGTATGAGCTGCCTCTTCTTCAAATGAAGTTTCATGTTTTGTAGATACTTCTGCACCTCCAGGGCAAAGTCTATCTATCTCATGATGTAGTTCATGTCTCATATCCTCTATTTCTTGCATCTGTTCCGGAGAAGACTTTAGATTGCACGGGTTTTGTGTAAATCCATATACATTGTTTTTAGCGTATGCCTCTTTTAAGTCTTCTATATCTACTGTTCCCTGTCTTTCGAACAATAAAGACATGTATGTGTTTGCGGCTATCGCGGCTTTATCATACTGAGATGTAGCAAGGAATGCGATGATTTTTTCATATGATGTTATTTGGTTTACTAATGCTGTGCGCATCTTTTGTTTGATGGAGCTGTATTTGTTTGATGGAGCCTTAACAAGAATCATCTGCGTCTTTCTTCCCATATCATTAAGTGGTTCAAACTCAATATAAGGTACTTTGATAAGTTTAGTTTCTGCATCTTCTATATTTAATTCATACATGAACCATGGGCCTTTGTAGTCTTTGAAAATGCTTGCGTTATGGATAGTTGAAGTATGTCCAAGTGGGTTTAATGTAGCTGATACCTCCCCTGAAGAAACAAATGAGCGGTCGTTATATTTGATATCGTGTCGTTTGAACCATCTTTCAGCGGCTGCATATGTTTGAGGTAATGGTGTGTCATATACACCTTCTGCTGTAAAGTTTGTAGCTAACAGTTTTATGATTTCTTCTTGTGACTGTGGTAACAATGCTTTCGGTATTCCGAGAAACACTATTTGCCAGTTACATCGTTTGTACAATACAAAAATAGGATGGTATTTTTCGACATCTTCTGATGACATTTTGATTTTGTCAGAAAACATTACAGCATTAACGCCTCTTACAGAGATTATTTCTGTTCCTGGAACATTGTAGTAATCGCGTAAGTGTTTTCTGAATGATGTTATTGTCTTAAGCATATATCCTCCTGTGGTTATTTTTACTCTATTTATACTTCAATTTTAATTTCATTTTTTGAAAAAATCAAGCACTGTAGGTTATAATTATTTTAGAGCTCAAATGATATACCTAAAATATTATGTTGCGGTATAGTGAATATGCAACTATATTAATTGCCAATTGGGTCGCACTTTTTATAAAATGAGATATAAATGTGTGACATAAAATGAAGAGCTGTGCCGACGACATTTTTAGAAGCGACTGGGATTTTAGCATTGTTTTTTTTAGTAGGCAGCGTAAATTTCACTGATGTTTGTATCAGCGATCTTGCGTACCTAATTTCCAATTAAAATCGAGCAATTAATTCATATTCTACTCAAATGAGATAAAAATTGTGCTGTATCGTCATGAATATGAAATAATGTACTGGTATTTCTTTGTATTATAAAGAAATAAGTTTTTAATATACTCATCTTCTTGAAAATAAAAATGGCTTTTTAATATATATTAATTTTTCATTGCATTTGATTTTAAAAATCATACTTGTCAAAAAACTCCGTGGGGGAGTAGTTTTTGCTCAAAAAATTAAAAAGTTTCGTCGTAGCTTTCCTCCTGAAAATATCAGCTGTTGTCCTGTATGGATTGAAAATCATTTGAAAGTAATTTTTGCGGTTACTCCCAAGATGTTTTTGCATTATGACAGAAATCTGAAAAACTGTTATTACACAAGTGTAATAACAAGTGTGAATAGAGTAGTTCCGAAGTAGGATAATACAACAGAACCACTCTACTTTGTTAACAGTCCTCTATGTCAATTTTACAGCTCTCAAGGACTTTGTTGACAGTCCTCCAAAGCCATTTTTGCTGAGCTTCCGAAAGTTCATTCTGTTGAGCTTTCTTCACACTAATCCCAAACGTGTTTTGAAAATCAGCACAGAGTTTTCTATCACGTAGGATGTATGCGGTTGCTGCAAAAACAATCGCTTCTTTTGTTCCTAGTTTGAACACGTCCTCATAAGCTGTGTCATTATTACAGCTCATTTTATATACTCCTACCTGTATTACAGTACACAAGAACCTTGAACCGTTCTATTGCAGTTTGCTGGTCAGGTTCCTGCTCAAAGAATCTTTGGGTACCACAGCTATCATCACAGCATATGTAGTAACCTCCATAAAGTGGTTCATAACCCAATTTTAGAGTGTTTAATAAACCACGATGATTGAAATGTACTATATTTTTCATTGTTTTAACCCTCTTTTAAGTTTTAAGTATATTTGCTCTAGATGAACAGCATGTTCGCCGAACGCTTCCTTGAGACTGGTCTTATTTTCAGCGCAATAGTCTTTCATCAGACCGACTTCTTTTTCAAGTTCATTAAAGAGACTACAAGTCTCTTCCGTCGTTAGTTCGAGTTTCATTGTATTAACCTCCATAAGTACGGTTATCTACATCGTGGTTCAGTAGATAACCGCTGTTGTATTTTATGCTTTTATGATTTTATTGTTCGCGCAATCCATCTTCAAGCCATGCGATTCGCAGTATCTTGTTAACTTACCGTAAACATCACGTACTTCAGTATACTTGGTAAGCAATTCCGTAATCGAATCTCCTTCCTTGCACTCTACAGATGAACGAGGCGCACGCTCGCTGATTAACGTAGTAATCAATGTGAACGTATCCATATCCTCTTCCGATAGTTTCAATTTAGAGTCGCACTGTTCAACTAACGATTTCACGAGATGAAGAACTCTACGTTCACGACCCATCTTGTACAATTGCGTCCCGCGTGTTGCCTTAGACAACGTTTCATTTGTTTTCATCGCAGCGATGGACGCTTTGAGTTCGTTGATTTTCTCTTCGCAAAGAGTAGAGAGTTTGTTTGTAGTCATAGTATGACTCCTTTTCGTGTATTAACACGTATCTAAACGTTACTTCATCGTACACAACGATGTTTTATTAAGTAACTGTATATACAGACTACTAGTATGTTAGTAATCTGTACGATAGTTACTTAACTGTACTTAAAATTCAAAACGTAATATATTTTTACTACTTAAATCTTCAAACGATAGTTCTTTAGCATCGCAGTAACCAAGTATGTAGTTGTACATACCTGTAACATCATCTTTCGTCGCTTCTGGTAACGGATATAATACTAATCGTACCTTGTTATCGTTTGTTTTACAAATAAATATTTCATATCTGTAAAAATCATTACGAATACGTTTTGATAACGTATTAGCTAAACGTTTTACTTTCTTAAACATAATACTTTCCTTACATTTTTATATAACGTTTTTGTATAACGTTTTTATATAACGTTTTTGTATAACGTTTTTATAAAAATGTTTTAATAATTATATATAATTATTTAATAAAAATCAAGTAATTATTAAAAATTTTTATAAAATATTTTATATGTACGTACATGGTATTTTTGCGCGCCGATTTGAGCAGACTACCCGCCCGGAATGTTTTAAGCTGCAACCGTTCAGCTTGTAGGAAATCGACACCTACTGAGGCCTTAGTTTGAGAATTTTATACTGATTCTCTTTTTAACAGTTCGGAGTGATGAATCTCATCATGGAGCTTGTGCCATCTTCATAGGATTTCTTCTTATTTTATAATTCTACTGTCCTGCTGACAGCCTCACCTTTATGTACGATTCCTTCAGAATCTACATAACCGCCTTCATTGTGGATGATGTTAAGTAGTTCTTTGTAGGTACACTTTGGTTTTAGAGCTAGTATACCTAAGACGTTCTTGCCATCGAACTCCACAGACCATGCTTGACTTAGAGCTATCTTTTTATCGATAGCCCTAGTTTTTTGTTCGAATCGTTTAGCATCAGTGAAAGATATTTCTCTTGCACTTATTTGAGCTATTATTGATTCAGGACTATAACGAATAGCTTCTTTGTAGACCAATCGTTTGCTATTTGTAGCATTGTCAATACGATAGAGACACCACCACTTTGTAATAGGGTCTTCTTCGTATCTCCAATAAGACTTAACATCAGTATAGTTAAGACTCTTTCTCATAAAAGTACGGTATTTAGAACCATCCTTTCTCTTACCATAAACAGGGATTAATACCTCTGCTGTCCAAATGTTGTACCCATTGAGTACTGGTTCATAGCTTAGTGCCATGGTGTATTCCTTGCTAGCCTATTATCCGACTAGCGGGATTTTTATTTTAATTATTCAAAGTCTTATAGTTCTTTAACTAAGGTACGAAGAATCTCACTTCCAAAGCGTCCTGTAATATGGCTCTTGCAAAGTCATCCAATTCAAATACCTTTTCTCCTACTGTAATTGTAACATTCTTTTTCATAATAGTCCTCCATAATAGATAAAGTAAATGTTTATAAAACTCTTCCAGTTAGGATTTTCTTTAGAGTGAAGTCAATCTAATATCTCTTAAACTCTCTCCAATAGTCTTATAGTTCTTTAACTAAGGTACGAAGCTTCCAAAGCGTCCTGTAATATGGCTCTTGCAAAGTCATCCAATTCAAATACCTTTTCTCCTACTGTAATTGTAACATTCTTTTTCATAATAGTCCTCCTAAAGACTAGATAATAAAGTTCCCTCTCAATAGCAGACAGCTTTTATTTATACACTGAGCCACTATGTGTTGAGGATATGTAATGTAATGTTTTTAATTAGAACCAGTATTGACCATAGCAATCTATTGCTCTATTGAGATGGAAGAGAGTATCGAGAATAGAACGAAGCTCTGTATCACACCATCCTTCTCTACGGAAGTCTTTGATGAAGCAATCAATACCATCAGGGTTATTCGCCACTTCAGCAAAGTCTTCGATAGAACATCCGGTTGCTTTGAGTACACGATTACGTGTAACCATCCTAGAAATTGTGTTGTTAAGGATAGATTTGATAATTGACATAATACTACCCCTTAATAAATAAAGTAAATGTTTATAAAACTCTTCCAGTTAGGATTTTCTTTAGAGTGAAGTCAATCTAATATCTCTTAAACTCTCTCCAATAGTTCATTTAAGCTTTTACGATATCCTGACCTACAATCTTTAATCCAGCATCGTCACATGCCTTTGTAAGCTTCTTGTAGATGTCCTTGACACTACTGTACTTATCTAACAGCTGGATAACGTTATCACCTTCATGTACCTCTATTATAGTTTTCTTAACCTCCTGAGGTATTATGGCTCTAACGTCTTTCTCTAAGTCTTCAGGTATCTCCTCTATACCATTTAAAGACATATAATCAAGACATGACACTACAGCTGTAAGTAGTTTGAGCTCATGGGTGATTTGGTAGTTCTGAGTCTTCTTAGTATTAGAAGACAGAGAAGCATCGTTTTGAATACGGTCATTCTTGTTTTCAAGAGTACCGATCCTGTCCTGAACACTTGTTTTGAGTGCGTAAATAGATTTCATAGTACCTTAATAAATAAAGTAAATGTTTATAAAACTCTTCCAGTTAGGATTTTCTTTAGAGTGAAGTCAATCTAATATCTCTTAAACTCTCTCCAATAGTTCACCGAACCCAATGATACTTACCATCAGTTCCTTTATAAATATAAGGTTCCTGATTAGCAAGGCGATTTGATGTTCGAGATATTGACTCATATCTCTTACATGCTTCTTCATTCTGAATAGCTACTTTAAGCTGTTCACACAATAAGTCAAGCTTCCATGAAGTAATATCTTTTTTCATATTACACCTCCTTAATAAAGCTTTTAATTTTATTAATTAACTTAGTATTATTCTTATCATACAAAGCTAATATATCATAGATTCTTTGTAATTCTTCTTTAGTAAGAGTTACAAACACATCATTCTCAGTAGTATCATTACCGAGGGCTTCTTTTAATGATTGTAGTTGTCTGTTAAACATACAATACCTCCTTAGTTATATTCATTAAAGTAATCACGAAGATGTTCCATAACTGATTTAGTAATACCAACATTAAATGTTGATTTATCTGAATCAGTAGGAATATATGATTCTTTATTTTGTGGGAACATATATCTAATCATAGCATAGTTAGCCACATTAACCATGTGTTCTGTATTAGCATCCTCCTTAAATGCTTCTAATTCTTTATATATCATATCAATAGATATCTTACCACAATAATTATTGATATTTCCATTACCACGTTTGTCTTGATGTTTGAAGAACGACATCATCATTGCATTCTTCATATGTGTTACAAACGATTCGCTAAAGTTATTATTAATAACTTTGTCTAAAATATTTTTAATCTTGCTCATAATAATTACCTCCTGAGCCATTTTTACTGTGTTTAAGCATATATATTTTGCTTTACACTATACGGTCCTCACACACTACACACGAAACCTTAGCGTCATAAATATCTCACACGAAACCTTAGCGTCATATTTCTAACATAGCATACTTTTATTTAGTCCGATATAATAGGGATATGCTACAACAACTATTACTCCAAGATATGTCTCAAGACTATATACCCACTCAAGAAGATGCGGGACGCACTGTATATTTTGATATGGACGGTACCATAGCCGATTTATATGGAGTTAAACCTAAAGTCACTAGCTATAGTCAAGGCAAAGAGTTAAACGTGTTCCAAAGACTTGATGCTAATGATGCGGATGTATATAAGGAAGCTGCTCTTATTCCTCAGTTTATAACTATGATGCATCAGTTTAAAGAAATGGGGTATAGGATTGGCATTATAACTGCAGGTTCTCGTTTTCCTCCTAATACCCCTCAAGATGTAAAAGATAAAATGAATATAGAGACAGAGAAAGCAAAAAGAGAATGGATTCAGCAACAAGGATTGTCCTCTATAGTCGATACTTTCCAGTTTGTTCCTTACGGCGTTAGTAAATATGAAGTAGCCGAAGATAAGACAGGAATACTTGTTGATGATGAAGATAAGGTACTTAATACTTGGTTTAGCGATAGAATTAAAGCTGTAAATAGAAATAAAGCTATTCACTAAAGTATTATATTAATGACATTGAATTAGTATAAATAAAAGCGTAATATAAAGACATGATACCTGGGTTTAAGAAAGACAAAATTTACAATGCTCTCATAACAGGAATGGCGCTTGAAGATGCTTATATCTACGCAGGACTTAGTCCCGCAGAAATAGAAGCAGTATCTGAGGATGAAGAACTTCAGAGAGAGTTTCACGAGCAGATTAAGAGCTTCGAATTTGTTTTATTAAATCGTATTAACGATATATCACAGAAACAGGTACGTATGGGTAAGGAAACAGCTACAACATGGATGCTTGAACATATGTTTCCTCGTTATAGTGGTAAACCACAAGCAGAAGGTGGCCAGGTACATCTTCATTTTGCAGATTCAGACCCTGCGAAACTTGATACAGTAGAGGTGTTTAAACCAAATGAGTAAATCTATTAAACT
>SFGA01000048.1 GCA_004556705.1 Ruminococcus sp. | reverse complement strand
CAGCATGAAAAATTCCACCCTGCTGCACAGCAGGGTGGAATTCATTCAACTAAATATATTTTTGTTTTTTCGTATGTCTACTTGACAGGGGGCGCTTCATTTTACATATCGGGGGTTATATCTTGCTGTATTGATTTTAGCTTTAATCAGTCGTCTTCTTTTTGCTGACAATTTTTGACCAGTCTACAAGAATGTTTTCATTGTAGAAGTTGCTGCGCTTTTCAAGCTCGGCATTAACGAAGTCCGTTCCGTCACGCTCAAAGAGAGTCGGCGTATCAGAGAAGAGGTTTGTACCGATTCCGACCTTATCTCCGTCAAATTCAACACCGATGCTTGCGAGCATTGTCGGAAGCATATCGAAGGTAGCCCACTCACGATTGTGGAAACGATGCTCGGGAGCAGCTGCACATTTCGGCGCCGGATTAAGAATAAGGTTGAAGCAGGTACGTCTGTAGTTCGGGTCGAAATCTCTGAAGAACGCCTGATCCATGCTCAAATGGTCGCCGTTGATAACGATTGTTGTGTTCTCATAGAACGGCTGGCTCTGAATCCAACGGATAAACTTAGCAGCCTCTGCCTGACTGTAGAAAATTGCGTTTGCATAGGGCTTTTCAAACGGTGCGGTTGCCTTTTCCGAAAGATAACCATCGGGGAAATGCGTATCCGCTGTCTCCATTACGAAGTAGAAAGGCTTGTCCTCATTTGCAAGACGGGTAAGCTCGTCCTTTGCAAATTCGTAGAGCTTATCATCCTCATAGCCCCACCATACATAGTAGTCCTCGGGAATCATACCGTTGTCGTGCGCATATTTCCAGTCCATTATTTTATAGTCGCCGTGCTGACGGAACAAATATTCAAGTCCGCCGAAAGCAGCCTCTGCACCGAACATAACAGTCTGATTATAGCCCTGCTCCTTCAAAATATCGCCGAGTGTGGTAGCGCCGGGCAGGAAGTTGTCGGCAGAGCCGTAAGAGTTCGGGCTTGCGGGAACCTTCATAGGCAAGCCGCTGCACATATTGACCATTGAAGCTATCGACCAGTTAGCACCCGTCGAGTTAGGGTTACCGCCGAAGCCCTCGGGAAGATCCGAGAAGTTATAGCCCTCTCTTGAGAGCTTTTCAAGCTCGGGCATAAGGTTTACGTCCATATATCCGCCGAGCTCCTTTGAGAAATAGGAGTTTTCCATAGACTCAAGGTAAATGTGAATAAGGTTACGCTTCTTCTCAGGGAAGGTCATATTTATCTTGTTGGGGTCGGCGAAATTTTCCTCAATATACGGAGATTCGTCCATATATGCCGTGTAGAGCTTTTTAAGTGAAAGCTTTTCAACGCCGAACATAATTCCGCTTGCAAGCATAAGAATTGAAAGGAAAAGTGCTACAAGACGTCTTGCAAGTCCCGACAAAACAGTAAACTGCTTTTCATGAAGCTTGTATTTGATTTTCCTTGTCGAAAAAGCGAACACGCAGAACAATATCGTTACCACAGCCGTTGTCAAAATCGGACCCTGGAACATTGTAATCATAACCTCGTCGCTTGTTCCGCCCGTGTTGCCGTTGAGGTTGATAAGCATCTGATCGGGTGTAAGACCTGCAAAGGTCTCCGCAACCCAAATCGAAGCTGTAACCGCAGCAGCCGAAAGTGCGGCAAAAAGTGCCGAGAAAATGCGGAGTATCCAAGCGCCGACCTTGTGCTTCGGCTTTGCGTGTTCAAAGAAGATTACACCCTCTGCAATTCCACGGCCGAACAGGAACACAAGTCCGATAGCCAAAACAAAAGCAAAATACTTAAACGGATAGGAGCCGCTGTGCTGTGAAAATACAAACATATTCGGTATTTTAAGCACGAATGACATAAGTCCGAGCGCAGCCGCATTGCTTACGATCACATCACGTACAACCGCAAGTATGCATGACGAAGCAGTCTTTTTGCGAGTAAGCAAAAAAATGTCCGCAACGCTCAAAAGAATTCCTGCAAGAATTCCCATAAACCAAAACATATAGATCCCTCTTTCATCACTTTGTGAAAGTGATTTTACCATATTATAGTTTTATTTGCAAATGTATCACGTCGTAATATGTTGAAAAAGGGCTAAAACTAACAACGCAAAAACTTAAAAGTGTTCAAATCCGTACTATCATTTTTATCAAAACTAAATAACTGTCTTAGCCCTCTGCTTTGAAATAACATATTAGTAAAATAATATAAAACGTCGTTTTTGCCGTATAATTCTGTTGTTAAATTGTACAAATATACATTTTTCTTGAATAATTATACACAAAACACTTGATTTTTATGCGTTGACGATGTATAATTTCTCCACAATCAAAATTTGACGCTTTTACTGACACTCGGAGGTAACAATATGAAAAAAGACAAAAAGGAAATCAAAAAGGTAGTACTCGCTTATTCGGGCGGACTTGACACCTCAATCATCATTCCGTGGCTCAAAGAAAATTACAATAACTGTGAGGTTATTGCCGTTTCCGGAGACGTGGGACAGGGTACGGAGCTTGACGGACTTGAAGAAAAGGCTCTCCAGACAGGTGCGTCAAAGCTTTACGTTCTCGATTTGAAAAAGGATTATATTGAAAACTACATTTGGCCGTGCCTCAAGGCAGGAGCTGAATATGAGGAATATCTTCTCGGCACGTCGCATGCTCGTCCTTGCATAGCAAAGGGACTTGCAGACATAGCAAAAAAAGAGGGTGCGGACGCAATTTGTCACGGCTGCACGGGCAAGGGCAACGATCAGGTTCGTTTTGAGCTTTCGCTTAAAGCCTTGGCTCCCGATATGGAGATTATCGCACCGTGGCGTGAGTGGAATATTAAATCCCGTGATGAGGAAATCGATTATGCTGAGGCGCATAACATTCCGCTTAAAATCAACCGTGAAACCAATTATTCAAAGGATAAAAACATTTGGCATCTCTCTCACGAGGGACTTGACCTTGAAAATCCCGCTAATGAGCCCTTGTATAACAAGGACGGCTTTTTGGAGCTTGGAGTATCCCCCGAAAAAGCACCGAACGAGCCTACATATATCACAATTCATTTCGAACAGGGAGTTCCCACAGCGGTTGACGGCAAAGAGCTTGACGCCGTTTCACTTGTTGAAAAGCTCAACGCACTCGGCGGCGCAAACGGTATAGGACTTCTTGACATTGTTGAAAACCGTCTTGTCGGTATGAAATCACGTGGCGTATATGAAACTCCCGGCGGAGCTATTCTCTATAAGGCTCATGAGCTTCTTGAGATGATAACTCTTGACCGTGATACAGCTCACTACAAAAAGCTTGTTGCGCAAAAATACGGCGAGCTTGTATATGACGGAAAATGGTTTACCCCCTTGCGTGAAGCTCTTTCGGCTTTTGTTGACAGCACTCAGCAGACGGTAACGGGCGACGTAAAGCTCAAGCTTTATAAAGGCAACATCATCAACGCAGGCGTAACCTCACCATATACTCTCTATGACGAAAACGTTGCTTCGTTCGGCGATGACGGCGGCGCATACGACCAGAAGGATGCTACCGGCTTCATCAACCTCTTCGGACTTCCGATTAAAGTCAAGGCGTTGCTTGATAACGAAAGAAATAAATAATCGCAAATTCAGTAAATAAAGGCGTGACAGGAGTAATAAAATGCAGCTTTGGCAGGGTAGATTTCAAAAAACTTTGGATCCCAAAACAAATGACTTTAATTCATCAATCGCATTCGACAGCAGAATGTATAAAGAGGATATAGAAGGCAGCATAGCACATTCGTCTATGCTTTGCGCTCAGGGCATAATCTCACCCGACGACCTCGCTAAAATCGTTGACGGATTAAATGCCATAAAGTCCGAAATTGAAAGCGGCGCTTTGGAAATCGACCCGAATTCAGAGGACATTCACACCTTTGTTGAGGGAGAGCTTACAAAACGTATCGGCTCGGCAGGAAAAAGACTTCACACCGCACGCAGCAGGAACGATCAGGTTGCGCTCGATATAAGACTTTATCTTCGCAAGGAATGTGACAGCGTATATGCGTTGATAACGGATTTGATAAAGGTTCTTTGCGAAAAAGCCGAAAAATATTCCGACGCCGTTATGCCGGGATATACGCATATGCAGCGTGCGCAGCCGATAACCTTCGGACATCATCTTTTGGCGTATGCGGAAATGCTGCTTCGTGACCGTGACCGTTTGAAAGACGCAAAAGCAAGAATGAACTACTGCCCCCTCGGCTCTTGTGCGCTTGCCGGAACAACATATAATATTGACAGAAATATGACCTCGGAGGCTCTCGGCTTCACGGCTCCTATGTCAAATTCGCTCGACGGCGTATCGGACAGAGATTTTTGTATGGAGCTTGCGTCGGTGCTGTCGATACTTATGGTGCACCTCTCACGTTTTTCCGAGGAGATAATCCTCTGGTGCTCATGGGAATTCAAATTCGTAGAGCTTGACGACGCTTTTTCTACAGGCTCATCAATAATGCCGCAAAAGAAAAACCCCGATATTACAGAGCTTATCCGTGGTAAAACAGGTCGTGTTTTCGGCGATTTGACAACACTTCTTACAATGATGAAGGGCTTGCCGCTTGCGTATAACAAAGATATGCAGGAGGATAAGGAGGCAATCTTTGACGCCTTCGACACCGTAAAAATTTGCCTTACAACCTTTATCCCCATGCTCGACACCATGACGGCTCTGCCCGAAAATATGCGTAAGGCTGCGGCAGGCGGATTTATTAACGCCACCGATTGTGCCGATTATCTTGTCGGCAAGGGCTTACCGTTCCGTGACGCATATAAGGCAACGGGCGAAATCGTGGCTCTGTGCATCAAAAAGGGCTTAACTCTCGAAACGCTTCCGTTAGAGGAATATCAGAAAATCTGCAACCTGTTCGACAACGGCGTTTACGAGGCGATAAACCTCGACAAATGCGTAAACGGCAGAACCTCTCTCGGCGGACCTGCACCGCAGAACGTGCTTAAAGAGGCAAAAAGAATCAAACAGCTGTTAAAGGAATAAAAATATGACAAAAGTATTTATTGACGGAAGCCAAGGCACTACGGGCTTAAAAATATTTGACCGACTTAAAAAAAGAGATGACATTGAGCTTATAACCGTCCCCGACGAGCTTAGAAAGGACGCAGCCGCAAGAAAGCAGGCAATCTGCGATGCGGATATTGCGTTTCTTTGTCTCCCCGACGCTGCGGCGATTGAAGCGGCTAATCTTGCTTCGGACTGCGACACGGTTATAATCGACACCTCGACCGCACACAGAACAAGCGACGGTTGGACTTACGGCTTCCCTGAAATATTCGAAAACGGCTTTGAAAAAATATCCTCGTCAAAGCGCATTGCCTCCCCCGGCTGCTATGCAAGCGGATTTATCGCACTTGTAAAGCCGCTGATTGACAACAACATTGTCTCCCCCGATTGCAATTTTTATTGTCACGCAATGTCAGGCTACAGCGGGGCAGGAAAAAAAGGCATAGCGCTTTATGAAAATGACGAAATTCCCTTAGAACTTTGTTCTCCGAGGGAATATGCTTTAACTCAGGAGCATAAGCACCTAAAGGAAATGAAAAAAATTTCGGGCCTTTCCGTTACACCGATATTTTGTCCGTATATATGCGACTATTACAGCGGTATGCTTGTTACCGTGCCGATATTCAAATCGCAGCTCAACAGCGGAAAAACCGTTGACGATATAAAATCGGTTTACCGTGCAAAATACAATTCGCCGATAGTCAAATACAAGGACTCGGTGGACAACGGCGGATTTATAGCTTCAAATTCAAAAGCAGAGCTTGACAGTATGGATATTGCCGTATCGGGCAATGACGACAGAATACTTTTGACGGCCGTCTATGACAACCTCGGAAAGGGCGCTTCGGGTGCGGCTCTCGAATGTATGAATATAGTTATGGGTTTACCTCCCGAATATAAATTAGATTTATAAGTAAAAGGAAAAATGTATGGATATTAAATTCACAGACGGCGGCGTTACTGCGCCGAAAGGCTTTACGGCAAACGGAATACATTGCGGTATTCGCAAAAGCAAGGATAAAAAGGACCTCGCACTTATTTTCTGCGAAAAGGAATGTGATACTGCGGCGGTTTACACTCAAAATCTTGTTTGCGGAGCACCGATAACCGTCACAAAGAACAATATAAGCGACGGCAAGGCAAGAGCCGTTGTCTGTAACAGCGGAATTGCAAACACCTGCAACGCAGACGGAATTGAAAAAGCGGAGGGAATGTGCGAAATTACCGCCAATGCCCTCGGAATTTCAAAAAGCGATATAATAGTCGCCTCTACCGGAGTTATCGGACAGCCTCTTGATTTAGAGCCTGTAAAAAACGGTATCGGAGAGCTCGTTTCGGGACTTAACAAAAACGGCTCGGACTCGGCGGCAAACGCTATAATGACCACCGACACCGTAAAAAAGGAGTTTGCCTGCGAATTCACACTCGGAGGTAAGCCCTGTCATATAGGCGCAATTTCAAAGGGAAGCGGTATGATTCATCCGAATATGGCGACAATGCTTGCTTTCATAACCACGGATGCGAATATTTCCTCGGAAATGCTCAAAACCTCACTCCTTGAGGTCGTTGCAGACAGCTTTAATATGCTTTCGGTAGACGGCGACACCTCCACAAATGACACGGTGGCGATTTTGGCGTCGGGTCTTTGCGAAAATGAAAGAATAACGGAGAAAAACGACGATTACCGCACGTTTACTTTGGCACTTTCGTCAATTTGCGAAAAGCTTGTAAAGCTGATGGCAAAGGACGGCGAGGGCGCAACAAAGCTTGTTGAATGTGTCGTGACGGGTGCTTCCGATGTTAAAACCGCAAAAACCTGTGCAAAAGCGGTTATTTGCTCATCACTTGTAAAGGCGGCAATGTTCGGCTCGGACGCAAACTGGGGCAGAATTCTCTGCGCTCTCGGTTACAGCGGCGTAGATATAGATGTTCACAGGGTTGACGTTAAATTCAGCTCCGACGGCGGCGAAATCGAGGTTTGCAAGGACGGCTCGGGAATAGATTTTTCCGAAGAACTTGCGAAAAAGGTCTTGTCCTGCGACGAGGTATATATTCTTGTTGATTTGAAATCGGGAGCTTCCTGTGCAACTGCTTACGGCTGTGATTTAACATACGATTACGTTAAAATCAACGGTGATTACCGCACCTAATGCTTACTGAAAAGCTTAGTGCTTTAGGAGAAAAATATGGAAATATCAAATATATCAAATTCCGAACGCTCTGAAATTCTTGTTCAGGCGTTACCCTACATTCAAAAATATCAAAACAAAACAGTCGTAATAAAATACGGCGGAAATGCTATGATAAATGAGGAACTCCGTGACGCCGTAATGACCGATATAGTTCTTCTTCGCTCTGTCGGCGTAAATGTTGTGCTCGTTCACGGCGGCGGACCTGAAATATCGGAAATGCTCAACCGTATCGGCAAGGAAAGCCGCTTCGTTGACGGCTTGCGTTACACCGACAAGGAGACGATAGACGTTGTTCAAATGGTGCTGGCAGGCAAGGTAAACAAGCATTTGGTTCAGCTCATCTCAAAGCACGGCGGAAAATCGATAGGCCTTTGCGGACTTGACGGCGATATGATTAAGGCTCGCAAATACACAAAAGCAGATATCGGCTTTGTCGGCGAGATAACCGAAATCAACACGGATGTTATAAACCACACTCTTGAAAACAAGTACATTCCCGTCATTTCCTCTGTTGCAACAGGCGAAAACGGTGAGGTTTACAATATAAACGCAGACACCGCCGCAGCATCCTTGGCGGCTGCGCTCCATGCGGAAAAGCTGCTGCTTATGACCGACATAAGCGGTCTGTTAATGGATAAGGAGGACGAATCGACCTTAATCCACGATGTTCAGGTTTCCGAAATCCCCTCTCTCAAATCTCAAGGTGTTATTTCAGGCGGTATGATTCCGAAAATTGATTGCTGCGTCGAGGCAGTCCGCAGAGGCGTTCTTCAAACGAACATAATCGACGGACGTATTCCCCATTCAATTCTTATGGAGTTGTTTACGGACGAGGGCTTCGGCACAATGTTTCACGGATAAAATATTCTGTTTTAAGGACTGATAAAATGGATTTTAATGAAATTAAAAGTATTTCGGATAAATACTTGATGCCTACATACAATCACTTTCCCGTTGCGTTGGCAAGCGGTAAAAATGCAACCCTGACCGCTTCGGACGGCAGAGAAATTATTGATTTTACTTCGGGAATAGGCGTAAATATTTTCGGTGTAAACGATGACGGCTGGAAAAATGCCGTCACACAGCAGATAGAAAGAATTCAGCATACGTCAAATCTCTATTACAATGAGACTGTTGCCGTTGCGGCAAAACTGCTCTGTGAAAAAAGCGGATTCGACAAGGTGCTTTTTTGCAATTCGGGCGCAGAGGCAAACGAGTGTGCCATAAAGCTCGCCCGAAAATACAGCTATGACCGATACGGAGAAAACCGCAGCACGATAATCTCGCTTGTAAATTCCTTTCACGGCAGAACTATGGCGACCATAACCGCTACGGGACAGGAGCACTATCACAAGTTTTTTATGCCGTTTGTTGACGGCTTCAAATATGCCGAGGTCGGTAATAAAGAGGCTTTTTCCGAGCTTTTGGACGGTACGGTTTGCGCCGTGATTTTAGAGGTAATTCAAGGCGAGGGCGGAGTTTTGTTGACTCCGAGCGATTACATTAAATATATAAGACAGCTTTGCGACGAAAATGATATAATATTGATATTCGACGAGGTGCAGACGGGCGTCGGCAGAACAGGCAAGCTCTACGCTTGGGAAAATATCGGCGTAAAGCCGGACGTGCTTACCTCGGCAAAAGGGCTCGGCGACGGACTGCCTGTCGGAGCGTGTCTTGCAACGGAGAAATTCGGAAGCACCCTGACAGCAGGCACACACGGCACGACCTTCGGCGGAAATCCCGTTGTTTTGGCAGGAGCGATTGAGATTCTAAACCGCATTGACAACGAATTTTTGAAATCCGTCCGTGAAAAGGGCGAATACATAAAGAATAAGGTTATCACCTTTAACGACGTTTTCGAGGTGCGTGGAATGGGACTTATGATAGGCGTTGACCTGAAAACGAAAAAGGCAGCCGACGTCGCAGCACGCTGTGTCGAAAAAGGACTTCTTATCTTAACGGCTAAGCAGTCGCTGCGTATGCTCCCTCCGCTTACCGTAACAAAAAATGAAATTGACAAGGGCCTTGAAATTCTTAAAAACGTCCTTGCCGAATAAATATATTGCTTCTGCTCGGCTACAGGCAGAAAAGCATATCAAATTTGTAGCAGGAAAGGTAAAGTAAACTACAATGAATCATTTATTAAGTCTTTTATCCGTCACCCCCGACGAAATATCGGAGCTTCTCAATCTTGCAGACCAGCTTAAATATGAAAACAAGCACGGAATATCTCACAAAAGGCTTGAGGGTCAGACTCTCGGTATGATATTCCAGAAATCCTCAACGAGAACAAGGGTTTCCTTTGAAACAGGTATGTATCAGCTCGGCGGTCAGGCACTTTTCCTTTCAAACCGTGACCTGCAAATCGGACGTGGCGAGCCGATACAGGACACCGCAAGAGTTTTGTCACGCTATATCGACGGTATTATGATAAGAACCTTTGAACAATCCGAGGTCGAGGCTCTTGCAGAGTACGGCTCAATCCCGATAATCAACGGACTTACCGATTTTTGCCATCCGTGTCAGGTGCTTGCGGATTTAATGACCGTGCGTGAACACAAGGGTCATCTTGCCGGGCTTAAAATGTGCTATATCGGAGACGGCAACAATATGGCAAATTCGCTTATCGTCGGCGGACTCAAAACGGGTATGACGGTATCGGTTGCTTGCCCCGACGGCTACAAGCCCGACAGCCGTGTGCTCGACTTCGCCGAAAAGCACGCAGAATTTTCAATGTTCACAGAACCTATGGACGCTGCCGAGGGTGCAGACGTTATTTTCACGGACGTTTGGGCTTCTATGGGACAAGAGGGCGAATCGGAACAGCGTAAAGCCGTGTTCGGCGGAAAATATCAAGTCAACGAGCAATTGCTCTCGGCTGCAAACAGCGGTTGTATGGTTCAGCATTGCTTGCCTGCTCACCGTGGCGAGGAAATAACCGCCGAGGTGTTTGAAGCGCACGCAAACGAGATTTTCGACGAGGCGGAAAACCGTCTTCACGCTCAAAAAGCGGTAATGGTCGCTCTTATGGAAAAATAAAAGCTGCGAATAAATATATAACGAAAAAAGCGTCGTATTGGCTGAGTGTTCATAAGGAAGTATTGGTTTCTAAAGGCAAACCCCGCAGATAATGCTAACGCATATCTGCGGGGTTTAACGAATTATTGCGCAAAAAGATGTTGTTTTGAAGCAAAACTGCCTTATTAACATTCAGCCTTTCTACGACGCTTTTTCTTGCTCAAAGCGAGAGGAAGTCAAAATTTTTAATTATTCAGCCCGCTTTTTCTTCCTGCCGACAAGCGTTATGCCGACAGCCACACCGCCGCTGACAAACAGCAGGGAAATCCATAAAGCGAGATCGCTTGCATTGCCTGTTCGGGGGGATTCGAAATTGCCTTTTATTCTTGCCGTTACCGTGTCGGCTTTTTTAATTTCGTTTATACCGTCTTTGTCGCTGTAATATTTATCGCAACCACCGCAGTACCAATACTCGATATTGCCCTCGGTATCCTCGGTCGCCGCCTTTGCAGAGATATGCTTTAAGTCGGCGTGGTTATTCGGGTCAAGCTCGCCGTAAGCTTTGCCGCAAACCTCGCAAATCGCTAATTCTACACAGCTAGCCACGCCGCCTGAGTGTTCGTTTTGAATCGCAACAGTCTTTTCGGCATAGAATACGAAGCCGTCGGTGGTTTTCGCATACGCCTTCAGCTTGAAGCTGATTTCGTTCTCATCATAAAATTGCGACTCCAGCACACCGGAGTACATGCCGTTT
>SFGA01000006.1 GCA_004556705.1 Ruminococcus sp. | reverse complement strand
GACCTATTAGAAAACTAAATAAAAAGCCACCAGTTCAATATAGAATTGATCTGGCAGCTTAATTCTTTTTTGTGTCTACAAAGTATTGACTACTTTAGCTATCGCAAGTGCTTTTTTCTTGGTGGGAGCGGGTGGATTCGAACCACCGAAGTCGTCGACAACAGATTTACAGTCTGCCCCCTTTGGCCACTCGGGAACACTCCCACATAAATTTATTCTGTTTTCACAAAATAATGGAGCTGGTGGACGGACTTGAACCCCCGACCTGCTGATTACAAATCAGCTGCTCTACCAACTGAGCTACACCAGCGTTTCGAACGCTTGAATATAATATCACATACATTCGGTTTCGTCAAGACAAATTTTCACTTTTTTTCAAAAAAAGTTTTTCCTGTCGCTTTATTTGTTCCGATTTTCGTTTTTCTTTGACTTATTTCTCTCAAATGCTGTTCGGATATAAATAAAACAATTGATTTTTAAGATATATAGTATTATAATGTTGGAAAATGGATTATTGTGTTTTGAAGCAACTAATGTTTGAGGAGTGTTTATTTTTATAATGAAAAGTAAAAAAAAGAGCTTGTGCATCATTTTTGCGGTTGCACTTGTTTTTTCTGTTTTAATTGAGCTGGGTTTATTTACCGTAAATCGCTCGGTCGTCTTTGAAAACGGCTCTGTTTCCCTTCTTCAAAAGGAAGGCTGTTCGCTTATCCCTGCAAACTATAACGTTGACGGCAACAGATACGGTCAAAACGACGTTGACCCACAGCTTAATTTCTCCGGCGTCAACGAGGATGTAAAAACCGTTTACATTAAGTTCGGCTCGCGCATCATTAAGGATACGCCCGTTCAAATATACTATGCCGAAAAGGATATGGATTTTACTCCAGACAATTCCAGACGCACAACGGTAACGTTCCCCTCAAAGTCGCTTATTATGGAAATTCCCGAGGGTGATTATGCTTCGTTGAGAATTGATATTGACGGTGATTTCGCTCTTGAGGATGTAATCGTATCGTCATCAAGCGCAAAAACAGTTACTCACTTTGACGGCAGCTTCAACGTCTTGCACGTTTTGATTTTCTTTGCGGTAATAAGCATTGCATTGTTTATTATCGTCAAATGGGCAACAAGCGAAAAGAGCGTAAAATCGCTCACAACATTTGAATTTATTTTCCTTGTCGGCTGCTTTATTTTCTACTCCTTGTGGACATTGAAAAGATATAATTACGCACCGGATGAGGCAATGAGATATGATGTATCGTTGTTCTTCTTTGAAAACAACCGCTTGCCGATAGGACATGAAGTCGCTAATCCTATATGGGGCTTTTCCTATGCATTACTCCCGACAATGCTCTGCAATGTGCTTGACTACATCCCGATGAAGTTAGCCTCGTTATTCACTTCAAGCGATTACATTATACTTCTTGCAGCTCGTATGGTAAGTGTTTGCTGTGCCACAGGCGTTGTATATTACCTTATAAAAGCGTCTAAACAGATTTTCACTTCATATATTAGATGGATAATGATAATTCTTGTTGCCGGAATGCCACAGTTTGCGTTCCTTGCCAGCTATATCAACAACGACATTTGCGCACTGCTCGGTATCTCGATGATTTTATATGCTTGGACACTTGCGATAAATGAAAATTGGAATTTCAAAAACGCTCTGCTTTTATCGGTAGGTATGGCAACTTGCGCAACATCTTACTACAACAGTTATATGTGGATACTTGCGAGCATTTTCATATACTTCATAACCTATTTCTACCAAAACAAAAAAGATTACAAGGGCTTTGTAAAATTAAGCTCATTCATTGTAATCGTTACACTTTTGCTTATGGGCTATCTGTTTGCAAGGCATGTTTATCTTTACAATGACCTTATCGGAATCAAGGTAAGCCGTGAGCACGGTGAAATGTACGGACTTGAAGCGTACAAGCCGTCCAACAGAGGAACACCGTATCGACAGGGATATTCTCTTATGGATATGCTTATAGGTATGGAATGGATTACGATAACATACAAGAGCTTTATCGGTATATTCGGCTATATGGCATATCAACTCGACAATCACATTTACAAATTGTATGCTTTATTCTTTGTCATTGCATTTATCGGTATTGTGATTAGGTTGTTCCGTATTTTCGCAAACTTGAAGCATGAAAAGTTAACTCTTCAGCAAACGGTATTTACTCTTGCTCTTATCGCTTGCGGAGTCGTAACGGTTTGCCTGAGTGTATACTACAGCTACTGTTCCGACTTTCAGCCTCAAGGCAGATACTGTTATCCAATGCTCCCTGCCCTTGCGATATTCACGGCAAGAGGTTTCGAAACGCTTCTTGGATTTATAAAAAATGAAAAAGCACGTATTGCCTCGGTATCGGCTATATGCACCGTTATTGTTGCAATTTCTATCAACTCATATTACAGTGTTTTGTTATTAACCTAATACTTAATATATAACATATTTTTATTATAGGAGTAAAATTATGATTAGTTTTAACATTCCTCCCTATGTAGGTAACGAGCTTACCTATATTAAAGAAGCCGTAGACTCATATAAAATCTGCGGAGACGGTCAGTTCACAAAGAAGTGCAACGCTTGGCTTGAAGAAAAATTCAACGCTCAGAAGGCGCTTTTGACCACAAGCGGTTCGACCGCACTTGATATGGCATTATTGCTTTGCGATTTGAAGCCCGGCGACGAGGTTATCCTTCCGAGCTATACGTTTTCAAGTACGGCAAACGCACCCGTTCTTGCAGGTGCTAAGCTTGTTTTCGTTGATATTCGTCCCGACACGATGAATATTGACGAAAAGAAAATCGAAGCGGCAATAACGAAAAAGACTAAGGTAATTATCGCTGTTCACTATGCAGGTGTTTCCTGTGAGATGGACACAATTCTTGATATTGCAAGACGTCACAACCTCATGGTTATCGAGGATGCGGCTCAGGGCGTAATGAGCACCTATAAGGGCAAGGCTCTCGGTACAATGGGCGACTTCGGCTGCTATTCGTTCCACGAGACAAAGAACTACTCTATGGGCGAGGGAGGTGCGCTTGTTATTAACAACCCCGCTTACAATGAAAAGGCTGAAATCCTCCGTGAAAAAGGCACAAACAGAGCAAAATTCTTCCGTGGACAGGTTGACAAATACACTTGGGTTGATTTCGGCGACAGCTATCTCCCGAGCGAATTGAACGCTGCTTATCTTTGGGCGCAGCTTGAGGTTGCAGACGAGATAAACGAGAACAGACTTGCAACATGGAATGCTTATTATGAAGCTTTCAAGCCTTTGGAGGAAAAAGGATATATCGAGCTTCCGACAATTCCCGTCGGCTGTGTTCACAACGCTCATATGTTCTACATTAAGCTCAAAGACCTTGAAGCTCGCACCGACTTTATCGAGGCTCTCAAGAAGGACGGCGTAAACTGTGTATTCCACTATATTCCGCTTCATTCGGCTCCCGCAGGGCACAAGTTCGGCAGGTTTGACGGCGAGGACGAATACACCACAAGAGAAAGCGAAAGACTTGTTCGTCTCCCCCTCTATTACAACCTTACCTTAGAGGACAGAGAGCACGTTATAGACAGCGTTAAAAAATACTTTGAAAACATATAAGCGACAAGCTTGAAAGGATTTGCAAAATGAAAAAATTGCTTATTTTGAACGGTAGTTTAAGTGAAGCAACACTTATAGAAGAAGCTAAAAAATTGGGTTATTACACCATAACAAGCGGTAACAATCCGTCCTTGCTCGGACACACACTTGCGGACGAGTACATACCTGCCGACTATTCGGACAAGGAAGCAATTCTCAAAATCGTAAAAGAGAACAACATTGACTGCATTGTTTCCTGTGCCAACGACTTCGGCGTTATTACCTCCTGCTATGTTGCGGAGAAAATGGGCTGGCCCGGTCATGACACCTACGAAAACGCACTTATTATGCACCAGAAGGATCTTTTCAAGGAATTCATTCAGAAGCTCGGCTTGAGAACTCCTGTTTCTAAGGTTTTTGAGTCCTATGACGAGGCTGCGGAATATGTTAAAACCGTTGAATATCCGATTATCGTTAAGGCTAACGACTTGACGGGCGGCAAGGGCATTTTGCGTGCAGACAACGAAGAAGAGGCTCTTTTTGCCATTAAGAACGCTATTGACCGTTCAAGAACAAGCAGATTTGTTATTGAGCCGTTCATCGTCGGCAATCAGCAGTCTATCGTTACATTTGTTAAAGACAAAAAGGTTATCGCTTCGGTTACCTGCGACTGCTTCTCGCCTATCAACCCCTACCTTATTCAGTCGGAGCTTCTCTTTACCGATACGGACAAGGCAGTTGAAAATGAATTGCACGAGTCTATCGAGAAGATTTGCAACACCCTTGACCTGAAGGATGGCATTTTCACTCTCCAGTATATCGTATCCGACGGAAAACCGTATATAATAGAAATGATGCGCCGCTGCTTAGGCAATCAGTTCCTTACCGTTGCTCACGCTGTTACAGGCTTCCCGTGGGAGGAGGCTTTGGTCAAGGCTGAAATCGGCGAGGACCTTTCAAATCTCAAATGGGAAAAGCCCCTTGCGAAATATGCGGGTCATCATGGAATTATGGTCAGAAGGAACGGCAAAATCAAAGGCTATACCATTCCCGAGGAGCTTCAGAAGCACATTTTCAAGAAAATCGATATTCTCAAGCCATATGAGGAAATTGATGACTATATGAATCAGCGTGTTGCTTATATTTACTATAAATATGACGACAAGCAGGAGGCTCTTGACACAATCAAGCGCATGAATGATATTATTAAGGTTGAATTTGCCGACTGATAAAGGAGTTTTACGCATGAATGTTTTAATTACAGGTGCAAACGGCTCTATCGGAAAGCATGTTTGCGACTATTTCAAGGAGCAGGGCTGCTACGTTATCGGCCTCGGTCGAAATGCCGAATGTCGCTGTAATTGCGACGAATATGTTTGCGTTGATATGTCAAGCGAAAAGCTCTCGGAGCTCTATTCAATGCTTTCCGTTGATAAAATCGACGCTATCGTTCATCTTGCGGCAGACGTAAGGCACGATTATAAGGCTGAAATTCTCGGCAACAACTGCGTGGGCGTTCAGCGTCTTATCGAATTGTGCGTTAACGAGAAAATCCCCGTTTTCGTTCAGCTTTCAAGCCTGCCCGTAATCGGCACACCGAACGAGCACCCGATAACTGAGGCTCATTCGATAAAGCCGCCTACTCTTTACCACGTTTCAAAGCGCACGCAGGAAATGCTTGCGGACTTTGCCTCTTATACCTACGGCTTGAGAACTGTCAGCTTCCGCATCTGCTCTCCCGTGGGAATAGGCGTAAATCCTAAAACCATATTCACGACCTTTGTCAGAAAAGCGGTTAATCAAGAGGATTTGCATTTGATAGGAACAGGCAGCAGAAAGCAGACCTATATCCATGTAAGAGACACCGCACAGGCACTCTACAAGGCGGTTTGCTCAAACGCACAGGGTATTTACAACCTTGCGAGCTACAACCTTGTTTCAAACTATGAGCTTGCGAAAAAATGCGTTGAGCTTACAAATTCCTCTTCAAAAATAATTTTTGATGACAGGGCAGATCCCGAGGACGGTCTTTGCTGGGACGTCTGCATAGACAAGCTTAAAAACGACACGGGCTTTGAGCCTGAAATCAGCATTGACGAGGCTATTCTCGAATTGGCAGATTATCTTAAAAATCAATAATTTCACGGAGACACTCAATGAATACTAATGAAAAAATTTCTTTTGTAATCCCCTGCTATCGCTCGGAGCACACAATTTCGGCGGTACTTGATGAAATTGACGAGCTTATGTCAAAGCACACCGAAAACGAATATGAAATCGTCCTTATCAACGATTCCTCTCCCGACAATGTTTGGTCTGTAATAAAGGGCATTGCCGAAAAGAGAAAAGAGGTCAAGGCTGTTTCCTTCACAAAGAATTTCGGTCAGCACGCAGCTCTCCTTTCGGGCTACAGAGTGGCAAGCGGCGATTTAATCGTTTCGCTTGACGACGACGGTCAGTCCCCTGTTGACAGAACCTTTGATTTGATTGACAAAATCCACGAGGGCTACGATGTTGTTTACGCAAGATACAATAAAATTCAGGAGTCCTTATGGAGACGTTGGGGCAGCTGGTTGAGCAACAAAATGTCCGAGGTTTTAATCGGAAAGCCGAAGGATATTCTCGGAACGAGCTTCTATGTTATGAAAAAGTTTATCGCAGACGAGGTTGTAAGATACCAAAATCCCTTTACCTATATAGGCGGATTGGTTTTCAGATCGACAAAGAACATTGCAAATGTATATGTTGACCACCGTGAGAGAGCCGAGGGCACATCGGGCTATTCGCTTTTCAAGCTTATAAAGCTTATGCTTAACGGCTTTACGGCATTCTCAGTCGTTCCGCTTCGTATTTCGTCAATCGTCGGCGTTGTATGCGCTATAATCGGCTTCATTTTCGGAATTTATACGATTATAAGAAAGCTTGTGGTTGTTAATATCAGCGTGGGCTGGAGCTCGACTATCGCAATTATGCTGTTTATCGGCGGCTTGATTATGCTTATGCTCGGTATGATCGGCGAATATGTCGGAAGAATATATATTTCTCTGAACAACTCTCCGCAATATGTCGTAAAGGAAACGGTAAATATCGATGAAGAAAAAAATATCAAATGATAAGGTAAAATACTTTATCGCCTTACACGTTGAATTGCTTTTGTATTCGCTCGGAAGCATTTGCTCAAAGCTTGCGGGGCAGAATGAATTTTTATCCTTTAAATTCATCTTATTTTATGGGCTTGTAATACTCAACCTCGGAGTTTACGCTATTGTCTGGCAACAGATAATAAAAAAAATACCGCTGAACACAGCTTATTCCAACAAGGCTATAACTGTCGTTTGGGGTATTTTATGGGGCTATTTGTTCTTCCAGGAGCAAATTAAATGGAATATGATAGTCGGTGCGCTTATCGTAATTGCCGGCGTGATTGTGGTGGTGATGGCTGATGAACAATAAGTTTCTTTTTTCTCTGATTTTCATTTTCGGAGTATTGATTTCCTCGCTCTCACAAATTATGCTTAAAAAGAGCGCAATGATACAGTATGAAAGCAAAATCAAGGAATATCTCAATCCTAAGGTTATCTTTGCTTATATGATTTTCTTCGGCGCTACCTTCTGCTCGATTTTCGCATACAAGGTAATTCCGCTTTCATACGGTCCGATTTTCGAGTCGGCAGGCTATATTTTCGTAGCGTTTTTCAGCTGGCTTTTCCTTAAAGAAAAAATATCAAAGCAAAAAATGATAGGTCTTGTGTTTATAATCTTAGGCATTGTCATTTACGCTTTATAAAAATTTCCTAAACAATAAAAAATCCCGTACTCTTAAGGCTGAGTACGGGGATTTTGTTATATATCTTATCTATTAAACGATGCCCTGTGCCATCATAGCGTCGGCAACCTTCATAAAGCCTGCAATGTTTGCACCGACAACAAAATTATCGGGAACATTGTACTTGTCGCAAGCCTCTTTCATATGATAATAAATGTTTATCATAATGCCTTTAAGCTTTGCGTCAACCTCTTCAAATGTCCACGACGAACGAATTGAATTCTGACCCATTTCAAGAGCCGATGTTGCAACACCGCCTGCGTTGGATGCTTTGCCGGGGATAAAGAGTACCTTGCTCTCAAGCAAAACGTTGATAGCTTCGTTGTCTGTGGGCATATTCGCACCCTCGCATACCGCATAGCAGCCGTTGTCTACAAGACGCTTAGCCTGAACCTTATTGATTTCGTTCTGTGTAGCGCACGGAAGAGCTACGTCGCAGGTTACGTTGTCCCAAACTGAGCCTTCGCTGTAAACTGCCTCGGGATGAGTGTTGACATACTCCTTAATTCTCTTTCTGTCTACCTCTTTGATTTTCTTAACAAGGTCAAGGTCAATGCCGTTTTCGTCAATGATATAGCCGTTAGAGTCAGAGCAGGAAATAACCTTTGCGCCGAGCTGCTGTGCCTTTTCGATTGCGTAGATAGCAACGTTACCGGAGCCTGAAACCGCAACTCTTGCGTCCTTCATATCCTTGCCGTGATCCTTCAAAAGCTCCTCGGTAATATAAACAAGACCGTAGCCTGTTGCCTCTGTTCTTGCAAGCGAGCCGCCGAAGCTCAAGCCCTTACCCGTAAGAACGCCCTCTGAACGGTTTGTAAGCTTTTTGTACTGACCGTAAAGGTAGCCGACCTCTCTTGCGCCTGTACCGATGTCGCCTGCGGGTACGTCCTCATCTGCACCGACATATTTGAAAAGCTCGTTCATAAATGCCTGACAGAAACGCATAATTTCCATATCGCTCTTGCCCTTGGGGTCAAAGTCAGAGCCGCCCTTTGCGCCGCCTATCGGAAGTCCGGTAAGGCTGTTTTTGAAAATCTGCTCAAAGCCGAGGAATTTTATAATGCTCAAGTTTACGCTCGGATGAAGTCTCAATCCGCCCTTATACGGACCGATTGCCGAGTTAAACTGAACACGGTAGCCTCTGTTTACATGAACTGCGCCCTTATCGTCAACCCAAGGGATACGGAACATAATCTGTCTCTCGGGCTCAACCAATCTTTCCAAAAGACCTGCTTTTTCATATACAGGGTCTGTGTCAACAACCGGTGCGAGTGCGTCAAGAACTTCTGTTGCAGCCTGAATGAACTCGGGTTGGTCGGGATTTTTGATTTTTAAGTCTTCCAATACTTTTTGTGAGTAAGTCATATAGTGGGCCTCCTGCAAGTTAAATAAATTTACAGTCAGAATTATAGCAAAACACCCCCTGTCTGTCAACAAAATACGTTGATTTTTGCATAATTGAAAACGATTTCTTGCAAAATGCACTATTGAAGGTTGTGTGTAGATATATTTTTGTGTATATACACAATATTCCGATAACTGTACATTTTCAATATAAATGTTGATATTTAATTCTTATTCTGTTAAAATAGTTAAAATGACCTAACGGGAGGCAGCTATGAAGGCGGATATTTACGATTTTGACAAAACGGTTGTGCCCTTTGACAGCGGCTCTAAATTTGCGATATTCTGCTTTTTAAGGTATCCGTATCTGATTTTTCTGCTTCCGTTTTATATTGCTTTGGCGTTACTTTTTGCGCTTCGCATTATAAAGCTTGATAGGTTCAAAAAGCATATTTTCTGCTTTATCGGATTTATAAAGCTTGACAAGGCGGTAAAAGCCTTTTGGGATAAATACGAAAAGAAAATTTTTCCGTGGTTCTTGCCTGAAAACAGGGAAAGAGCTGCGATTGTCATCAGTGCAAGTCCTGATTTCCTGCTTGAGGAAATTCAAAAAAGGCTTAGATTTGAGTATCTTTTGTGCACAAGGCACGACAGAAAAACGGGCGAGCTGCTTTATAAAAACTGCCGAAACGAAGAAAAGGTACGCAGATTTTACGAGTTATTCGGCAAGGACAAAGTCGAGGTTATGTGCGTATATTCTGACAGCTTAAAGAACGACAAGCCGATTTTTTCACTCGGAAAGCGTTGCTTTCATATTATGCCCGACGGCGAAAGAAAAGAATTTGAATTTAACGAAATTTATCGATAAATATACTATACGGAAAGGTCGAATCGACTATGAACATCTATGAAGAAGTATGTAAAATCAATTCCTCGCACCTTAATAAGCGTGCGCTTGCGAAAAGGTTTTCCGACGGCAGACTTGAAACCTATACCTATGGAGAAGCACTTGAAAAAGCCGATAAATACGCTGAAGCTCTCGCTTCGGCAGGCGTTAAGGAGGGTGACAGAATTGCCATTGCCTCCGAGAGCATGCCCGAATGGGTAATTACCTTTTTGGCGATTGCAAAGCTTCGCTGCACCTCGGTACTTATCGACGCTTCGCTTTCGGGCGAGGAAATCAAGGAGTTTATCGACAAGGCGGACACAAGAGCCGTTGCGGCGTCCGAGAGCTGCTATGAAAAGCTCAACAGGCTGCCCGATTATCCACTCCCCGTTTTCGACATTTATAACGGTGTATTTTTCGACGGCTCTGTTAAAAAGCTTTCTTCGGACATCCCCGAAACGACCGACGCCGACAGCTCGGTTGCGACGATAATCTATTCTTCGGGTACAACAAGAAAATCCGCTGCGATTATGCACTATCACGACTCGCTTATAAACACAACGAAGATGACGCTCAACGTTCAAGGACTCGACAAGGACGACAGATACCTTTCAATCGTTCCGAACAGCCACATTTACGGCGTTATCTGCCTTATGTTAGGTCCTGCTCTTTCGGGTGCAGACGCATACTATATCGACGGAATGAGCGCAGACGCTATTTTGGGTGCCTTCTCCGATTATCATCCTACTGTTTTTCTCGGAGTTCCGAAGGCTTATGAGCTGTTTATGACTCAGATAATGAAAAAGATAAATTCAAAGGCTCTTACAAGAATAATGTTCAAGACATTTTTCCCGATTTGCCTTAAAATGCGTAAAAAAGACGGAAATATGCTCGGCAAAAAGCTCTTTAAGAGTATTCACGAGGGCTTCGGCGGCTCGCTTGAATTTTTGTGTACCGCAGGCGCACCGACAAAGCAGGAGGTTGCGGAATTTTTCTACGGTACGGGCTTTAATCTTATAATTACATACGGCGCTTCGGAAACTAACATTCCCACAATCGGCAACCGTCCCGAAAATCTTACAACACATTCCTGCGGTGTTCCGTATCCCGATATTCAAACTAAAATCAGCGATGACGGAGAGCTTCTTATCAAATCACCTTACTTTATGAAGGGATATTTCAGAGACGAGCAGCTCACAAAAGAAGCGTTCACGGACGACGGCTGGTTTAAGACGGGCGACCTTGCCTCGATAGACGAAAACGGATTTTATTCAATCACGGGCAGAAGCAAGGAAAATATTGTCCTTGCAAGCGGCAAAAAGGCTACTCCCGAGGATATTGAAGAAAAGTATATCGGAATTGAACACGCAAAGGAGCTTGTAGTCTGCGGCGTTCCGGCTGAAAATGCCGATTATGACGAGGTACACGCATTCGTAGTGCCCGATAACTTCGACGAAAAAACAGAGTCCGCAATCAAGGACAGATTTCGTGAAATTGCGCTTAAGCTTCCGATATATATGAAGATAGCGCACTTCCACTTTGTCGATAAAATTCCGAGAACGTCAATTCAGAAGCCGAAGAGGTTTTTGTTAAAGCAGGCGGCTATTGACGAGCGAAGCGGCATTGAAAACGAAGCCGTAAAGTCCGATAAATCCGATAAATCGACCATGACGGGCGTTGTTAAAATTATTTGTGAGGTTGCAAACGCAGACGAAGGCGACGTGACCGAAAGCACCGTAATTTTCAGAGACCTTGCTATTGACTCGCTTTCTGCTATCAACCTTGCGGTGCAGATTGAGGACAAGTTCGGCAAGAATATCGAGCCTTATTATAATGATACAATGACCGTCGGCGACATAGTTGATTTAATCGACGGAAAAGAGGGCAAGGCGGTTGTCAAGGAGATTGACGCAAGCCTCTATCCGCAGGATAAAGACGATAAGGATTACAAACGCTTCAAGTTCTTCAAAAATTTGGCAAAATCGCTTTATCACATTCATTTTTACGGCGAAGAGGTTATGGATAACGACAAGGGCTTCGTTGTTTGCGCAAACCACGTTTCCAAAATCGACTTCCTGTACATTGCTTCGGCTATGAGCAAGGAAAGATACAAGAAAACCTGCGTTATGGCTAAAAAAGAGCTTTTCAGAAACGATTGGTTCTCTACGAGAATGATAAAATCAACAGGTATGGTGCCCGTTGACAGAAACGGTATGAATATGAACATCATGAACAACATCTGCCAAAGGCTCAAGGAAGATTGGTGCGTCGTTATTCATCCCGAGGGCACAAGAAGCGAGGACGGAATTTTCAGAACAATGAAAAGCGGTGCTTGTGTGCTTGCAAGCGATACCGGAGTGCCGATTATCCCCGTTTATATCGATGGTGCGTTTGAAATTTTCCCGAAGGGCAAGAAGATAATGAGCTTCTATAATTGGAAGAAGATGAAGCCGTATAGAGTAAACGTGCTTTTCGGCGAGCCGATAAGCTCACAGGGAATTACCGTCGAGGAGCTTTCAGACAAGGTGCAGACTGCAATTCTCACCTTACAGGACAAAGCAAAGTCAATGAAATAAGAGTGAATACATCCGAGAAAAATTTAACGCTTCTCGGGTGTATTTTTTTTACAAAATTTATGCGTTTTCGGTTGACACGGACGATTAAATATTGTATTATATAGAGGACAGAACGGTGGATTATGCCATCGTAAAATTTTGAGGATTACAGAGGTAATTATTTATGAAAAAGTTTGCTACTGTTTTACTTTCGATTTGTTTAGTATTTTCAATGTGTGTTGCTTCTTTTGCGGCAGTACCGGATCTTACTTATACAAGCAAAGCTACAATTGCTATCAGAGAGGTTGTCAGAGATCTTGGCGCTAACCCGTCAGACGCTGACCGTGAGGTTGCCGCAAAGGCAATCATCACAATTCTTGAGGAAAACGGCGCAGAGACAAAGGGCGACCTTCGTACTTCTGCCGACACTCTTCTCGAAAAGGGTATTATCGACAAGCCTCTTTACACCGCAATAAACACAATTATCGACAAGACCGAGGCTGCCGAAGAGGATAAGGCTCAGGCTATCCTTGATCAGATGAAGGCTATTATGAACGACAGCTCCCTTTCGGCTACCGAAAAGATTACAAAGATGTATGAGCTTATTAAGGACTTGCCCGCTGAGGAAGTTCAGAAAATTCTCGACGCTGCTAAAGATAAAGGCATTATCGACGAGGAAACCTACAACAAGCTTTCAGACCTCTTTAACGGTAACGGTAAGGTTGAAATCCCCGAGATTTCCGGCGACGGCATCAAGGATCTTGTTTCAAAGGTTCTTGGCAAGCTCGGAATAGGCGGCGGTAACGGCGGTAACGGCGACGACAACAGCAACGGCGGTTCAGGTTCAGGTTCTTCGGGTTCAAGCTCAAACAAGACTGACTTTGAAGGCGGCAACGCTAAGACAGGCGACTATACAATCGCTTCTGTTGCAGGCATAGCAGCTATCGCAGGTGCTGCACTTGTTCTTACAAAGAAAAAGAACGACGATAAATAATTCTCAAAGAAATAAAAAGCGGTCTTGATTTCAAGGCCGCTTTTGTATTATACTATCCGTGGTGATTTTATGATTATAACAGTTGACATTGGAAATACAAATATAACCTTCGGCGTGTTCGATAATGACGATATAGTTTTTGTCTCAAGGCTTGCCACTCAACGCAGCCTCACACCCGACCAATATGCAGTTTATTTTTCAAACATATTCGCTTTGCATAAGGTTGACACCTCGCTCATTGACGGTGCTATAATAAGCTCTGTTGTTCCCGAACTTACGCAAACGCTCAGGCAGGCTATTTCTCCGATTTGTGATAAGTGCATTGTGATTGCTCCCGGTGTTAAAACAGGACTCGATATTCAAATCGACAACCCTGCTCAGCTCGGTGCTGACCTTGCGGCAGGTGCGGTAGGAGTTGCGGAGAATTATCCCCTCCCCGCCTTTGTGGTTGACCTCGGCACAGCATCAAAGCTCTATGTTGTCAATGAGAAAAAGGCTTTCTGCGGCGGTCTTATCGCTCCCGGAATTGCAATTTCTCTCAATGCGCTTACGGAAACGAGCTCGCAGCTTCCGACAATCGCACTCAACGCACCGAGTAAGGCTTGCGCTAAAAACACGGTTGAATGTATGCAGTCGGGCGTAATTTTAGGCACCGCTTCAATGATTGACGGTATGATTGACAGGTTTATCCTTGAAGTCGGCACTCCTGCGGTAATCGTTGCGACGGGCGGACTTTCGTCATTTATCGTCAAAGAGTGCAAGCACGACATAGTATATGACAACGACCTTATCTTAAAGGGCTTAAAGGCTATTTACGATAAGAACAGCAAGTAATTTCAATTCATCAAAAGCAATACATAAGGCGTGAATTACAGCGTTTTGCGTAATATCACAATGCCGAGTGTTTGTTTTACGGTTGTGTTTTCCCTTAAAGCACAGCCCATAAATATTTTAAGTGCGTTGCACCCGTGGAATTTTTCCGAGCCATAAAGGGGCGACAGCGAAAGGAGTTTTATTATGGCAAAAAGTAAAAAGATGAGTAAAGAGCAGTCGCTCAAGCTCGCAATCGGCGGCATTTTAACTGCTATTGTAATTGTATTGCAGTTTATCGGCGCATCAATCAAGTTCGGAACATTCTCAATTTCATTGATTTTGATTCCCGTTGTTCTCGGTGCTGCTCTATGCGGTCCGATTGTCAGCGCATGGTTGGGCTTTGTTTTCGGCGTAGTTGTTTTGATTTCGGGCGACGCTTCCCTTTTCCTTGCAATCAGCGTTCCGGGCACTATCGTAACCGTGCTTCTTAAAGGTACACTTTGCGGACTGTTTGCAGGTCTTGTATTTAACGCATTGAAGAGCAAGAATATGACCCTTGCGACAATCCTTGCGGCAATTGTAGCACCCGTTACAAACACAGGCGTTTTCCTTTTGGGCTGTCGTATTTTCTTCTTTGACGCAGTCAGAGAATGGGGCGTTGCCGAGGGCTTCGAAAGCGTTGCAAAGTATATGCTTGTCGGCTTTGTCGGCTTCAACTTCCTGTTTGAGCTTTTGACAAATGTTGTTCTTTGCCCGATAGTTGTAAGAATTATCGAAGCAACAAAAAAGACAAATAAATAATCCTTAAAACAAAAAAGTAACACGGTAGTCTTTGAGCAGAAAAGACTACCGTGTTTTATTATTTATTCAGTTCATCAACGTATTTGCAAGCCGAAAATGCCGCCGTTGTGCCGTCCGCCATTGCCGTAGTAATTTGACGGATTTTCTTTGACCTGCAATCGCCTGCCGTGAAAATTCCGCCTTTATCGGTTTTCATTTCGTCATCGGACAAAATAAAGTTTTCGTTGTCAAGCGTTATCAAACTTTTGAAAATATCGTTGTCGGCCTCTAAACCTATTGCGACGAACACACCGTCAAAGGTCAGCTCGGAAGCGGTTTTCGTGTCGGTATTCTCTGCAATGACGCCCGTCAATTTTTCGCCGTCTCCCGTAAATTCTGTTATTACGGTGTTAAATAAAAAGCGTACATTTTCCCTTTTTTTCAACTGCTCACAGAGCTTATTTTCAGCCGTGAGCGACGGCAAATTCTGAATAACCGTTATGCTTTTGCAGATATCGCAAAGGTACAAAGCCTCCTGCACCGCAGAATTGCCGCCACCGACAACCGCTACGCATTTATCCTTATAAAACGCACCGTCACAAGCCGCACAATATGATATTCCGTTGCCCGAATATTCGTTTTCGTTCTCAACGCCGAGCACCTTGTGCCTCATACCCGTAGCGATTATGACCGCCTTTGATTGATATTCGCCCCCGTCGGTCTTGACAGTTTTGATATTGTCTTTATCGGAAATGCTCAAAGCTTCTTCATCTAAAAGCTCCGCACCTGCTGTTTCAACCTGCTTAAAAATCATCTTCGACAGGTCATATCCGCTGATTTCCGAAAAGCCGAGATAGTTCTCAATCCTCGGTGAAAGAGCCATTTGACCGCCGTAATTCGCCTTTTCAAGCACAAGCACGCTCTTGCCTGCACGCACCGAGTACAAGGCGGCAGTAAGTCCGGCAGGACCTGCTCCGATAACAATTATATCGTACATCATTTTCCCCCGAGATACCTTTTGATATTTGAGATACCCGACACAGTTTTTGTGCCGTTTTGCGAGCTTATGACAAGCGACGGTGCCTGCCGTAAATCAAGCTCCAACACAAGCTGCGGCTCGTCCTCAACGGCAATTTCGGTATAATTTATACCCGATTTTGCAAGCAAGGACTTTGCCTTTTTACAGTTTGGGCAGGTCTTTGTCACAAAAAGAGAATACTCAAAATTTTCGTCTGCCGTCTTTTTCAAGGTACTGCTCGGCAGCTCATTTTTTAACAAGCTTTTAAGTCTTAACATCACTGCGCCTTTTCAAGCACATAGCAAAGCCAATCGCCGTTGCGATTTTCCTCGACTATGCGGAAATTGTTTTTATTCAAAGCCGCTTTAACCTCGTCGGCTCTCGGTGCGATAATTCCCGAAACGATAAAATGTGCTCCGTCATTCATAAAATCGCCGACAAAATCGGAGAACATTATAATAACATCCGCCACAATATTAGCAACGACCAAATCAAATTTTCCCGTTACCTTATCCGTGAGGTTGCCCTCTAAAATCCTGTACTCGGGCTCTGAAAAGCCGTTGACCTTACCGTTTTCAATCGCTGTTTTGACGGCTAATTCGTCAATATCAACGCCGACAGCATTTTTAGCACCGAGCAGCAGGCAGGCAATCGCAAGAATACCGCTTCCGCAGCCCGTATCGAGCACGCTGTCGCCGTCCTTGAGATATTTTTCACACATTTCAAGGCAAAGGCGAGTCGTGTCGTGTCCGCCCGTACCGAAAGCAAGTCCCGGCTCAATGGAAAGCACCTTTCTGCCTGTGGGATTTTCATAATCGTCAATCCATAAAGGTCTGATAAGCAATTTTTCGCCGACATTCATCGGCTTGAAAAACTCCTTCCAATTATTCTCCCAATCCTCATTTTTACACTTGTTGAGGTCGATTTTGTTGGCAATTTTATTCTCATTCAAGCGTTCGGACAAAAACGCAACCGCTTCGGCAGGGTTTTCGTCGGGAGAAATATAGATGTGAATATAGCCCTTTGTGCGGTCTTTTTTGAGCAGCTCCTCGTCGATAAGGTCGATATTTGCAATCTCCCATGTTTCCTCTTCAAGAGTTCTGTAATCCTCAATATACACGCCGTAGGGCACAACCATATTCGCAATATCGGTTGCAACATCTATATCGTCGGCATTTATTTCAATTATAACTTCTGTCCATTCCATTTATTGCTTTCACCTTTTAATATTTATTGTGTACCCTCTCGCAGAAGCAGACAAGGTCTTTAACTTCAAGTTTTGTCCCGTCATCAAGCACCGCAACGCCGTTCATTTTACCGAAAACCTGATGCTGATCCGTAACTATGAGCTTAACGTCAATCTTCGCCGCCCTGTCGATAATGGGTGTAAAGGTCATTTCAAACCTTTTATCCGAGGAGGTTATAGTCCACGGCTTTGTGTAACTGTCCTCGGGAATATTAAATGTAATATCGTCAAGCTTATGACCTACACCGTCATAGAAAATTATGTTTTCGGAGGCGGCTGTTGTGTCTCCGAAGCCATAGCCTATGTTAAAACCGAAGTCCTTGCCGTTGATTATGCCGTTGCCCGAACCCCAATTCCATGTGTTGTCATAGGTCCAAACGCCTCTGCCCCAGTCGAGAGTCGCAAAGTCGGTGTCCGAGTTAAACGTATAGGTTTCCGAGCCGTAGGTACAAGTACCCGAAGCCCTCATACAGTTGATTTTCTGATTGTAGTAAAATGCGTGCTTGTCCTCTTTCCAAGGAGTTGCGATAACCATAGTATCGCCGTCGGGCTGTGTAAGAGTCAAGTCGCAGGTAAAGGTCTTGCCCTCGTGGAAATTCTTGAACACACAAACGATTTTACGCATATTGCCACGCTTTTTGTACTCAAGATAAAGACGCTTGTCCTTGTACATAACGTCGCCTTTATCGGTCGTTGACGGCATTTTAAGCTTACCCATCGGGAAAGCGCTAAGCACGGTTTCGGTATGCTCCCACGGAGTTCCTCTGAAATCGAGCAGGGATACGGATTGAAGTCCTATGTAGCCGTCATCGGAAATTGTGAACGCAACGCCATAATCCTTTGCAAGAACAAGATAATAATCCCATTCTTTGATACGGGTAGCACGCTTTTTGATGTCGTTCCTGTCATAGATTTGATAGAGTTTTCTTGACCAGCCCGGCTCTTTTAATGTGCCGTCTTCATTAAGCAATCTTTGAACCTTTGTAACTTCATGATTTCTCATAAAATCAACCCCTTAAAAATTTATTCAAGATTAACCTTTGTGCTGTCCTGCTTTGTTTCGTGCTTGTATATTCTTCTGTCCTCGAGCGCCCAGAGCCTTGACGAAAAGTCGTTTTCCTCAACATTTTCAATCGCATGTGCTATCTGATAAACCCGTGCGTCCATAAGGTCGAGCTCCGAGAGCAATTCAGCTTCGAGGAACATAGGTCTGACCGCTGCACCGTATTCCGGCTCGCCGTGATGTGAAATTAGCATGTGCTCAACCAACATTGCCTTTTCCCTTGATATTGAAAGCTCCGTTGCCGCTTCGTCAACAAGCATAGCACCCTTAACAAGATGTCCTATCAAATTGCCCTCAACAGTATAACCCGAAGCGATACCGCTTGCACCGACGTCATATTCGGTGGTCTTTGCAATATCGTGAAGCATAGCGCCTGTCAAAAGCAAGTCCTTATTTACAAACGGATAAACCTCGCATACGCCCTCGCAAAGCTTAACGATTGAAAGCGTGTGCATTAACAGTCCGCCTCTTACTGCGTGATGAAGTCTGTATGCGGCAGGCCAAGTGAGCAAAACGTCCTTTCTCTGCTCGTACATATGTAAAACAAGCTTTTTAAGCTCCTCGTCGGAAAATGCCTTTACCCTTTGAATGAGCTTTTCATACATAAATTCGCCCGAATAATCAGCCGACTGAACAAGGTCGTCCATATTTACGTTGTCCGAATCGTTTACAAGCCTTATCTTGCTTATTCTCAACTGGTCATTGCCCTGATACTTGCTGATTTCTCCCCTTACCTTTACGACAGAATCGGCAGGGAAACTGCCGTGAATTAACGGCGAATAATCCCAAAGCTTTGCATTTATCTCTCCATCTTTATCGGAAAGCTTCATATCAAGGTAAGCAGAACCTTTTGCCGTTGTCTTTTCATCACATTGCTTGACAATCGCAAAACCCTCCGACTGACCGTTGGTAAGATTATTAAAATTCATATTTCATTCTCCTAAACATACTGTATAGATTTAATTATACACTATAATTTTATATCATTCAAGAACCGTTTGACGTCGTTTATAACATCCGTTTCGGTTACGGTGTCAAAATGAGTACCGAACACCGCTTTTCCCGTTCTTTCGCTCGCCGTAACAACACCCGAAAACAACGAGAACGCACATAAAATCAATATTGTAACGGTTATAAACTTCTTAAATTCCCTGTCCTTTTTCATTTGTTCTCCTTTACGAATTCGCTTATCGCCCTACCGATTAAATGTCCCGAATATTCGGCTTCCTCCAAAGTATTTGAGTCGCTTCCGACCTCCAACAAAACAGAGCACGGAACTACGTCCATATTGTACTTTCGTGCAGAAAAAAGTATCGGTCGCATAAGGCTCGGATACATTGTTTCCGCCTTTTGTTGAAGCTTCAGAGCAAAGGTCAAATTTTTCTCCCAAGACGGAAATAATTTCACCTTGCCGTCCTCACAGCCCGTTATTATCATTATCTGCGCCGCTTTTCTGCCGTTTATTGTTGTAACAGGCTTTGTGCGTGTCGTTTCGGAATTGTGAATTGCGTCTCTGTGAACGTCAAGGACAATCTGTATTGTCGGGTTTTCCTGTAAAATTTTATCGATTTTCTCACGGGAACGGTCATAAGCGCCTGTGTATTGTGCATCGTGAATATCGGTGTCGTGGATATATCCTATTCCGCTTTTTTCAAGCTCCTCGCATATCGCCGTGCCGACTCTTACCATATTTCGGTCGGGGTCGTTACTCCTTGTACTGTAAGAATTTGTAAACCATCCTTCGTCAAGCATTTCATAGCTTTCGGTTGTGTGCGTGTGAAAAATCAGCACGGTGGGTTTTGAAATGTCCTCCGGCGAAAACACAAGTTCGCCCGAAAGTGAGCTTTCGATATTGATGCTGTGCGACGGGGTTGTGTTGCGGACGGTGATATTCCCGAAAGTCGAAGTCGCATTGGCAACGCCGTAGGTCTTTTCGAGTATTTTACCGTCATGTGAGGCGGCAGAAAAATCGGCTTTGTATTTTTTCGCCATTTCAAGTATATCCTGCGGTGCCCGGTCGCCTTTTTTAGCCGTTTCCTGCGATTTTTTGGTAATTTCCGTACTGTCTGAGATTTCCATATCGCTCTTTTCCTGCGCTTTCGGCTCTGATTTCACAGACTGCGAAAAAGTCTGCACCGTCGCCTGCGGCAAAGCAAGTCCCGCCGAAATAACTGCGGTTTTAACTACTGCCGTCGGGCAATAGGTGTTCAATAGAAAAGCGAACGTAAATATTATCAAAGAAATACATACTGTAACACCGTTTGATGAATTTTGGGTAGATTTTGGGTTTCTCATTTTAACCATCCTTTCGCATATATATCCGTAATGTATATGCAAAGGCGGTTTTAATTATACGACAGACAGCAAAAGTTCGGGGTCGGTTTCGGGTTGCAAAGCACAGTTTACACAGAGTGCAATAAGCTTTGACGCTCTTTCTATCATAACGTCAATTTCACGGGGCGTTACCATCATATTCTGCGCCTCGGCACTTTCGGTGGCAGTCCTGTTTCCCGTCATATCCTTTGCGAGCGTAACCGCATCGACAACCGTCGGAACTCCGATTGCTATAACAGGCACGCCGAGTGTGTTTTTTGAAATTTCGGCTCTCTTATTTCCGACGCCCGAGCCGGGAGTTATGCCCGTATCGGTTATTTGAACAGTCCTTCCGAGCCTTTCAAGACCTGCCGCCGCAAGTGCGTCAATGACGATAACAGCCTTTGGCTTAATGGCATCGGCAACGCTTTTAATTATCTCCCCCGTTTCAATTCCCGTCTGTCCGAGAACGCCCGTAGCAAGCGAACAAACGGGATTTAATCGGTCAAGTCCAATTTCCTCTGCAAGCTCGGAGGTGATATGCCTTGTAGAAAATATCCCCTCGGCACAGCGAGGCCCTAAGGCGTCGGGTGTTATATCCTTATTGCCTATGCCTGCGACAAGCACCGTGCCGTCGCCCTTTGGCAAGAGCGATGAAATTTGCGTTGAAATGCTTTTCATTCTGTCGTCGAGCAATTCCGTGTCATAGGAAAATTCGTCCAATTCAACCGTTATATATTCGCCCACGGGCTTGCCTATTGCCTCCGCCGCTTCCTTGTCTAAAACCGAAATTTTTGTAACTTTTGTTTTTTCCGTTTCAAAAATTTTTCGCCTTATCCCCTTTGGTCTGTCGCCTGAAATAAAGCTGTCTTTTTCTATCGCCAAGTCGGTTCTTACGTTCATTTTAACATCTCCTTATGTTCTTATTATTGGACATAATAAAAAAATATTGCGAAATTATAAAAAAAACTTGCTTTTTTCGTCTATAAATGGTATCATATATTCCGCTAATGTATAAGGGAGGTGTGACAATGCCTAATATTAAATCAGCTAAAAAGCGTGTAATCGTAAACGACAAGCGTGCTAAGCGCAACAAATCAATGAATTCCGCATTAAAGACTGCTATTAAGAAAGCTAATGTTGCAATCGAAAGCGGTTCTGCAGACAAGGAAGTACTTGTTACTGCTGCTGTTAAGAAGATTGACCAGGCTACTGCTAAGGGTCTCCTTCATAAAAACAATGCTGCACGTAAAAAGTCCGCCCTCGTTACTAAGTTGAACAAGGCTTAATTCAAGCAGTTTGTTGTTGCGCTGTCAACTTTTGTTGACAGCGTTTTGCTTTTTATTTTCATACGCACATTTTTTACATATTGTTCATTGACTTTTAATTCCATTTTGGTTATAATAGCATTAAACTTAAAACAAAATTGGAGGTTTTGTTATGAAAAAAGCATTACAGGTAATCGGTATTCTTGTTGCAGTTGCAGGCGCAGCTTTCGCAGCATATGTTCTTGTTAAGAAATACGTTGACAGCAAAAAGGTTGTTATCGGTAACGACGCTGAAAACTATGTTTCTTGCTCATGCTGTGATGATACTTTCGTTTCGGAGACAGTTGCGTAAACAAACTATACAAATAAAGGAAGAACAGCTATTCTTTTTGAATAACTGTTCTTTTTGTTTTATTTTGACTTCGGTTTTGTAAGGAACGACACGACCACGCCCGACAGCATTGCCGCCGTGATACCCGCAGAGCCTGCGCTCAACGGTCCTGTTAAAATTCCGAGCCAGCCGTAATCTCTTATTGCCTGCTTCGTGCCCTGAACGAGCATATTGCCGAAGCCCGTCAGCGGAATATTCGCCCCTGCCCCCGCCCATTCGGAAAACGGCGCATATATTCCGAGCGCACCGAGCAAAACTCCCAACACGACAAACGACACCAAAATCCTCGCAGGCGTGAGATTGGTTGTATCAATCAATATTTGTCCGACAACGCAAATAAGTCCGCCCACCACAAATGCCTTTAGAAACATCATAGCACGCACCGCCTTTCAATATTTTACAAAAATATTTTTTCAAGAAAGCTTTTACATATTCAAAAAACTGTGATAAAATATTAAAAAAATGACGAGGTGATTTTATGAATTCATTGACAGATAAATATACGCTTATAAACTCCGTGGAAGTTCCCTGCATTGCGTTCGGCACTTGGAAAATGCCCGAGGAGGTCGCTGCGAATGCTGTTAAATTCGCCATTGAAAGCGGTTACCGTCACATTGACACGGCGGCGGCATATCAAAACGAGGAATATGTCGGCAAGGGCATAAGAGAAAGCGGTGTTAAGAGGGACGAAATATTCTTGGTTTCAAAGCTCCCGAATGACGACCACGGTTATCAAAATGCGATAGACTCTTGCGAAAGGTCGCTTAAAAGGCTTAAAACGGACTATCTTGACTCCTATCTTATTCATTGGCCTGTGCTTGTTGAAAATGTTGACAGGCTCGAGGACGATTTGTGCGAGACGTGGAGAGCGTTTGAAAAGCTTTACAATGACGGAAAGCTTCGTTCTATCGGTACAAGCAATTTCCTCGAAGAGCACATTGAAATAATCAAGAGGAATTTTTCGACCTATCCTATGATAAATCAGGTACAGATGCATCCGCAAAATCCGCAGGAGGAGATGATTGCATACTGTAAGGAAAACAAAATTCTCCCCGAGGCGTGGAGTCCGTTAATTCAAGGTCAAGCGTTCAAGCGTGAGCTTTTAATTAAAATGGCTGAAAAGTACGGCGTTTCGGTAGCTCAGCTCTGCATAAGATTTATTGTGCAAAAGGGCGCTGTGCCCGTTCCGAAGTCCGCTACTCCCGAAAGAATTAAAAACAATGCGGATGTTTTCGGCTTCTCGATTTCTCCCGAGGATATGGAGAAAATCGCAACGCTCAGAGAGTACGGTATGATAGGCAATCCCCCGTCAGTTCCGAGAACTCATCAGGTTGTCGGCTTCTAAAATTAAATCAAGGCATAAAAAAGCGGTGTATAAGCGAAAATGCTCATACACCGTTTATTTTATTGTCTGTTACAAAAGGTCTGTTTCCTCAAGCTTTTTGGTGAAGAATTTAACAGGCTTTTTGAACAAAAACCTGAAGAACAAGCCGATTACAAGTGCGATTATGATATATGCGCAGAGCTTTACGAGATCCATCCAATAATCGCTCTCCCAAGTTCCGCATACGCACTCTCTCATTGCGTTTATTACGAAGGTAAAGGGCAAATACGGGTGAATTTCTCTAAAGAACGCAGGTGTTACGTCAATCGGGAACGTACCGCCCGAGCCGCCGAGCTGAACGACAAGCATAATTACCGCAACAGCCTTGCCTATATCGCCGAATGCCGCTACGAGTGAATACATAAACAGCGAGAACACAAGCGATGCAAAGCAGCCTACAAGCATAAACAGTCCGGGGTTATAACACTGAATTTTCAGGAAATACAAGTCGCCGAGACAGATAATCAGGCTTTGGATAAAGCCGAAGGTCATAAACGTAAACGCTCTGCCGAAGAATTCCTGCGAGAAAGTAACGTTGCCGATTTCCTTTTTATGCTTAACTGTGGGATTGAATACCGCTATAAGAATGATTGCGCCGACCCAAATTGCAAGGGTTGTATAGAACGGAGCCATTGCCGAGCCGTAGTTGTCGATACCGTAAACCTTTTCGGTGTTTACCTTAACGGGCGAAGCCAAGAAGCTGCCAAGCTCATTTCCGTTGTTTACGGACAGGTTATATATGACGTTAAACAGCTCCATATCGGTAAGCCCTGCAACCTTGCCGTCAACAATATCCAGCTGCTTTACAAAGCCGTCGAGCATTGAGGAAAGAGCCGAGAACATTGTCGAGCCTGCGCTTACGGATACGCTCAAGGAGTTTGAAAGCTCCTTAAATTCCGTGCTTCCGCTTAGCTTTTCGATAATGTTAGAAACGTCGTTCATAACCTCTAAAAGCGAGTCAATAGCCTTGCTCAATGCAGGCTTTACAGTACCGTTGTATTCCGCATCAAGTCCGCTGAGCGTGGAAGCTGTCGATTTCAACGAATTTACAATTTCGGAGACGTCATTTTTATTAGCTCCCGATTCAATGGCGGAGGTTATTTTTTTATCAAGCTGCGTCAAGTTGTTGTTTGCGTCTTTAAGAGTGGCAATCAATGCATCCAAGCCGTTTACGGGAGTGTCAAGAGAGTCTCTTATCGACTCTAATGTGCCGATGAAAAGCGTGAGCTTCTGATTGACGTCCTTGACTGCTATCTGTGCGGATTTAAGTCCTGCCGTTGTAGCCTCATTGGTCGTGTCGTTAATGTCGTTAATCGAATTTGCGATTGAAACCAATGTGCCCGACGATTGAGTGATAACCGAGCCGAGCGTATCGGTTATGCCGTCAACCGCAACCCTTGTAACCTTTATGGCGTCATTTGTGTCCTTGAGAGCCGAGTCAACATTGTTTACCAATTTATTCAAATCAGCCTGCACAAGCGAAGAGTCGAGCTTTTCAAGCTGCTGCATAATCTTGTCAAAGCTCTGCAACGTAGTCTGCAAGCCGACAACATTTTCCTTAACAAGCTCAATTCCCGTTGTAATTTTCTTAACGGTTGAATTTGAGCCGTCATTTGCGTCAACCACAACAACGCCCAAAACCTTGCTCACAACGTCAATAACGGTCTGAACAAATGACTCATTGACCTCGGTTTGCACGGTCTGAACGACCTTGTCGGTAATTTTCGTCGCTATGGCATTTTTCTTTTCGTTGGCATAATATGTAATTTGCGGCATTTTGAAATCGTCGGAAATAATACTTGTAAGCGAGGTGCTGAAATCATCGGGAACCTCGATTGCCGCATAATACTTACCTGCCTTTACGCCGTATATACCCTCTTCCTTTGAGACGAACTGCCAATTTATAACGTCGTTTGCGGATAAATTTTCCTTTATCTGCTCGCCGACGTTTACTTCAATATCCTTAAACTTTGTACCCTTATCCTCGATAATAACGGCAATCTGCATATTACCCGTGCTTTGCTTGCCGTACGGGTCCCAGTTTGCGTAAATGTTAATCCACGCATAAAGCGACGGCAGTACAAGTACGCCCACCGCCAAGATGATTGCCATACTGTTTGTAAAAATCTTTTTTAAGTCTCTGGAATATATTTTGAGAATATTCTTCATTACTCATCTTCCTCCTCGTCGTCGATTTCATCCTCATCGTCGTCGTTGTCAGTAAAAATATCATATTCGCCGTACTCAAGCATATCGTCGTCCTTTAAGTACGGTATAACCTTATCCTCTATCAAATACCTTATATAATCCAAAAACAAGTACACGGTGACTAAAAAGAATATAAGAATTATCCATACAGTCAAAAACTGCATGTGCCGTCCCGTGCCGATGCTCAATACCGTGAAAAGTACGGAAATGACTAAAAATATAATTGCCGTTGTTATTTTCGATTTCCTGTACTTCTTACAACCGATATCGTAGTTTTTTAAGAGCTTTTCCCTCATGAACAAATATTTTTTAGCGTATTTCTGTTCATCTGTAAGCTTTTGGGGTGTCGCCTCGGACTCATTACCGTTCAAAACGGCGTTATTGCCCTCCGCCTTTGCCTCGGCTGCTTCGTTATTTTTTTCTTTGAAGTTTTCGCCCATAAAATGTCGCCTCCTTCACAGATAGTATTATAACAATATGTTTTCAAGTTTTCAATAGTTATTAGAAATTTGTCTAATAAACAATTTCTGCAAATGTGTGGAGAAACAACGGCAAAATTCATATAAAATTAAATGGGACGGTTAAAAACCGCCCCATTTTTTGAGAGAATAGCTATGTTACCTCAATCTCTTTGATATTAAATTCGTTACCCTGAATGAGATATGTTTTTTCACTCTGACAATACGGACAAATTTTGCCGTACTGCACGGTGGGATAGGTCTTTTGACAGTCCTCGCAATAGGTTATTGCGTCAATTCGCTCGACTCTTAATTCGCAATCAGTGAGAATATCGTGCTTTTTAACCGCCCAATTCCAACAGTCTATAAGATACTCGGGAATGACGGTTGAAACCTCGCCGACTTGGAGAGTAACCGAGTGAACATGCTCAACATTATTCTCAACGGCAACCTTTTTAACATCGTCGATAACATAGAATACTACGCCGAGTTCGTGCATATTTTACCCCTTAGTGCTTGTCAGTATCCTTACCGATAGCCTCACGGAATTCGGTATATTTCTTCTCGTATTCCTTGACCTCTTTCGGTATTTTCTTAACGGCAAGCTTTGCGACATTACCTGCAAAATACGGGAAAATGTGCTTCATCTTATCCTCTGCGACAACCATTTTTGACGCTTCGGGACGGTCTCTGTGAAGCTTGATTGCGTCAAATTCGCACTTTGTGGTACAAATACCGCAGCCTAAGCATCTGTTCGGGTCAACAACCGAAGCACCGCAACCGAGACAACGGGCGGTTTCAATTTTAACCTGCTCCTCGGTAAGAGTTTTATGAGCGTCTCTGAATGACATCTTAATATCTATTGTAGCGTCTGTTCCTGCCTCTTGACGTGAGGAATTGTCATAGCTGTCAATAACAAGATTGTCCTTATCAAGCTCAATGAAATCTCTGCGGTTTCTGCCGATTGTAAGCGAAGCGTGAGGATGAACATATCTGTGGAGGCTCTCTGCTGCGCACTTGCCTGCCTCAATAGCGTTTATGACAAACTTAGGTCCTGTGTAAACATCGCCGCCGACAAAAATATCGGGCTGTGCCGTCTGATATGTAAGTCCGTCTGCCACAGGATAATTTCCGTGCCAAAACTCAACCTTTTCTCCGTCAAGCATATTGCCCCATTCAATCGACTGACCGATAGCGTAAATAACTCTGTCGGCTTTGATTTCGATTGTCTCGTTCTCGTCATATTCGGGTGAGAACTTGTTTGTTTCGGGGTCAATGGTGCGTGTGCATTTCTTAAATACAACCGCTGTAACATTGCCGTTTTCGTCCTTTTTAATTTCTTTCGGTCCCCAGCTGTTGCAAATTTCAATATCCTCGTCCAGAGTTTCTTCAATTTCCTCATTTGATGCGGGCATAGTATCTCTTGACTCAAGGCATACCATTGAAACCTTTTTTGCGCCGAAGCGATGAGCAGTTCTTGCACAGTCAACCGCAACATTACCGCCGCCGATTACAACTACATCGCCGTCAATTTTCTGTTCCTGATTTTCGGTTGCCGAATGTAAGAAGTCAACTGCAATATCAATACCGTTTGCATCTTCGCCGTCAACGCCTGCCATTCTTCCGCCCTGACAGCCGATAGCAACATAGAAAGCCTCAAAGCCCTGTTTACGAAGCTCGTCAAGTGTAATATCCTTGCCGACCTCAACTCCGCACTTAATCTCAACGCCCAATTCTCTGATAACGTCGATTTCAGCGTCAATAACGTCCTTTTCGAGCTTGTATGACGGAATACCGTATCTCATCATACCGCCGGGCTTTTCGTTCTTTTCAAAGACTGTCGGCTTATAACCCTTTGTAGCAAGGTAATAAGCACACGAAAGACCTGCAGGGCCTGCGCCTATAATAGCGATTTTCTGCTCCCAATGATCATATCTGTTTGAGGAAATGACAACCTCGGGAACATATCTTGTCTCTGCGTTCAAATCCTGCTCTGCGATAAATTTCTTAACCGCATCAATCGAAACGGCTCTGTCAATTGTACCTCTTGTGCAGGCATCCTCGCACTTGTGGTTACATACTCTGCCGCAAATTGCAGGGAACGGATTGTCCTTTTTAATGAGGGCAAGAGCGTCCTTGTATCTGCCCTGTGCCGCCATTTTCAAATAGCCCTGAACAGCTATATGAGCAGGACAAGCGGTTTTACAGGGTGCAGTACCCGTATCATAACAGTTAATTCTGTTGTTATCTCTGTAATCCTCGTCCCACTTATCCTCTTTCCAATGCAAATACTCTTTAAGTGAGGACTGCTCGGGGAGAGTTCTTCTCGGATAAACTACCTCGCCTTGCTTTGTGCAAAGCTTCTGTCCGAGTCTTACCGCACCTGCCGGACAATACTCAACGCACTTACCGCAGGCAACACATTTTTCGGTTTCAACCTTTGCCGTGTATGCCGAGCGTGAGAGGTTCGGAGTATTGAAAAGCTGTGAGGTTCTCAATGCGTTACAAATATTTACGTTACAGTTACAAATACCGAAAATCTTGTTGTCGCCGTCGATATTCGTAATCTGATGAACGAAGCCGTTTTTCTCTGCGTTGCGGAGAATTTCCATAGCCTCATCATAGGTTATATCGTGACCTTTATGCGTTTCACGGCAATAGTCGGCAAAGTCGCCTACACCGATACACCAGCCGTAATCGTCATCAGCACAGCCCTCATCAAGAGCCGCACGGGAAGCACGGCAGGAGCAACGGGCAACGCCGATATGTCCCTCATATTTTTTAAGCCAATATGAAAGCTGTTCTATATCCATTACCCCGTTTTCCATTTCAATAGACTTTTCAACGGGGATAACGTGCATACCTACACCTGCACCGCCGGGAGGCACCATATGGGTAATACCCGCAAGCGGAACGAAGGTCATTCTTTCAAAAAATGAAGCAAGCTCGGGATGGTCGATAAGCCTTTGGTTTATGCCGTCGGGGGGAAGCTCGTGAATATTAAGAAGCTCTGCAGAGCCGGGTACGAACATCGGCAAAATATATCTTCTCTCGCTCTGCGGCGCAGTTCTGCCGTTGTGGTCATAATGATAACCGTAGTCGTATTCAAGCAAGCCGATATAGCTCAATTCGTCAAGCAATTCCTGCACCTTTTCCTTTGAAAACTGCTGATTTTTCTTTGCAATTTCATCAAAGGTCATAGGCTTACGCAAGTCCATTGACAAGACAATATCGCACATATCGTCAGTCAAGACCTCGGCAAGGCCCCAATACTCGGCGTCATTCGAGGTAACGCCCTTTAATTTATGGTCGATAACGTCGGTGATTTTTTTGCCGACAGCCGCAACCTTCGGACGGGGATTTTCAACGCCTAAACTCGGCGGATTAACGTATTCGTATCTTTTAGGCATAGCACACTGCTCCTTATACATATTTGTATCTTTATTTTATAATTTATATTAACAAATGTCAATCAACTTTTCTGTAAATATTGTGTATTGACTACGGCTTTTTTCGGTGTTACTATAACAACAGACATACAGATGTCTAATAAATTATTCAGAGGAGGATAATGAAATGTTGTTCCACATTTATGGTGACGCTTCAATCACACAGCTTCTCGGTTGGGTTATGGTATTCGTCGGACTTGTTGTTTTGAATGAAGTTGCACGCCGCAGTAAAGCAGGCGGAATTTTCTGCTTTTTCGTTGTTCCCGTAGTTCTTACGGTGTATTTTATCGCTATCGCAGTAGGTGTTAAGAACGGTGCCGAATGGGCGCTTAACAACCCGACATACTTACACATGAACGGTTGGTTCCACTATGCGAAGCTGTATGCCGCTACAATCGGCTGTATCGGCTTTATGTTCCTCAAGTACAAATGGGGAATCGGCAAGACGGAATGGTTCAAAGTGTTCCCGTTCCTTATCGTTGCTATCAATATCCTTATCGCAGTTGCATCTGACTTTGAGTCGGCTATCAAGGGTGCTAACGCTATTGCAGAAACAGGCTCTGCTTGGTGGTACTCAAACGAGGGCATTTGGCTCTACGGCGGCTGGTGGAACTGGGTAAACGGTATCGCAGGCATCATCAACATTTTGTGTATGACAGGCTGGTGGGGTATTTATCAGTCAAAGGACAAAAAGGATATGCTTTGGCCCGATATGACCTGGTGCTACATACTCGCTTACGACATATGGAACTTTGAATACACCTATAACAATCTTCCCACACACAGCTGGTATTGCGGTCTTGCTCTTTTGCTTGCTCCGACCTTTGCAAACGCTTTCTGGAACAAGGGCGGCTGGATTCAAAACCGTGCAAACACTCTTGCTATTTGGTGTATGTTCGCTCAAATCGTTCCGCAGTTTATGCTCAACGACAAATTCTCGGTTCTCACATCTGTATATCCCGCAGATTACGTTATGAGCCCCGATTTTGCACCTGCAAGCGCAGACCCGAGAGCACAGGGCGTTATCGCTATTCTTGCTCTTGCTGTCAACGTTGTTGTGCTTACAGCTATTATCAAGCGTTCAATCGCAACTCATACAAATCCGTACAAGCATGAAATCTTTACACATCAGAAGGATTACAAGCTTGCTATGGCAAGAGCTGTCAACGAAGGCAAATAAGCATTTCACAAAAGAAGAGGTATTATGAACGATTATAAAGTAATTGAAATTAAACGCTCTGTGTTTGAAAGCAACGACAGAGAGGCAGACAAGGTACGTCAGCAGCTTAAAGCAGACAGGACATTTCTTTTGAACCTTATGTCCTCGCCCGGAAGCGGAAAGACCACCACCTTGAAGCAAACCATCGCCGCATTAAAGGACGAATACAAAATCGGCGTTATGGAGGCTGATATTGACAGCGACGTTGACGCAAAGACGATTGCCGAAACAGGCGCAAAATCAATCCAGCTTCACACGGGCGGTATGTGTCATCTTGATGCAGGTATGACAAAGCAGGGCTTAGACAGCTTCGGTTCAAATGAATTTGATTTCGTTGTGCTTGAAAATGTCGGCAACCTTGTATGCCCTGCGGAATTTGATACGGGGGCTTCTAAAAACGCTATGATTTTATCCGTTCCCGAGGGAGACGACAAACCGTTAAAATACCCCTTGATGTTTACGGTCAGCGACTGTGTTCTCATCAACAAAATCGATACAAAATCCGTTTTCGACTTTGACGACGAGGCGGTTGTTGAGCGCATTAAGAAATTAAATCCCAACTGTGAGATATTCTTTATCAGCGCAAAGACGGGCGAAGGAATTGACGCTTGGACAAATTGGTTGAGAAAAGAAATCAACGCTTGGAACAGCTGAAATTAGACTGACAAACATAAAAAAGGACTGTAAAGGCTAAAAACTTTACAGTCCTTTAATTTTTACTCGGAAAGCCCGTATTTTCGGGTAATTCTCGACAGCCGCCTGCCTATCGGCTTGAATAATAAAATGAGGAAAATCACATTTGATATTACATAGACGGCAGTCACGGGAGCAGCCGCCGCAATGAGCGTTAAATACCGTGAAAATACGAATGTGCCGTCAACGTAAATTGCCGTCCAAGTGTCCATAAACAGCGAATACGCAACGCCAGAAAGTGCACCGAAGAAATACAGGAAAAGCTTGCTTTTTACAAGTCCTTTTGAAAAAGCTCCCGCAAAGAAGCCTATAAGTCCCCACGCAAGCATTTGAAACGGAGTCCACGCACCCTGCCCGAAAATGAAATTTGACGCAAGAGCCGACAGCGCACCGCATAAAAATCCGTATTGCGAGCCGAGGTAAACGCCTGTTATTATTACAAAAGCGGTTACGGGCTTAAAAAACGGAACATAGGAAAACGCAAACCGTCCGACGACCGAAAGTGCCGTCATAACCGACACGAGCACCGTGCCGACAACCGCCGTTCGCTGCTTGTATTCAATCGAAATTAAGAACGAAGCAAGGCAAAATACAGTTACGGCAATGCAAAGAAAAACGTATTTTCTTGCCCCCAAAAGCTGCGTGCCGAAAATAACCGTCAGCGGAATTACGCCGAAGATTAAAATATAGCTTAAAATTTTTCTCTGTTTAAGGCTCATTGTTTTTCTCCGTGCAAAGAGCCGACACCTGCTTACAGGTTACGGCAAAATCGGTGTAATCCCTCGAAATTTTGGAAGCTCCCGTAGTATAAAAGCTGTTGTCGGAAAAGAACCTTTGCGGAACGTCGCAGGCGGTGATTTCTCCGTCAAAAAGCAATGAACAGCGGTCTGAAATTTCCGCAGCGAACTCTGTATCGTGGGTTACGGCTACAATGCTCACGCCGTTTAGCGACAAGTCCTTGATTATATCCTTGATATTGTCCTTTGCGACGCAGTCAAGGCTTTTTGTAGGCTCGTCCATAAGCAGAATATCGGGCTTTGACACAAGCAATTTTGCAATAGCGCATTTTTGAAGCTCTCCGCCCGACAAATCGAACGGATGGCGGTGCCTCAAGTCCGCAACTCCGAGCAATTCAAGCGCTTCGTAGGTTCTGTCCTCGCCCTCGCTGAAATCAAGTCCGAGATTTTGGCAATAAAGCCGCAAATCCTCCTCGACGCTCTCGCAGACGAACATATTTTTAACATTCTGCACAAGCAACGCAGCACGCTTGCCCTTGCCGATATTTATCTTTCCGCTGTACGGCTTCAAAACTCCCGAAATGAGCTTTACAAGGGTTGTTTTTCCCGAGCCGTTAGCACCCAAAATGCAATGCACCTCGCCCTTTTTACACGAAAAGCTCAAGCCGTTTATTATATCCTCGCCGTGCTTTGAATATCTGAAATGCACGTTCTTACATTGGAGGGTGTTATCGTATTCATTGTGAAATTCCTTTATCGGCGCAGAGGAAGAGAACGAAAAATTATCCGAAAGCCAATTCTTGCCTTCCTTTACGTTAAGCGGACACTCCCCTTTTTTGCCCGTATCACGCCATATTTTCGCACAGTCGGGCATATTCCCGAAAACCGCTTCGTTTGAGATTTCAGGCAGCTTTTCACGAATATTGCCGTAGGAGATAAGCTTACCCTGCTTCATAACGGCAATTTTATTGCACACGGACACAAGCTCGCCCGTGCGGTGCTCGCTGATTATAAACGTAACGCCCAAATCCTCATTCAAGCGTTTAACGGTGTTGATAAAGTCCACGCAGGCAATCGGGTCAAGCTGTGAAAGCGGCTCGTCCAAGAGTATCATTTTCGGCACTCCGACCGTCACGGAGGCAAGATTTAACAGTTGCTTTTGACCGCCCGACAACTCCGACGTGTTTTTATAAATCCATTGCGTTATTCCGAAATATCCTGCCGCTTCGGCTACACGGCGGCGCATCTGCATAGGCTCCGTGCCCGTGTTTTCAAGCGTAAAGGCAAGCTCGTGCCAGACCTTATCGCAGACGATTTGGCTATCGACGTCCTGAAAGACGAAGCCTATATCGGAGCTTTTTGCACTCTCTATGCTCTCGCCGCAGAAAAGAATTTCCCCCGTCCTTTTACCGAACGGAGAAAGCTCTTTTTTCAGCATTTTGAGAAGCGTGGTTTTTCCGCTTCCGTTCTCGCCGCACAGAAGAACTATATCCCCCGAATTTACGCAGAACGATACGTCCGAAAGCGATTTTTCCTTTGCCTCGGGATATGTGAAATTTAGATTTTTGACAGATAATATTTCCATTTTATACTCTCCGCTGAATTTATTAAAAAGGGAAAAAGCGAAACAAGTGCGAACACAAAATACATTGAAATTCTCAAAGCACTCATTTCGGGAACAAAGAAGGTCGGATAAAAAGCGAAGGACGAATTTTCACGCACTCCGAAAGCATAGATAAAGCCTATCAGGGAAATCGCAAGCAATGAAATAAGCGTAATATCCGTCGGCTTGATTTTATATGTCGAATAGCTTGTTCGCTCGCCCTCGCCATAGCCTCTCGCCTTCATTGAAAACGACGTTTCGACCGCATTTTCAAGGCTTTGCGTTACAAGCGTCAAAAAGACCTCGCAGGCGTTTCTGATTTTCTTGAAAATATTTCTTTTGGGATAAAGTCCCATCGCCCTGCGTGTGTCGTTTATATCCTTTACCGTCTTTATATAAAGCGGTATAAACCTCATAACCATTGTGATAACAAGCGTTGTTTTCGGCAGACTTTTTGAAAAAAGATACTGCATTTTATCATCTGTCAAAACGGCGTTCAGGCTCTTAAACCACAGTATTACCGCCGACACCATAACGGACATATTAAGCCCGTATAAAAGTGCTTCGAGTGTATATGCACTGTCGCCCAAATAGAAAAGCACGGTTATTCCGTTGTGTGAAAAAAGCGGATTTGTTGCGGTTAATAATACCGTCAGCACCAAAAGAAAAACGGCGTCCTTCAAAAGTCCCTTTCCGAACAGATTTACGCAAAGCAAAATCGCACCTAAAAGCGATAAGCCCAATATAATCGGGTCTGACGAAAAGACGCTTACCGAAATCACCGCAATATAATACAACAATAAAAACAGAGGGTGAAAACGTGAAAAACAAACTCTTGTTCTCATTTTCATCCCTCCGAAAGCTATTATTTTTATTTTTTATCTTTATCCGCTTCGGCTTCTTCGACCTTGAAGCCGCCCTTTTTTATGCCCTTAACATTGATAATCTCGGGTGCGTTCGCCTTTAATTCCTCTTCTCGCTTACGGTCGGCAATTTCCTTTTTGCGATTGTGCTCAATTTGCTTTTCCGAAAGCTCCTTTGCCCTCTCTGTAGCCTCATTCTCACATTGCTTAAGCCTTGCGCTCAAGCGGATAAGGAACAAGCTCATATCCTTGGGAGAAATGAAAACATATCTTTTCTCCTCTTCGTTTTTGTTGTTGATTTTTGTATAGCCTATCGCCACTCTGTCAAGCGAAAGAGCCACAATGCTCTTGTCCTTTGTCTCAAAGTCTCCGTCCTCAACATTAAAAATATCCGAATACTTGATTTTATAAGCTCTGAACGGATAATCGTGAATATAGAGATAATCCGTTTTGAACTCATAATACGTCATAAAGAGCATCGGCAAAATCAAAATAACGTCAACGACGCACATTATAATCGCAATATTCACGCCGAAATTCGACATTGAAAATATTTTCGTCGAAAACAACAGAGCGATTATTATATGGTATATCACCACAACGGCTATCAGTAATTTATTGATACCCGACTTGAATTTCAGTTGCATAGAATAAATAACTCCTATCGGCAAAATATAAAATCGGTGATTAAATGAAAAAGATATTTTCATTCCTCGGCGGAATACTCACGGGAATAATAAACGTGCTTTTGGGTGCGGGCGGAGGCGTTATTGCCGTTTTTCTTTTGAAAAAGTGCTCGCTCGACCAAAAGCAGGCTCAAGCCAATGCTCTTGCCGTCATACTTCCCATATCCGTAATCAGTTTGATTATATACTCATATCACGGATATGTCAATTTTTTTGATAATTTACTTATCATTCCGCAAGCGGTTGTCGGTGCTGTTTTAGGCACGGCAATACTTAAAAAAATATCGCCTAAAATATCAAAAAAGCTCTTCGGTGCGTTTATGATTTGGGCAGGAATAAGGATGCTTACTAAAATATGAAATACTCTTTTATTGATATACTCGCAGGAATAATCTCGGCAATAATTGCCTCAATGGGTCTCGGAGGCGGCGGAGTATATATAATGTATTTAACGCTCGTAAAGAACACTCCGCAAATCAATGCACAGGGTCTTAATTTACTGTTTTTTATTCCTTGCGCCGCAGTGTCGCTCATAATTTATATCAAAAATAAAATGATAAAACCGAAAGCGGTTATTCCTATGGCTTTGGGCGGCGGTGTGGGTGCGGTTATCGGCAATTTCCTGCTTACCGGCATACCTCAAAGCACGCTTAAAATCATATTTTCGGTTTTTCTTATTATAATGGGCGTTTACACGGTTTTTTCAAAAACAGAAAAGGCAAAATAAACTGTTGTTACTTTCAAATAAATATGATAAAATTATAATATATTTATTATGAGGGGTGCAGGTATGGAATACAAAACTCTTTTTACACCTATGAAAATAGGAAATGTTGAAATAAAAAACAGAATTGTTATGCCTCCTATGATGCTCGGCTTCGGTCAGTTCAACGGAAAACCCACAGAGGAAATGATGAACTACTATGAGGAGCGTGCAATAGGCGGCACAGGTCTTATCATAACCGAAATCACAAGAGTTGACGACTTCAGCGGTGCGTCGGCGTTTGCTCAGCTTGCGATAAGCCACGATTATCATATCAAGCCCTTAGCGGAGATGATCAACCGTGTTCACTCGCACGGTGCAAAGATGTTTATTCAGCTTCATCATCCGGGCAGACAGAACCTTACTCTTATGATGGGCACCGTTCCGCTTTCTGTCGGAATGGAAAGGGTTATGGGCTCGCTCTACGGCAAAATGTTCTATAAATTAGCTCCGTCGGCAAAGAAGCTTATGGAAGCCGACCTTTTACCGAAGGTTTATTCTCCGTCAAAATGCGACAGAGCGTATTCCGCTGAAAGTCTTAACAAGGAAATGACCGTTAAGCAGATTAAAAAGATAATCCGTGAATTTATCCTCGGTGCAAAGAGGGCAAAAGCGGCAGGTGCGGACGGTGTTGAATTGCACGCCGCACACGGATATTTAATTCAGCAGTTTTTGTCACCCTACACCAATCAGAGAACGGACGAATACGGCGGAAGCTTTGACAAGAGAATGAAATTCCTCCTTGATATTCTTAAAGGAATTAAGTCTGAATGCGGTAAGGATTTCCCTGTAATCGTAAGGCTTTCGGTTGACGAATGTTACAAAGAAATCGGCAGAGAGGGCGTTGGCTATACTCTCCCCGACGGCGTTAGAATGGCTAAAATCATTGAGGAAAACGGTGCGGACGCTATTGATGTTTCCTCGGCAGGATACGATACATACAACTATTGGCTTGAACCCACCTCGTTTGAGTGCGGATGGCGTAAATATATGGCAAGAGCCGTAAAAGACGCCGTTAAAATCCCCGTGCTTGCGGCAAACCTTATCAGAAGTCCCGAGCAGGCGGAGAGCCAGCTTGAAGATGGCACTCAGGACTTTGTTTGCTTGGGCAGACCTCATATTGCCGATCCGCATTGGGCTAATAAGGTCAAGGAAGGCAAAGAGGACGAAATCAGCAGGTGCATTTGCTGTCTTTATTGTATGGAAAGTATGCAGGCAAACGCATACAAGGGTACTCACGCTCAATGCTCGGTAAACCCGAAGCTCGGTCATGAAAAAGAAACGCTTAAAGTAAACGGAAACGGCAGGTCGGTACTCGTTGTCGGCGCAGGTCCGGCAGGCCTTATGTGTGCTAAGACGCTCGCAAAGAGAGGCTTTGACGTTCTCGTTGCCGAAAAGCAGGAAAAAACAGGCGGCCAGCTGCTTCTTGCGGCTGCTCCTCCTAAAAAAGAGAAAATCAACTGGCTTATTGAGGATTTAACTCACACGGCACAAAAAGCAGGTGCGAAAATCGAGTGCGGAGTAACCGTTGACAAGGAAATGATTAAAAAGGCAAATCCGTATGCGGTTATCATTGCAACGGGTGCGAGTGCAATTAAGCCGAGAGCGATAAAAGGCTCGGACAGGGACAATGTTTTCACCACGACGGATATTCTCAACGGCTCTGTTGAAATCAAGAATAAAAAGGTTGCTGTTATCGGCTCGGGTATGACAGGTCTTGAAACCTCGGAGCTTCTTTGCGAGAACGGAAACGATGTTACGATTGTCGAAATGGCAAGTGAGATTGCACCCGGTACTTGGATGCAGCACGTTGACGACTGTATGCCGAGACTTCTTGAGCACAACACGAAGTTCATTACCGGTCACAAGCTTGTGGAGATTGACGACACGGGAATTGTCGCAGTTGATATTAAAAATGAAAACATCAAAATTATCAGAGCAGATTATGTCATCTTGAGCCTCGGCGTAAGGTCTGAAGATTCGCTTGCGACGGAAGCTCGCTCGGTATGTAAAAATGTTTTGGTTATCGGCGACGCAGGCAAGACAGGCAGAATTGCAGACGCAACCGCACAGGGCTATGAAATAGGAAAAAGGCTTTAATTTATGAAAAAAAGGAAAACCGCTTTTATCATTTTGACAATTTCATACTTTTTGGTAACAGCGGCTGACCTTACCCTCACATTTTTGGCAACGCCCGATTTAAGCCTTGAGGGAAATCCCCTTGTGACAACCTACAAATTCGGTTGGGCAGGGCTTGTGGCGATAAATGTTGTTACGCTTATATTGTATTTTATTATGGCAAGATATGCTTTTATAAAATACCGTGCGCCCGAGTCCGACGAAACGGAAGATATTAAGAGATACCTTGCGGACATAACATACGGCGACCCCGAAAAGACCTCGCTCGGAATGTGGAAATGGCCTAAATATTGGGCACCGCAAATCGCCTGCCTTTGTTACAGCGTTACGACTGCTCTTCCGTTTGCAAGAGTGATTGTCGTTATCGAATGGCTTTTGATGCTAAACCACGTGAGAGCGCCGCTTTTCTTTACGGTAGTGGCTATGTTCCCACTCGGCAGAATCGATTTTTTCGTCGCCGTCATTTTAGCGTGGTTTTTAAGCGGAGTTTGGATAAGAAAGGAATTTCTTAAAAACGCCGAGCGAAAAGAAAAAGAGAAAATGAACAAATAAATTGAATTGCACGGATAAGCTTGAACTTGTCCGTGCAATTTTTATTAAATGTTCCACACAGTCGTTTGCAAACGACCGACACCCGTGGGTACAGGGCTTGCCCCTGTCCGCACATTCAGCCTCCCTTGTGTAAAGGGAGGTGCCGAACGAACGTGAGGCGGAGGGATTGTAAGGTTAATTTTATATGATTTTGTAAAAATCCCTCAGTCATTTTTCTTCGAAAAACGACAGCTCCCTTTACAAGGGCGTCTTTGTCGGACAGCCGCAAGGGCTGTCCCTACGGTACAATATAGAATTTAATTTTATAATAACAGATAATCGTTATGTATCCGTTAATTTTCTCGGCGGCAGCAAGCCACCGCCCTACACCGTAAAATTAAATTTTACATATTTTTACACGGTCTTTTTTTACTTGACAACAAATACTAAATATTGTATAATCAATACGATTATTATAATGGCGAAAAATTGGATTATTTTTAATTTGCATAAATTTTGTTACGCTATTTCTTAACAAATATTCACTTTTTTTCGGCTATATTTTAGTCATTATTGGTAATTATTTAGGAGGTTATATACATGAAAGTTCAGTTTACCGAAACCGTCCTCCGAGATGCTAACCAGTCGCTTATCGCAACGAGAATGCCCTTTGAAAAATTCGACGGAATTCTTGAAACGATGAACAAAGCCGGTTACTATTCTATGGAATGCTGGGGCGGCGCAACATTTGACTCCTGTCTGCGTTATCTTGACGAAGATCCGTGGGAAAGATTGAGGAAAATCAAGGCTAAGTGCCCTGATACAAAGCTTCAGATGCTTTTGAGAGGTCAAAATCTTCTCGGCTACAAGCATTATCCTGACGATGTTGTCAGAATGTTCGTTAAGAAGAGCGTAGAAAACGGTATCGACATTATCCGTATTTTCGACGCACTCAACGACACGAGAAACATTCGTGTTGCCGTTGACGAAACCATCAAAAACGGCGCTATCGCATCAGGTGCTATTTCCTTTACTACAAGCCCTGTTCATACTTTGGAAAAGTACGTTCAGACAGTTAAGGAAATGAAAGAAATGGGTTGCTCGACTATCTGTATTAAGGATATGGCGGGCGTTATGACTCCGAAAGAGGCTAAAGACCTTATCGGCGCTATCAAAAATGCCGTTCCCGATATGCCCGTTATCCTCCACACCCACTGCACAACGGGTATGGCTTATATGACAATTTTCCAGGCTATCGAGGCAGGCTGCGACATTATCGACACCGCTACCTCCTGCTTCTCGGGCGGCACATCACAGCCTGCTACGGAAACTATATATGACGCTTTGACAGAGCTTGGCTATGAAACAGGCCTTGACAGAAGCGTTCTTAAAAAGGTAAACGACCACTTTAAGCCCATCAGAGACGAATATCTCAAATCGGGACTTCTCAAGCCTAAGGCTCTTGTTACCGACACAGACGCTCTTACTTATAAAGTACCGGGCGGTATGCTTTCAAATATGATGGCTAACCTTGAAGATATGCACGCTCTCGACAGAATGGACGAGGCTTTGCTTGAAATTCCGAGAGTTCGTGAAGATATGGGTTATCCTCCCCTTGTTACTCCGCTTTCACAGATGGTTGGTAATCAGGCGGTTACAAACGTACTTGTCGGCGAGAGATACAAGAACATTTCGAAGGAAATCAAGGCTTATATCAGAGGCGAATACGGTAAAGCACCGGGCGAGATAAATCCTGAGCTTCTTAAAAAGGTTCTCGGCGACGAAAAGCCCATCACCTGCCGTTTTGCAGACACTCTTGAGCCTGCATTTGAAAAAGCTAAGGCTGAAATCGGCGACAAGGCAAAGAGCGACGAAGATGTTCTTTCCTATATCGCATTCCCGACTCAGGCTGAGGCATTTTTCGATAAGCGTGAAGAGAAAAAGAAAAACACCTTCACATATTCGATTAAAAAGATTGAGGACTAAGGAGGGCTTGATATGTATTTACTCAAATATGCCGACGGCGTTATCACTTTTCCCGAAGCGCTCAACGTTTCAATCACGGGTATCGTCGTAGTTATGCTCATCCTTGCGCTTCTTGCTGTGCTTGTGCTCTTGCTTTCAAAGGCTATCCGTGCAGTTGAGGGTGCAGCAAAGAAAAAAGCACCCAAAGAGGAAGCGGTCGAAGCTGTACCGACGGCAACAGGCGTTGCTTTACCCGACGGTCAGTCGGCAGGCAAGCTTGACCTTGTAAATGTTGATGACAAAACCGCTGCGGTTATCATGGCAATCGTTTCAAACGAAAGCGGTATTCCTCTTAACAGATTGCAGTTTAATTCGATTAAAAAGATAGAAGAATAAGGGAGAGAAAGTTATGAAATACGTTGTTACATTAAACGGAACGGATTATGAGGTTGACGTTACAGAGCTTAGCGAGGCAATCGTTACAAACGTTGCTCCCACAGCTCCCGTAGCTCCCGTTGCGGCAGCACCCGTTGCTGCTCCTGCTCCTGCCGCTGCTCCCGTTGCAGCAGCACCCGTATCGGGAACAGGTACGCCCGTTACCTCCCCCATGCCCGGCACAATCCTAAAGGTCAGCGCTGCGGCAGGTCAGAGCGTAAAAGAGGGCGATGTTCTCTTTATCCTCGAAGCTATGAAAATGGAAAACGAAATCGTTGCTCCCGTCAGCGGTACAATCTCACAGGTAGTTGTATCCTCGGGCAACACGGTTGATACGGACCAGACTCTCGCTTTTATCGGTTAAGGAGGAGCGAAAAATGTCGATTATAACTTCCATTGCTGAAATATTTCAGACCTCGGGTTTTGCCGCACTTTCTTGGCAAAACTGGGTTATGATAGCGATTGCATTCGTTCTTTTGTACCTCGCTATCGTCAAGAAGTTTGAGCCGTTGCTGCTTCTTCCCATCGCATTCGGTATGCTTCTTGTAAACGTTTACCCTGAAATTATGTATGACCCGTTATCAATCGCAACCCCGGGCGGAGAGGTTCTTGACGCAAGCGCTCATTGGTACGATTCGGGCGTTTTAAGGCTTATTTACTGCGGTGTTAAGTCGAGTATATTCCCCTGCCTTATCTTTATGGGCGTCGGCGCAATGACAGACTTCGGTCCGCTTCTTGCAAACCCCTCAAGCCTTCTTTTAGGTGCTGCGGCACAGCTCGGTATCTATGTTGCTTTCCTTATAGCAATCGTTATTCCCGAATTTAGAATCGGTAATTTCGTATTCGACGGCTTTACCGCACAGGAAGCAGCGTCAATCGCTATTATCGGCGGTGCAGACGGTCCTACGGCAATTTATCTTACAGGTAAGCTTGCTTCGCATCTTTTAGGACCTATCGCAGTTGCGGCTTATTCATATATGGCGCTTATTCCGCTTATCCAGCCCCCGATTATGAAGCTCTTGACCACCAAAAAAGAGCGTGAAATCAAGATGGATCAGTTGAGAACCGTCAGCAAGGCAGAAAAGATTATCTTCCCGATAGTTGTTACTGTTCTCTGTGTTCTTATTATTCCGTCAACAGCTCCGCTTATCGGTATGCTTATGCTCGGTAACCTCTTTAAGGAGTCTGGCGTTACAGACAGACTTTCCGACACTGCACAGAATGCACTTTGCAATATCGTTACAATTATGCTCGGCGTTACAGTCGGCGCTACGGCTGAGGGTAAGACTTTCCTTGACATTAAGACAATCCTTGTTATCGTTATCGGTCTTATCGCATTCGCTTTCTCAACCGCAGGCGGTGTACTTTTCGGAAAGCTTATGAACGTAATCACAAAGGGAAAGGTAAATCCCCTTATCGGTTCGGCAGGCGTTTCGGCAGTTCCTATGGCTGCTCGTGTTTCGCAGGTTGAGGGCAGAAAATACAACCCCTCAAACTTCCTTCTTATGCACGCTATGGGACCGAACGTTGCAGGCGTTATCGGCTCGGCAGTTGCGGCAGGCTTCTTGCTTTTGACTTTCCAATAACTGATATAACCCCTATAAAATCAACCCTTGAATTTGCAAGCGCATTTTCAAGGGTTTTGTTTTTGTCGGACTTTATGCACGGTAGGCGGCTTGCCATGACTGACGGGCAGAGAAAAGTTAAGAGTGAAAAGAAGCAGGTGCTTCGCACGGAGTGAAAAATTATATCCCACAATGTAGGGCAGGGGCTTGCTCCTGCCGAAATAATTAACGAATATATGATAACTAACGGTTGTTATCAAATTAAATTCGATATCATACCGTAGGGACAGGGCTCGCCCCTGTCCGCAACAAATTGCATATTAAATCAAATCACGGACAACCGCAAGGGTTGTCCCTACGGTTGTGCGAATATTTTAATATCATATCAGCCATAAATTATCATATATCAACAACAATCCAACGGCGGCAGCAAGCCCTGTCCGCAATCCGCATTTCAGCCTCCCTTGTGTAAAGGGAGGTGCCGAACGAACATGAGGCGGAGGGATTGTAAGGTTGATTTTATCTGATTTTGTAAAAATCCCTCAGTCATTTTTCTGCAAAAAATGCCAGCTCCCTTTACAAGGGAGCCTTTGTCGGACAGGGGCAAGCCCTGTCCCTACGGTCGCATAGATTTTCAAATTTGATGAAACACAGGCTCCCTCTGACGAGGGAGCTGTTGAGCGTAGCGAAACTGAGGGAGAGATAACGAAAGTTTGATGTTTATTGCTTTCTCTCCCTCAGTCATTTTTCTACGAAAAACGACAGCTCCCTCGTCAGAGGGAGCCTTAATCTCTATCAATTCATCAATTTCATAATTCCCCTTTTACAGCATTATATACAGCAACGACATAAGCAATTCCTCGTCTGCGCCGTCCGACTGCAAGAGCAAAAGCAGAGCAAGCAGCAACGCTTTGTCCGGCTCTTTGAAAACCGTGTCGAGTAAATCCGCCTTTGTCGATTTTTCAGTTTCCTGCTTCGCCTTTTGGTTTATCGGCTCAAAATACTCCTTGAACGACTCGTAGGATTTGCTTTCGGGCAGGTCAACGGGCATTTGAATTCTGTTTTTATTGGGCGTTGACCTTACGGCGTTATAGAAATTTTCCTTATATGTGTTTTCGTCTTTTTTGCCGTTTTGATCATTCTTCTTTTCGTCGGACAACTCCCGTTCCGCCTGCTTTGCGACATTTTGCGCCCTCGCTTGCATTTCTCTCACTCTTTCAAGTGCCTTTGCCTGCATTTCCTGCATCTCGTCAAAATTATACTCTTTCATCAAAACAGTCCTCTCAATAAAGGAAGTGCGTCCATAAGGCGCAGGAACTTCATCGCTTCCTCAGCCTTTGTCCGTCGTTCCTCGCTCAACAACGGTTCAAGTGCCTTAATAAACGCCGTTTTATCGTTATCGGTGTTCATTTGCGTTGCAACCTTCATCAGCATATTTGCCGTGTCATTGCCGAAAAGTGCCGATATTCCGTCGGTGCTTTGCTCTGGCTTTTTGCTCTCTTTTTCGCTGCTCATAAGCGACGAAGCAACGCCCTTGAGCCGTTCCATATCCTGCGGACTGATTGAATTCAACAAATCGTTTATGTTATCCATTGTCATCCCCCGTCAGCTCCTTTATTATCCTCTGTGCTTTCTCACTCGAAAGCAATTCGTTCAAGGCTTTTTCGTCGTTCAAAACGGCATTCAGCCTGTTCGACTGCTCCTCGTTCAATTTCTCCGTCAAATACCTGCCTAAATCCTTTTTAGCTTTATTCTTTTTGAATTCTTCAATAAAATCGCTTGCGCTCATATCGTTTTTCATTGCAATAACCTCCGATATTTGATATAATATTTTTATGTTAAGCAAAAGGAGAATATGAATGAGAGCAGTTGTTTTTTCCGACTCGCACGGCGACAGCGCAAGTATAAATATGCTTTTATCGTTGCACAGAAACGCCGATATGTTTATATATTTGGGCGATGGCGAGGAAGATTTGTTTATGCCTCAAAACCTTAATATAATCGATATGAAACCTCTTATTGCCGTAAAGGGAAACAACGATTTCGGCTCTTCGCTTCCCGCTGAAACAACCTGCTTTCTTTCGGACAAAAAAATATACGCCCTGCACGGTCATACAAAGGGCGTTAAATATTCTACAGATTTGCTTCAAAAAATCGCTATGGAAAACAATGCGGATGTAATTCTTTACGGGCACACGCATATACCGAGAGTCGAATATATGGCAGGAGTGTATTTTATGTGTCCTGGTGCAATTTACAAGGGCGAATACGGAATTGTAGACATTGATGAAAAAACAAAAACGGTACTTTGCCATACCGCTAATCTTTGATAAGGAGAAATATATGTATCTTTATAAAAATGTCAAGGTTATACTTGAAAATGAAATAAAAGAACTTGAGGTTTTGACGCAGGGTGAAAAAATCGTTGAAATCGCAGAAGAAATCGACTGTCCTAATGCCGAAACAATCGACGGAAACGGTCGCTTTTTGTCGGCAGGCTTTATTGACCTGCACGTTCACGGCGGCGGAGGATTTTCCGCAATGGGCACGAAGGACGATATTCTAAATATGGCAAGGGCGCACGCAAAATACGGCACGACTTCGATTTTGCCGACCGCTTTGGCGGCTCCGCTTTCACAGTTAAGCGTAGTTTGTGCGAACACCCGACTTGCAATGAGCGAAAACAGAAATATTTTAGGCTCACATTTGGAAGGTCCGTTTTTGTCGGTTAAAATGTGCGGTGCGCAGAGTACAGACAATCTTTTTGTACCGAGCAAAACGAATTACACCGACTTTTTAGACGAATACGGCGACACCGTTAAAATGATGGGTGTAGCGCCCGAGCTTGACGGAGCTTTTGAGCTTGGCGAGGAGCTTGCAAAGCGTGGAATTGTCGCAAGTGTTGCTCATTCCTCGGGGAATTATGATACGGCTTACGAGTCGCTAAATCACGGCTTTTCGGACATTACACACATTTACAACGCTTGCACCTCTTGCTATAAGGAGGGCGTGTTCAGGAGAGCAGGAACAGTCGAGGCGGCACTTTCTGATGACAGATTTTCCGTTCAGGCGATTTCCGACTTAGTGCATTTGCCCGTCGGCGTTTTGAGGCTTATCTACAAGGCAAAGGGCTCTGACAAGATGTATCTTATCACAGACGGTCTTGAATTTTCGGCGTTTGATATGAACGAGGGCGAGGAGTTCACGCAGAAAAACGGCGTAAAGGTCGTATATGAGGACGAGGTTATGAAGCTTGCCGACCGTTCTTGTCTTGCAGGAAGCACGGCAAACGGCGCAAGGCTTGTCAGAAATATGTATAAGACAGTCGGCGTCCCGCTTACCGAGGCGGTTAAAATGATGACGCTCACACCTGCAAGGGTAATCGGCGTTGACGCATATAAGGGTAAAATCGCAGAGGGCTACGATGCAGATATAATTCTTTTCGACGAAAACGTTGAAGTTTCGTCTGTTATGCTAAACGGAAAATTAGCGTAAAAACAGCTCCGCAGTTAGTATTTGAACTTACTGCGGAGCTTTAATTTATCTTCTTCTGTTGTTTTGAGGCGGTCTGCGACGCTTTGAGCTTGAGGTACTCAAATACACCTTCGGTTTCTTATGCTGCTTTTTACGCCTGCTCTTATTCTTGTAAAGCGATATAAGATAGACCGCAAGAACGATTATTGCAAGCACGGCAAGAACAATGAAGAATGGCGAAGTAAATACATTCTTAAAGATGTTTACGATCCATAAAAATATGTTTACGTTTACGTCCTCAGCCGCCACAAGGTCAACCGTTGCAATTTCAGTTTGAGCATACATAATCCTTGCTCTGCCGACCTTTTCACCCTTTTTAATCGGTGCGTTGATTACCGTCGGCGTCTCCTCGGGGATAGGCTCAATTAACACGCTCGAGCCGTCTGTTCCGACAGGAACAAGAGCCGTAACGTCGTTTGCAGGCACAAGTCTTACGTGGTCAGTGCGAAGCGAGAGCTTAACGTCGATTACGGTTACAATCCTTGTGGTGTCGGCAATTTTTTGAAGTCTGATATTGTCAAACACCCACTTATACAGCTTTTTAGCCTCAAGGAAGGCGCAGTTTTCGTCGTTGCCGTCGCCGTTGACGTCTCTTGCAGGTGCGCCCATAATGATACAAACGTAATTGTAGCCGTCCTTGCTCGCCTTTGAAATGAAGCAATGACCTGCCTTGCTTGTCGTACCCGTTTTAATGCCCTGTGCGTACTCATAATAATAGGTTTTGAAGTTCGGATTTATCATCCAGTTTGTCGAAGTAAAATTACGCTCGGGAGAAAGGTTTGTCGCAGGCATTTTGTACCTGTAAACGTTGCAGATTTCAAGAAAAGCGGGAATTGTAAGGGCGTGCTTTACTATAAGAGCTAAATCGTTTGCGGTGGTGTACTGACCGTCGGAGTCGAGTCCGTGCGGATTGTCAAAATGCGTATTCTGACAGCCGAGTGAAACGACAAAATCATTCATCATACCGACAAATTTGTCAATATCCCCTCCGCCGATATAATCCGCAAGGGTGTTTGCGGCTTCATTTGCGGATTTCACAAGCATACAGTAGAGAAGTTGCCTGACCGTTACCTGCTCGTCCGCTTTAAGACCTGCCATTGAAGAGCCTGTGCCGTTCAAGAGCTTGATAGCCTTTTGCGGAACGGTTACGACCGTGTCAAGGTCGGGGCAGTTTTCAAGGGTTAAAATCGCCGTTGTTATCTTTGTAAGAGAAGCTGGCGCAGTTACCTTATCTGCGTTTTTGTCAAAAATTACCGTGCCGTCGTCAAGGCTGAACAAAAGTGCAATATCCGCTTCCGTGTCAAGCTCGGAATTGTACGAAGCGTAAGACGGAACGCACAGCGCCGAAGAAAAAACGAGTAAAACGCATAAAATTAAGGATAAGACTTTTTTCAACAAAAACACCCCTTGAAAACAATTAAAAAAAAGTGTATTATATATCACAGTCATTATAACAAATATATATATAAATATCAATTTATTTTTGAGGATGTGAACAATTTGATTTATGTTACCGGCGACACTCACGCAGACGCCGAACGACTTTCGCTTTCAAGGCTTCGTGCACTTAAAGCAGGCGATACGCTTATTATTTGCGGAGATTTCGGTTTTTTGTGGGATAATAGCAAAAGAGAGCAGAAAATCATCCGTCAGCTCGGCAAAAGAAAATATAACATTTGCTTTATCGACGGTACTCACGAGAATTTCAAGCTTCTCAACAACTATGAGGTAAGCGAATGGAACGGCGGAAAGGTTCATAAAATATACGGCAACCTCTATCATCTTTTAAGAGGTCAGGTGTTTGAAATAGACGGCAAAACCGTGTTTACAATGGGCGGCGGCGAAAGTCCCGACATTGACATAAGAACGGACGAAAACGGCTGGTCTAAGGACGAAATTCCCACTCAGGAGGAGCTTTTGGAGGGCGTTAAGAACCTTGAAAAGCACAATTACAAGGTCGATATGGTAATCACGCACGAGCCTCCGACAAGAATTAAGGGCTTTTTGCAATTAAAGGACTACGACACGCTCCGTGTAAGCGCCCTCAATGCATATTTTGAGGAGCTTTCGGACTCTTGCGAGTTTGACAAGTGGTATTTCGGAAGCCTGCACACAGACAAATATATTTCAAGCACACATATCGGAGTTTTCAAGAATATCATCAATGCCGAAACGGGCGAAAAAGTCTAAACATTTGAGGAATAATAAATGAAGCTTACTAATTCAAGAAAATTGATAGGAAGTATTGAGATGCTTCTTGCGGCGATAATCATAATTTTCGCTGTAGTTAAGGCGCCCGACGCCCCTGCCCCTAAACCTGCCGACACAACGGTTGAGGCGACTACGCAGGCACCCGAGTCGGAGTCGCAGACACAGCCTGAAGCGACGACCGAAGCGCCGAAGCCCTCGACCACAGCCTTTGCACAGACGGGCGACTATCAGATTACAAATTCAATTATAGTTTTCCCCGACTCCGCAATGGAAATGTATTCTATCGCAAAGACGAGGCTCGGCGAATATGCGGCGGCAATCAACACCTTTGCCGCAAAAGTTCCCGACAAAAAGGTTTATTGTATGCTCGTGCCGACAAGAATTGCATTTTACGGACCCAAGGAATACAGGACGGGCAGTCACTCCGCACCCGACGGAATAAACATTGCGTATTCTCAGCTTTCCCCGAGCGTTACGTCAATCGACGCATACTCGGCTCTTTTACAGCACACGGACGACTACATTTATTTCAGAACAGACCATCACTGGACGGCGAGAGGCGCATATTACGCTTATTCGGCATTCTGCGATAAAAACGGATTGTCGCACGCTCCGCTTTCAGCTTATCAAAGCGGCAGGCTCGACAATTTTGTCGGCACAATGTATCGCTACACGAACAGCGAAAATCTTAAAAATAATCCCGATTACGTTGAATACTTTATGCCAATCGTTGAGGCTTCGGGCGAGTTTTATTCGACTCCCGATATGACCGACGGCAAGACGCTACGCATTATTTCAACGAATATCACGGACACCTCAAGCAAGTATATGTGCTTTATTCAGGGCGACAAGCCGCTTGAAAGGATAGTAACCTCAAATCAGAACGGCAAGAAGATACTTGTTATCAAGGAGTCATACGGCAATGCAATGGTGCCGTTCCTGCTTGAAAATTACAACGAGGTTTATGTCCTCGACCCGAGACAGGACGGTGTAAAGGATATGAACCTTACAGAGTTTGTAAACAACAACGGCATAAACGAGATTTTGTTTATAAACTACCTTATGGCACCGTCAAACTCAAAGTATATGACAGCGCTTAATAATATTATAAATAAGTAAGTATTAGTGTTAAACAGCAAAAACGTCCTTATGACCGAGTGTTCATAAGGACGTTTTTTTGTGGCTGAAATGCGGTTGTCCGTGAAAGGCTCCCTTGTAAAGGGAGCTGTCGTTTTTTTGGAACAAAAAAATGACTGAGGGATTTTACAAAATTATATAAAATCAACCTCACAATCCCTCCGAGTTGCCTACGGCAACCCACCTCCCTTTACACAAGGGAGGCTGAAATGCGGTTGTGCAAAATCCGCAAAATTTGGTACTTCGCACGGATTGAATTATATATCCAATGATGTAGGGCGGGGGTTATTCCCCTATTAGGGGAAATGTCTGCGAAGCAGACAAAAGGGTGCCTGAATTCGGGAGAATTTGCTCCCGCCCTGGATTGTTGTTGATATGTAATGATTTACGACTAATATGACATTAAAAAATTTCGTATAACCGTAGGGGCGACCTGCGGTCGCCTGCCAATTCACAGCAAAATCATGACCACCGGTTGAACCGGTGGTTTGCACAGCCCCTATAAGGGGCGATTACTGGCTTAGCCCCTGAAAGGGGCACTGAAAGTTTAGCACCGC
>SFGA01000047.1 GCA_004556705.1 Ruminococcus sp. | reverse complement strand
ATTTTGTGCGGCACTCCAAGCCGCATAAACAAAATCGGGATACCGCAAGAGGGAAATAGCTGTTGAGCGTAGCGAAACTGAGGGAGAGAAAGCAATAAAAATCAAACTTTCATTATCTCTCCCTCAGTCATTTTTCTTCGAAAAACTACAGCTCCCTTTACAAGGGTGCCTTTGTAGGACAACCAAAGGCTGTTGCGAACGATACGGTGCAAACGACGACGTTGTAGGGCGGTGGCTTGCTGCCACCGTTAAATCACAACAAATTAACGGTTACAAATAATTATATTTTTATATTATATCGTAGGGGCGAACTGTGTTCGCCCGTTTTTAATTTGCTATGAATTGACAGGCGACCGCAGGTCCCCCCTACGGTTATACGAAATTTTTCAACGCCATATTTGGCGTAAATTATCATGTATCAACAATAATTTAACGACTTAAATCACATTAAAACACACCCACAACCCGTAGGGACAGGGCTTGCCCCTGTCCGCAACAAATTACATATAAAATCAAATGACGGACAACCGCACTTTCAGCCTCCTTTGTGTAAAGGGAGGTGCCGAACGAATGTGAGGCGGAGGGATTGTAAGGTTGATTTTATGTGATTTTGTAAAAATCCCTCAGTCATTTTTTGTTCCAAAAATGACAGCTCCCTTTACAAGGGCGCCTTTGTAGGACAACCAAAGGCTGTTGCGAGCGATACGGTGCAAACGACGACGTTGTAGGACGGTGGCTTGCTGCCGCCGTTATATTGTTGTTGATATATGATAATTCACGGCTAAAATGTAATTAAAATCCACCCACAACCCGTAGGGACAGGGCTTGCCCCTGTCCGCAAAAAATACATATTAAATTAACGGACAGCCGCAAGGGCTGTCCCTACGGTCGCATAGTTTTCAAATTTGCTGGAATTCAGGCTCCCTCTGACGAGGGAGCTGTTGAGCGTAGCGAAACTGAGGGAGAGAAAGCAATAAACAGCAAATTTCCGTTATCTCTCCTTCCGTCACGCCTGCGGCGTGCCACCTTCCTCGTCAGAGGAAGGCTTTATTTTCATATAATCGTTAATTTGATAGCACCCGAAAGCAGTTCTGTTTTCGTTAATTACCTCGGCGGCAGCAAGCCGCCGCCCTACCGTGTCGAATATGATTTTACGCAAGAAAAAAGCAGGGTAATTGCTTACCCTGCTTTTTGTATTAGTTATTTTGCACGATTTGACGTCAGATTATATATCAATCCAGCCGTCTCCGCCGCCTTCAACAGGACCTGTGCCTACTGAAAGGGTGATTACGTCTTCTACTTCATAAACTGAAACGTCGAAATCAGGTGCGCTATAAATTTGTTTCATCAAATTTTCTCCTCTCAAGTTATTGTAATAATTATCTTTCGAACCGTTTCAGTTATGCTTTGAACGGATTTGCTGCAAGATAAGCATTTACAATATTGTTATAGTTTGTTGAGAGAGCAGCTGTTTCAGCAGTCTCGTAGAAGATTGTCTGTGCGTGGCCCGAAGCGTCAACATACTGAACGAAGCCCATGTATGTTACGTCGTTTCCAAGTTTTGAGTGGTTAGCCTTAATGATAGCACCAAACTCAGCATCAGCAGTGTCGCTTACCTTACTGATGTAATCAGTTTTAGCTGCTGCATAATCAGCAACAAGTGCACCTGCAACAACGCTCTTAGCTGTTTCAGCGTCGAAAGCAGCAGCGCCCTTGTAAGCTACCATACCTACAGCTGTGATGTAATCAGTTGTAGCATCTACAACACCTGTATTCTTGAAGTAAGTATCCCAATCAGAATCGCTGATCTTGGATATTACTCTGAAGCTGAACTCGTCAGCAACTGTTGTTGCGCTTGTAGCGGTCATCTTAACCTGGCTCTTTGCCTTTGTTACTGCGGGGCCTGCAGGAGCAGTGGGCATGTTAGCCATGATGTTACCTTTACTTGTATCAATGCTTGCAACATTTTTCGGTGTTGTCGAGCCTGTTGTGCTCTTGATATACTGAGTCGTGTTAAGTGTATCACAAATTTTAATGTTCTTGTTGCCAGCCGCAACTGCAGCAGCATCGCCTGTTACATTAAACACAATTGAGCACTGTGCAACTGAAAGACCGTTTTCACCTTTGGTTACTGAATAACCAGCTTTTGATGTTGCACCTAAACCTGAATCTGCTCCTGCAGTAAGCATTACTGCGTTGTTATATTTTGCTTTTTCTTCAGCTGTCATTGAAGATGCATTCATAACTGTTGTGCCGAAAGATGCATTGATTTTCGCAGTAGTTGCATCTTTAGCATAATTTGCCCAGTCACCAAGGAATGTACGACTTGTAGTATCAGGAGTATAAACATTTGCATCATAAAGAATAGCAAACTTTGTATCACTCATGAGCTGGTCATAGTCTTTCATTTCAAAGTAAAAGGTAACAGTCACTTTTGCCCCGGGAACGATTTCGGACTCTTTCTTGTCTGAAACAAGTACCAAGCCTACCTCAGCGTCGTTAGCCGGAACTGCATAAGCACCAATCGCAACTGTGCTTAAAAGCATAAATACAACAAGAGCAACACTTAAAATTTTCTTCATCTTAAGCATAATTTTGTCTCCTATTTGTAAAAATTATTTTTCTGTATAACAAAGAATTACCATGCTCCATTAAAGCCTTTAGCTATTACATTCTGAGCCTCAAGTGCTTCAACCCACTGGTCCTGTGCCTCTATAGCCGCAGAGTCGGTAATATCAACTACTGCATCGTAGTTTACATCAGATGCATAGTAAGCTGATGTATCTTCTTCGATTGTTTCAACCCACTGGTCGTGAGCCTCAACCGTTGCAGCGTCTGTAATATCAACAGCACCGTCGCCATTAACATCGCCAAAGTAAATGAATACATAAGTAGCTACTACTTCGCCTGCAGCATCTTTAAGAAGAATTGTAGCGCCTGTCGATATATTGCCGTCAGCATTTGCTACAACCTCTATTGAGCCTACAGCTGTAGTAACGAAATCTTCAATGTTTTCGCCGTTAAGAGTATCAATACCGAATACACAGCCTGCAAATTCGCCTGAGGTTGTGCAAAGGTCTTTTCTGATAACTGCGCCATTATCCGCTTGTGTAAGTACAAGTTCGGGTGTGCCTACTGCGCCTTTGTAAGAAATTGTTGTGTCTACTCTGTTAAGAGTCTGACCCAATTCTGTAAGCTCGGCAGTCTTAGGATTAGCACTGTCGAACGAACCGCAGTAGAATTTACCGCCAATGTTAGCAGCAGTTTTCTGGTCATTAGCGATTGCTACTGTGCTTGAGCCTGTTGAGCCGATAGCCTTAAGCTTGAATGTAAGCACAGTAAGGTTTGCTCCGTTAAGGTCGGGAGCTGTTACCGCACCGCTTGTCGAAGGAGTGAGTGCAACTGTAAGCTTACCGGCCTCTGCCTTAACAGCAGATTTGGTTGTGCCTGCACCGTAAATGTTTGCAACTGTAGCTGAATCTGCTACATACTCAAACAATGATGCGTTATACTCAATCGGGAGCGACATAGGTCCGGCATAGAAAGTTTCTGTAGCGTTTGCTTTAACAGTGATTGTAACTTCATCCCCGTTTGCAACCTCGGAAGCCGAAGAAGAAACAGTAAATGTAGCTGTGGGGGTTGTCTTTGCGGCAAATACGCCCATAGTCAACACACCTAAAGCCATTACAAGAGCTAAAGCAAGGCTAAGGATTTTCTTTGACTTAACCATTATTAGCCTCCTTATTCTGTTTTCCCAATAAATATACACTTAATCAGCATAAATGTCAATACATTTACGTTATTCAATATTTGAATCAGCGGAAATTTCAAAAACAGCTATCACTCTGCTTTGGAAAACCTGTCGGCTGTGGTGCTGCCTAAAGGCACCGCCAAAACCTTATGAACAAGCCGATTAAATGTAAGCGATTTTTTAATTTCCGTGAGGATGCCGAGCCGGTTGACCCGACACCCCCATTTTTCAATCAATAACTGACTGTGTCAATTATCTTGTCTGAGAAATTACGTTAGCGTTACCTACAGATGCACTCATGATCGGAGTCAAGTCTGCAACTGAGATTTCGCCGCTTGCGTCAGCGTCTGCTGCCTTTGCATATACACCGTCAAGAGCTGCAAGGCTGTTAACGTTCTTGTCAACTGCAAATGCGTCGAATGCATCAACTACGCCGTCGCCGTTTACGTCACCGTAAATAACAACATAGTAAGTTGAGAGAACGCCGATGCCGTCAACAGAAACCTTAACTGTAGCGCCTGTACCAAAGCCGTTTGACTTAGAAGGTGTAACAGCAAGCTTAGCTGCCGGATTGGAAGCCTTAACGTTATTAAGGATAGCTTCAGCTGTTGTAACAGTTCCGGGAACGATACCCTGAATGTATCTAACATCCTGTGTTACCTGATTTACAACGCCTGAATTGTTCTTATCAAGTGTTACGCTCGATACGAAGTTGTTGAGAGCTGCCTGGAGTTTATCGCAAGCTGCGTCAACCTTTGCCTTTTCCTTATTGGAGTTAAGTCTGTCATACGCTGTGAATGTAAGTGCCGAGTGGTTGTAAAGAATGCCTGTGTAATCTGTACCGCCAACGTTTACGTTGTACTCAACACCGAGAGCCTGAACAAGCTGCTTCCAAGCTTCGGTAGCGTCAACGCCGTCCTTAACCTTGAAGTACTCGTTGAAGTGACCTACAACTGTGTTAGCCTGTTCAATGAGTGTTGCAAGCTCGCCGTCAAGATAACCGTTATCCTTCATCGAAGCGTACTTCGGAAGGAGCTCGTTCTGAGCCTTCATAAGCTCGTACTTAGCATCAAAGATTGCCGACTGATGAGCCTTTGTGTCAGCTTGAACAGCTTTTGCATCAGCGAGAGCCTTAGTATAAGCTGCCCATGAATCTGCGCTGTAATCGCCCTGAACATAGTTCTGAGCCTCTGCGATTGAGATTTCCTGATTAAGGAAGTCCTTAACAACAGGCGTTCTCCAGTTAGCATCCATGAATGTGAAGTAATAATTAAGTCTTGCGATTGTATCCAACATGTAAAGAGCTGTATATGTAGGCTCTTTCCAGTTAGCGTTTGCATCGTTGTACTTGTTCATAGCTTCCTCGGAAGGAGTAGAAACAGTAGCAGCGATACCTGTCTTAATGTTGCCACCCTTATTAGCTGCAATAGCTTCGATAACTGCCTGTGAAAGGTTTTCGCCATCAATGTAGTTTTCAGGCTTAGCAGGTCTGTTATAAGAGTTGATAATGTCAAGAGCAGTTCTTCTTGCCTTATCGAACTGGAAGAACTCATAGAGCTCGTGATCCTGATAATCAATATCATTTGCTCTGTCAACATCGATAGCGTTTACAGCAGCCTTAAGTGTATTAACGTCAACTGCTTCAACGATTCTGTCGAATTTAGAAAGTGCTGTGTAAGCATTTTCAAGATTTGTAGCAGCATCTTCCATAAGTACCGCCACATCATCATAGAAAGTTTCTGTCTTGGGAGCATTTACAAGCGAGATAGCTTCTCTCAAAGCCTCGTCATATGCATTGTATGCATCCTGTGCTTCGGGGCCGTAGTCGTCAGCTGTCAATGACATTGCTACATACTTCTCGATTGCGTCAGCAAGACCGAAGTCGCTGTAGTAAATGAATGTCATATCCCAAGTGTTTGAGCTCTTGTAGCTCTTATCGCCAAGCAAGCCGCCTCTGTGGAGAACTGTATCAACAGTAATCTGAATCTGACCGGGGTCATATACACCGTAAGGAATATCGGCATTTGTAACACCCGACTTTGCTACCCAGAAGTTACCGATTTTCTGTTCGTTTGCATCGTGAGTCCACTCGGGAGTCCATGAGCCTGCCAACGGAGCGAGATCAAAGTACTGCGCAAATTCAGCTGAGGGGGTTCTGCTGTACTTAACTTCGCTGACACGCTGTGAACGAGTTCCGCTTACATCTTTGCCTTTTTTCTGGTTAACAACAACCTGGAAGTTTGTAACAGAACCAACAAGGCTCTGAGTGAATACAAACTTGTTGTATGCTTCTCTGTCCCAGTCGTTAAGCTCAGCCTTTTCCCACTGCTCATTTTCCTGGTCGAGGTAGGAAGCTACACGAGCATAAATAACCTTAGTCTGTTCGCCGCCGAGAGCCTCGCCGTTCTTGCCTACATATGAATACTTAACTGTAACCTTTGTTACAACATCATCTGCAGGTACTGTAGCTGTAAACTTAACCGTTGCACCGGGTTCAACGGTTGCTGTAGTGTTATCAAATGTAACGCCGTTATCAGCCTCAACAGAAGAAATGTTGATTGTGTAAGAGCTATCTGCCTTATCCGAACCTCTGTGTGTCTCAAGCATACCTGATGAGTTGTTTACAAAGTTCAATGTATTTGTATACTCAGGATAAAGGTATGATTTACCTGCGCTTGAAGCAAAGTAAATAGCGGGGTCAGAATAGCTCTGAGCGCCTGTTTTCCAACCAACGAACATACCAACTACCGGCATTACAGGATCTAAAAGTCCGTTCTGACCGATTGTGTAAAGTTTACCGACAAGTGCGCCGACAAGCGTCTTGATGTTTGTCTGGTTAAGAATTGTATCAAGTGTTGTGTATGTGCTGTCAGAAATTAAGGTTTGATTTCCTACAAGCTTGTAAACAATAGAGTTAAGAAGCTGTCTTACAACAGTAACAACCTGTGTAAGGACATTAGCATTTCTGAGAATTCCGTCCGGAATCTTGAATGCGCTTGCAACCAACGGAAGATCAAGAGTGCAGATACCGTTTACAAGTTTGCCTCTGAGGATGTTCTCAAGCCATGTATTGCTTGCAGTTGTAATACCGCTTGCATTAAATACCTGATCAAGGGGAAGAAGCTTAAGAAGAACTGTGTTGAGCTTAGCCCACGGATCCTGATATGTAGCAAGATCAACTGTGCCGCAGTCAACGAGCTTCTCGAACTTCCATGTCCAATCCTCCTGAGAGCTGAGACCCCAGTCGATAACCCAGTCAAGCTTATACTGCCATGTCGGAACGCCGTCTATATAAGTCGAGTCCTTAGCATACACAAGTTTTGAAGCGTCGTTTGACGGAATTGCGCCAAGCTTATTCATTACCTTGTAGTAGCCGTTTTCGCTGTCCTCACCGATGTCGGTGAGGTTACGCAAGTAGAACATACCGAGATCCATACCCATTGTAAGAACTGTATCAAGCCAGTAGTTAGCGTCATACTTAGGTCCTGAAAGAAGTGTCTTTGTGTTGTAATCAGCATAGATAAGTGCATCGAACTTGTATGAGGGCATAAGCTGTGTGCAAAGCTCACGAACAACAACTGCACCAAGTGCAAGAACTGAAACGTCGTCAGTGCTGTCTGTGCCGACTGTCTTGCAAAGCTTAGCTTCTGACGGAAGCTGTGCCTGAGGCATAAGAAGCTTAATGCCTGCACAAGCAAGACCTGTAAGAGCCTGCTTAACCGTACCGTTCATCATCATGTTGTAGTACGGTGAAAGCTTAGCGTCATTGTAATACTCGTCGAAGATTTCTTCGGGAGCGATGCTGAATGCATATCTTGCAGCACGAAGAACATTGTTAACAACCTTATCAAGGCCGCCGTTCTCCCAACCAAGACCTGTTCTGAGGTTGTAGGTCTGGCCCTTAACCTCAAAGTTTTCAACAAGAACAGTATCGATTACCTTGTAAACGAAAGCGTTGAGACCATCAAGGATGTTATCATAGCCTGCTGCAGAGTTACCGATTGTTGTTCCGTCTACTGTCGGGATGAATTCATTAACGAAGTCGTCGGTGATCTTCCAATCCCAGTTGAACATATAGTAATATGTTGAAAGGTTTGCGGGGAGTGTACCCTTGAAGTATGTATCCTCAAAACGATAATAAGGAACACCGTCGATTACTTTGTAATCAGAATATTCCCAAAGATAGAATTCCTGAGGCTTTGTGAAGAAATCGCCTGCTTCTGCCAAGCCTTTAACTGCATTAACTTCATCTGCGGTCATTTCTGCAAATTCTACACCGAGAGCGCCTGCAAGGAGCTTCTTAACAGAACCGTTAAGAACTACGGGTGCCATCTCTGCAAATACATAAGGAATGAACTTGTAGAGAAGTCCGAGAGCGCTGTCTGCACCGTTTACAGAGAATGTAAGAGCACCGCTGTTGATAGCGTCTCTTACTGACGGAAGAAGATAGCCTTTATCACCGCTCTTATACCATTTAAGAGTCTGATCTCCTGTGTAATCTTCGGGAGCAGCGAATACATAAGTATCTCCGCCCTCAGTTTCAAGAGTCTTTGTATAAGTAACTGTCTTAGTCCATTTACCTGTAACGCCGGTTGTACCCATAAGGGGAGCGAAGTTGTAATCATACTGAGTTATCTGCGTGCCATCTTCGCTGACGGTAAAGTATCTTGAAGTCTGCTCAGCAGCCGTCGGAAGGGCTGTGGTATAACAAAGGTCAGCACCTGCAGCGTTTACTCTGTATGATGTCCAAAGCATCGGCTTTGTGAAGAGAATCTTTACAAAGCTGTCGAGTACGGAAAGAACTCCGCCGTCGCCTGCTGTGTTTGTGTAAGTTCCCAACTCAGAAGCTGTTGTATCGGGTCTTGCCATAAGCGGGAAGACTGCTTTTTTAACAGCACCGGGAACATCCTTAAGAAGATTGTTTATCGGAGTAAGGTCAAGGCCTTTAATAAAGTTACCGATAATACCGAGCTGAAGTCCATTGACAAAAACATCCTCTATCGCAGTCTGGTTGCTTGAAATAAGCTGAAGAAGCTGCATTACAATTTCAACCTGAGCTGTATTGTCACGGCTCATACCGGTCTGCCAAGAAGTTAAATTTAACTTCTTAACAATACCGAGGTTAAGACCTGCTGTCAAGAACTTAAAGCTACCGCTGGTAACAGTATTTTTAACTGTATCCAATGATGCGCAAAGGTTATCAATAGAAGTAAGGTTAAGAGTAATCTTAAGTGAACCAACATCAACAACCGTTCCCATATTGATATTAGCTTTACCCAAAATAATATCAAGCTGGTCAAAAAGAATTGACATTCTCTCCTCGGTTGTAAGTCTTGTTACAGAGCCGTAAGGGCTGTATGCACTCAAAGCCTTAAGGTCATCTACTGTCTTGTAGTTTGTCCTTGCAGCGAAAGATGCAACCGAAAGAGATGAGAAAATCATAAGAATTGCCAAGATTACACTCAACAATTTTGTTGACTTTTTCATTTGTTTACCTCCTAATTTTTTTACATTAGATATTCACAATTAAATATTTAATGTCCGCACCCCGTTAATCGAATGCCGACGGGGGTGCCGCATCGGCTGTTTGCGACTGCAGTTTGTTTCTTGCCTCTGACCGCCCCTTTAAGGGAGGAGTCCGCAAACGCTGTCTTGTTTAACTCGGTAGCCTCCCACCATTCCCACTTGTTAAAGTCGGTGGGAGACGATGATACACACCCGAGTAATATTACCAAAGGATGTGTATCAAAACAGGCTTTTGCCCGCCAAATATAGCGAGGGCATAACGACCGTATCTAAAAAATTCGATACTTCGCCCATTACACCATTCCTATGGTTATTAAAATTATAGAATTTTATTATAAAAAAGTCAATAAATTATTCACGATTTAGTGCCGTTTTTCCGATTTGAACAAATAAAATTGTTATTTTTGGGCAAATTCATCAAAGAATTTTGGCAATATTTCCACAAAATTATGAACAAAATGTGAACATTTTAGTTTTCGTCGTTTTTTGAACAGAGTTTTAGTCAATACGGGCATTTACTGCACATTTTATCGCATTTTGTCGATTATTTTCAAAGCCACAACATATAGTATTTGCCTAAAATCGCCTGTCAAAATGTAGTTTTGGCATTAAAAATGCTAAAATGCCGTCCATCGACACCCGTTCCCTTAAAAATATCGCCGTAGTATAAAAAAAGCACCTCGAACAAGCTTTCACTCATTCGAGGTGTGATTTATTTTATCGGAGATATTTTATTTGCCGACTCCGCCGATAATATCGCCGCCGATATCACCGATGTCGCCGCCGTTTTCGATTTTGTCTGCAATATCATAGAAGAAATCCTTAGCGGTATTTCCAAGACCTTCAATGGTATCACCTGCGCCGGAGATGTCAACATCACCCATTCCACCGATAAGACCTGAAAGCGTATCCATAATTCCGCCCAATGCAGAATCGCTGCCTGAAGATGACGCTTGCGTTGTGGGAGCCTGTGTTGTGGGAGCTTGCGTTGTGGGAGCCTGCGTTGTGGGCTCTGTTGTGGGAGCTGTCGTAGCTGCAACAGTAACGATCTGAGTTACTACCGGAACATTTTCCTCAACCTGCTTTATTTTGTGGCCGCCCTTTGAGCCTGCCGCATAAACTGCAGCAGTGATTGCAAGTGCACAAACAATAGCGCCTACTCTTGCCCAGCCTTTTCTGGTATTAAGCTTCTTTTCAGCAAGCTCTTCAGGAGTTAACTGAACTTTCTCTTTCTTTGCCATTTGAGTTTCCTCCTAAGAATTAATATACAAAGTTCTTGTAGCTTGCAGTAGTATGGATAGCACC
>SFGA01000046.1 GCA_004556705.1 Ruminococcus sp. | reverse complement strand
GTTGACAAGGCGGCAGCCGGATTCCCCGGCTACCGCCCTGAATAAATTTTGCTCTATTTGCACCCCAAATGGAGTTTACACAGAATTCGGGACGCTCCCTATTTTGATTGTGAAAGGATGGTATAACATGAAAAAAGGAAGAATCGCAATTAGTCTCATCTGTGCAACGGCATTGACCAGTGTAGCTATGCTCCCTGCTTTTGCAGCATCGGAGCCGGATGATGTTCCTGCTGCGGCGATTGGGCACGCTTGTGCCATCAACACAAATGCAACCTTTGCTGCCTCCGACGAGATTCCTGAAGAAATCATTATCGAAGGAGAGCCTGGTGACTTCTTTGTTGTTGGCGATCTCGTCTTTGAGATTGTTACACCAGAAGAGGTCGAATCTGTAGTGACCGCCCCCGAAACCAGGGCAAGCACTTCTCGATGGAGCATTTCTCTTTCCGGAACCGAGATGAGTAAGGGGATTGAAGTAACGTCTTCTTATCCGCACGCGAAGGTGTGGGTCGACAACAAGGGTTCCCAAAGTATCAAATTCACGATTACGAAGGGGTCCGAAACGGGAAGCGTTGTGAAGGGAACCAGCGTTTCTATTGCTGCAGGTACTTCTACAAGTGTTTATAGTACGAATAAGTGGCCTGCGGATACCTATTATGCCAACTTTACCTGTGGAAAGGCAGAAATGAAGGGGTCTGCCGCCTGCCGTGTAGCATCCACCATTCCTGAACTCGATATTTAAAAGCAATTTAAGAAGGACTGAAGCGGCAGCCAATTGTATTGGCTGCCGCTTCTAATTATTTTTAGAGGATACGAAGGGATGGTACCTTGATATTTTGTGCTATAACGGTTTACCCGTTTGCGAGAGCTGTGAACGGGTAAACCGTTATCCGGTTGTTTTCCTGCGTATGCTGTTGACTTCCTCGTTTATTTATGGTAGTATGAGGATGGGTTAGAAGAGTATTTTGCGGGGCTGCGGTCGGCGTCAGCTGAGTGCTGCAGCAGGATTCGATGCTCGTCTGGGCGAGGGTAAATAGTAATTAGGCCCAGAGCGTCTTGGCCGGGAGCTGCCGGTCAGGGGTTTAGCAGTTTGCTAATACAGAAGCCATATCAGGGTTGATACTCCTGTATGGTGTGCGGGCTTGCCGAAGTAACCTTTGTGAACTGGAAAGCACACCATGGACCCCAGAGTAAGTAATCTTTGTGAAAGCCTGGGTAAGCAAAATGTATCATGTCCCTACCCACCTTCTGATAGTAGCCAGGATACTGTAGATCTCCTGGAGAGCCGCACCCTCTACAAAAGTGCCGACAGATCTCGAACTGCCGTAGATCTCAATAAATCGGGGCTGCACACATAAGCAGTTCAAAAAAGTGTCGGGAGCAATCCCAAAACCGTCACACATAAGACGCTAAAAAGTGTATTTGCCGATTGCCGAGTCTCCGAGGGGAGCTGACATGAGGCGGCCTTAGCTTTAACGAAATACATGATGAATAGAAAAATAGAGTTATAGAAAAGTAGTTTACTATAAATATATTTTTATAAATTTATAGTTATATAGTTTTTGCAAGAAAGGAGGATGCTGCATGGGCCGACGCAACAAGGCATACTCCAAGGATCTTCACCAGCAAGCCTATGACCGCTTGACTGGGATGCAGGCGTTTGGCGAGAGCAAGAAGGAGGCGGTGGCCAACGGAACGGAGAAGGAGAAGATCTTCTCCTTCAATACCTACAAGTCATATTGGAAGCATACAAAGTATTTCATCAAGTACATCAAGGAAAATCACCCGGAATGCACTACATTGAAGAGCGCAAAAAAATATGTGAATGAGTGGCTGCAGGCCAGGGTGGACCAGGGCCTTTCTGCATGGACGGTCCAGCTAGAGGCCAAGGCCATGGGAAAGCTGTACGGCATTTCTCCGGATGATGAAAACTACTTCAAGCCCCCAAAACGGAACCGGGAGGACATCAAACGGAGCCGCGGAGACCGGGTGAGAGACAAGCATTTTTCAAAGACCAATAATGACGAGCTGATCAAGTTCTGCAAGGGGACGGGCCTGCGCCGGGCGGAACTGGGAGAGCTGCGAGGGAAAGACCTGGTTACCAGGGAGGAGATCGAGGCGGAGATTTCCCAGCTGGAGAGCCGGCCGGCAGCGGAGCTGACGCCAGCTGACACAAAGCGGCTTGAAATGCTCCAGGACACCCGGTTGTTCGAGGGGGACTACTTTACCCATGTCCGCAACGGAAAGGGCGGCAGGGCGCGTCTAAGCCCCATCATCGGCCCGGATTCGGCGCAGATTATAGAGCGGATGCAGAACACCCCCGGCGAGGAAAAGGTGTGGCAGCACGTCCACAAGAGCGCCGACATTCATGGTTATCGGGCGGAGTATGCCACGGCCATGTATAAGGCCCATGCTCGCCCCATCGAGGAGATTCCTTATGACCGGGTGAACCGTGGGACCGGCAGGAAGTATCAGAGTGAAGTTTATACCTGCAGGAAGGACGAGGCCGGCAGGAAGCTGGATAAGGCTGCTATGCTGGTGTGCAGTAAGGCCCTGGGACATAACCGGATCAGTGTCGTGGCCGACAACTACATCCGGGGGCTGTAAGGAGGGTGGGCCGTGAGCGAGTTCGTAAAAAAGACGATGATAGGATATAAAGAGCTGGACAGTGGCCACGCTGACCCGGAGTGTACTCATGTGATCCTGACTCTGAAGGAGTACGATGGTCTTTTGCGGGAGATCTCCCAGGCGGAACAGAAGGCCAGGGACGAAAAGAGAAAGGCTGAGGAAGAAAAAAGATCTTCCCAGAGCAGGGAGCAGCAGACAGTTCAAAAGGCAAACCAGGTTATAGAAAAATGGATGAAGGCGCTGGAAAAAGAGAAGGCGGAAAGCGCCTATCAGAAAGGGCTGAATGAAAACCTGCTGCGTATTGCCAGGGAAAGGGCTAATGCGGATCGAAAGCTGAAGCCCAAGAAAGAACATTCCGGCTATGTGGTGGTAGTGTCATCAGAAAAAGTTTATCGCTATAAGTATAACCGTAGGTTGGAAGCAGTGAAGTTATGGGAAACTGTGATTCAAAGCCCGTATTCGATAGAGTTTCCAGCAAAAGAGGCAAAGAAGCTGATACTGCAAGAGTTTTTTCCAGAAACCGGGGAGTGGGAAGCTGCCAGGTTAGGGATAGAACGATGGGTTGCCGGTGACTATGAGGATTTCCTGAGTGCTGCGGATAAAAACGAGGAATTTATGAAGCAGAATGTGGCTCTGATGGGATACCGGAGTTTCAGGGCCAACTATCGGGCAGGGTACTGGGAAGTGGTGTTAGTTCATACAAGGCCCTTGGGGGTTGTCCCGAAGGATATGCGAGTGAGCTGAAGGAGGTAGAGAAGCTGTATCTCGCCGCATAAAAATTGGCCAGCAACACATGGGCTGCTGGCCGAGAAAACTCCATATTTTTTCAGTTCTCTTAATGAGGAATGGTGCAAGTTTGGGGCTTTTTATTTCGTTGTACACTCCTTTGTTTTGAACTGCGGAGTGGCAACATAGTTCGGTGGAGGTGTGATCAACGCTAATGCGTGTACCGTATATGTTGTTTTACTTTTTAACCCATTGAAAGTATCATCTATGCTGCAAAAAATTGCATCATCTTCCGATTCTGAATTAAAGTCAACATATATGCCATCTTCGTTGTAAAGAGTTACTGCGATTCCCAATTTAGGACAAGGGATTGTGCTCAGTAAACTACTGGTATAATCAATAGAATCTGTTGTTGGATCTACAGTCAACTTAAAAGCTGTTATGCCTAAGTCAATGGAACGGTCTTGAGTATCAGCATTTTCTATAGGGAGGATGAATCCGGTGGATGTAGTATCATCATTTTCAATAGGGAAGGTAAATCCGGTAGATGCAATATCAGCATTTTCTGCAGGGAGGATGAATCCAGTAGATGTAGTATCATCATCTAACAGTATGGAATTAAAAATTTGTTTCTCCTCCGGAGACAAAGCAGCAAATCCGTCTGGATCGAAATAACGATAAAGGTCACCCCATGTAGAATTTGCAGAAGGAATAAAGCCCTTTTCAGTTGTTTGTACATCGGAAGCAAGAGCGGGAATAGAGGAAAGGGATACTATGGCTGTAACAACTAAAGCCGAACAAAGAATTTTAGAGAAAATCTTCCTCATTATTTCTGACCTCCATTATGTATTTTTGTAAAACTTATCCATAAGATAGTATATAATTACTTGAGTAATTTGTCAAGTTGACCTCTCTATAATTTGTGATAAAAGAGGGCATTAGGAGAAAATTAAGAGTATGCGAGCGAGCTGAAGGAGGTAGAGACGATAAAACTGGGGCTGTGTGCAGAGGATGCGGTAACGCATAACCTGACTGTGGTATGGACTGGCCTTGATGCCGGGGAGCTTAAAGAAGGGGAGCAGCTGGAGATCCAGGTAGCTGGGCACTGGATTGAGGCAGAGCTGGAGCGTGATTCTGACGGTGGATGGTGCTGGCGGGACCTGGAGAGCGGCTGGGTGCTGCGGCGTACCAATGTGGCCCCCATTGGGGTTAGGAAAGATAATGTCTGAAATTAGCCTGTCCAGGGACCTTGAAAGAATGCCCAGGACAGGCTATAATAACAGCAAAAATAGGGAATTAACTTCATTGATAATATATGCCCCATAGAGGCAGGGGATGACCAGGCTGGATATAGCTCAAATTGCGTTTATCGAAAATAGGGAATTAACTTCATTGATAATATATGTCCCATAAAAGGCCTTTTTGGGCCTGGAAAAATAGTCTTATTTTTCTCTCGGACAGGGAGAAAGTCGGAGGGGAAATAGGGGGTGGGCGGAGGCTGTGGGAATGTGGTAAACCCGTAGGGTTTTCCATCATTTCCATGGCCGGAGCCAGGGGGGAAAGGGGGAGGTGACTTTCTCTTTAAGGCCCCGGAGGGGCCGCTCTTTGGCTCCTCCTTTCCCCCCTCCCGCCCGCAGGCGTTCCCCGCTGCAGCGGATTTTCTTTTTGTTACTTTTCCTTTTGGAGGTGATTGCTTTGTTTATTAGGAGACGGAAAGGAAAACCAGAAGAAAGTAAGACTGTCCGGCAATGGGCGCTTTTGGGGCGGATACCCATAGATCCGCTACAGCCGTGTTACATATGGGAGACACAGACCGATGGGCCGGTAACGGTTTATTATCATGAGGATAATACCAGAGAAATGACAGAAGAGGAAAAGGCAGATTTTTTAGCAGATCAGAAGGGCTATGGTCAGAGGTATTTGCAGCTGATAATTCAGGAGAAAAGGCGGTTGAAGAAAGAGCGTGGTGGTACAGAGTGAGGGATAAACAGGATAATATGGAGCAGCTGCGGGTGTTGTATCAAGAAAAAAATGAGCATTTGGAGAAATTCCTGGAGCCGGTCACGCCATTTGAGTTCTATCGGGAGATCTTCCCGGTAGGTAGTTTTGAGAGAAAGGGTCATTTTGAGGACGCAAAAGGAAACGGGATTGCGGTGACGGTGCCGAAGGCCGCAGGGATTGCCCTGGAGATCCAGGAGGAAGGCAAGGCCAAACGCTACACCATCACCGATGAACTGTCGGAGCTGTCGGAGGTCTATGATACGGACTTCACCATTATGTCCCCTCTGTCTTATTTTGGCCGGCGGCGGTGCGGTAAGAATGCCCGGTATCTCTATGCCCTGGTCTTTGACCTGGATGGGGTGGGGATGCCCCAGCTCCGGGACACGCTGCACCAGATGAACAAGGATATTCTTCCCCAGGCAACCTTTGTCGTAAACAGTGGGACGGGGCTTCACCTGTATTATGTCCTGGAGGAGCCGATTCCTATGTACCCGCACAATCAGAAGTGCTTGAAGGAGCTGAAATATTCCCTCACCCGGCAGATCTGGAACAGGTATACCTCCACCATCAAGGAGCCGCAGATGCAGGGCATATTGCAGGGGTTCCGGGTGGTTGGCTCCGGCTCCAAACTTGGTCGGGAATACCCTGTGACGGCCTACCGGCTCGGCGGGAAGGTGACGCTGGAAAAACTGCTGGAGTTTATCCCGGATAGCAACGGGGAGCAGCAGAAGCTCCTGGGACTCATGCGGAAAAGTCGGCTCTCGCTGGCCGAGGCGAAGGAGAAGTACCCGGACTGGTATGAGCGGCGGATTGTCAGGAAGGAGCGGCGGGGCCGCTGGACGGTCAAGCGGGATCTTTACGATTGGTGGCTGCACCGGATCAGGGACGAGATCCGGGTTGGCCATCGATTCTATGGCATTATGACGCTGGCGATTTATGCGAAGAAGTGTGGGATAGATGAAGAGGAACTGCGGGAGGATGCCTTTTCTCTGCTGAAACCCTATGACGATATGAGCGTGGAGGACATCAATCGCTTCACGAAGGATGATGTGGTGTGCGCCCTGGAGATGTTCAATGAGGACTATGTGACATTTCCCAGGGACGATATAGCGAAGCTCTCCGGCCTGACTATGCCAGTGAACAAGAGAAACTGGCGTAAGCAGAGTGAACATATAAGACTGATGAATTTGATTCGTGATGAAATCAATGGTAATAAGGACTGGCGCAATAAGAATGGACGGCCCATCGGCAGCGGGACAGCCCAGGAGCGAGTACATGAATGGCGTCAGCAGCATCCGGAGGGGCGCAAGGCCGACTGCCACCGGGATACCGGCCTTGACCCTAAGACGATCCGAAAGTGGTGGGAATACCCGTCCAGAGCTGTGTGCGATTTCTCTCTTTTAGGTGGTGAGTAATCTATAGATGTCCACACATTAAAAATTAACAATATTCGCTTGCAATGCAAATGTATATTGAATATACTGATAGTAGAAAATAGCAGTTACGGAAGGAGCGATATTATGGCGAACAAAGAAAATACGACACTTCGGATTGAGCCGGATCTGAAGAGACAGGCAGCAGCTCTTTTTAAGGCTCTCGGAATGGATTTGAGTACGGCAACGGGTATTTTTTACAGGCAGGCACTTCGGTATCAGGGCTTGCCGTTTGACGTCAGACTGGATGAGCCTAATGAAGTTACCTATGCTGCGATGGATGCAGCAGAAAAAGACGAGGATATGTATGGCCCGTTTGATAGCGTGGCGGATCTGATGGAGGCTCTGAATGCTTAAACCAGAATTTTCGGGGCAGTTCAAGAAAGATTACAAGCTGGCGGTTAAAAGGGGCTGTGATCCTAAAAAGCTGGAAGAGGTAATTTCCCTTTTATGCAGTGAAACACCGCTGCCAGAGAAGTATCGGGATCACGCCCTTACCAATTCGAGGAACTATAAAGACATGAGAGAGTGTCATATACAGCCGGATTGGTTGCTGGTCTATAAGATTGTTCAAGATATGCTTATTTTGAAGTTAATTCGTACAGGTTCGCATAGCGATTTGTTTTAGGAGCGTGTCAGATGGGTGAGCTGGTCGAAGTAACGCTGGAGATTGATATAGAGCTGAAAATGAAAGCAGAAAAGGTTTGTGCTGAAAATGGTTTGACCTTGGAAGAAGCATTCGTTTTATTTGCTGAAGAAACAGCTCGCCTGGGGAGATTCCCTTTTGAGCTGGATAGCTTCACTTCCGACATTTTTGAGGGTGGCCGTGACCAGGAGATTCAAGAAGAACGGGAAGGTTTCTGAGCTATAGGGAGAAGTTTATGAATGTCCATAAGCAGGAACAGTCCTCTGGAGCAGGGGATAGCACTTTCTATTTGGAAAAGCTGAAAAGAGGGCTTGAACAGGTGCGTGCGGGCCTTGGGATTACAAAGACCATGGAAGAGCTGGAGGCGATGGGAAAAGATGAAAGCTAAGGTGTTGCAGATCGGCTACGAGCCGGAGCGTGATCGCCTGACCTGGGATGGTTGGGACATTCACTGTGGCCAGGGAATGGAGGTGCTACTTCCGGATCGGCTCGATGGCGGAACATGGCTGGTCGTCTCCTTTGAGTACAATGACGAGGGATGGTATATGCCTGGGTGTCCTGGTGTTTCTCCAGTGGGCCTGTGGGCACGCGAGAGAGCGGAGGGTTGATATGAACTGCCGCTATACGGATGAAGAGCTGAAGGAAGATGTAGAGCGTACCATCGGGATCAGAGCGAAGGATATTGAGAAGATCCAGTTCTGCGGCCTGTGGCACATTCGATTCCGGGCCTTTGGTACGGACTTTTATTATTATCGTGCCGATTCCGATGACACGGTGCATTTAGTTGAGTCACCCTGGCAATGGGAGTAAAGATGGAAAAAGCCGGCCAAACCAGGCCGGCTTTTTCTTGTTTTCTGAATCTCTATATTGCTATAAAAATAGATATATAGTAAAATAGAAATAAAGATACATAGAAAACTATAATCCTATAATTGTAGAAGGAGTGTGACAAATGATAATTGCAGTAGCCAATCAGAAAGGTGGCGTCGGAAAGACGACCACGGCCCAGGCACTTGCTGCAGGTCTGGCCGGGAAGGGGTATAAGGTGCTGGGCATTGATCTCGATCCCCAAGGGAACTTCTCATCGGCCTGTGGCGTGGAGAGCTACAATGTACCTACGGTCTATGAGGTGATGAAACGGGGGGCCACCATCCAGGATGCCATGCAGCGCACCAAGGGAGGCTATGATGTTGTGCCGGCGAATATCATGCTGGCCGGAGCTGAGCAAGAGCTGTCCCAGACTGGGAAAGAACATCGGCTGAAAGAGGCCGTGGCTCCGGTCGCCGGCGACTATGACTTCATTGTGATCGACACACCGCCCTCCCTGGGAGTGCTGACAGTAAATGCCTTCACTTGTGCCACCGATATTCTGATTCCAACTACGGCCGGGATCTTCGCTACGGCCGGGATCTCCCAGCTCAGTGAGACAGTCACCAGCGTTCAGAAGTATTGCAATCCTGGTGTGAAGATCAGGGGCATTCTCTTTACCAGGTTCAATCCCAGGGCAAATATTAGCCGGCAGATTAAGGAGCTGGCGGAGCAGCTGAGTGAATATATCTCGGCGCCGATCTACAAGACCTATATTCGCTCTGCAGTGGCCGTGGAGGAGGCCCAGGCAAACCGGGCCGATATATTTGACTATGCGGGGAAGTCCACGGTGGCAGAGGATTACAGGTCGTTTATTGAGGAGTTTTTGAAAGGAGTTAATGGGTGATGGCAGGGAAAGCGAAGTTTGACCAGGAGGCAGCGTTCAAGTCTATCATTGGAGCTGACCGAGAGCTGAAGGTTGGTAGTCGGGAGACACCTATTGCAAAAGGGAGGAATAAGGATCGAGTGCAGCGGTCGTACTTTCTGGATAGAGATATAGACAAGGCGCTACGGCGCATGGCAATAGATGAGGAGAAGAACCTTACGGAGACAATTAATAATATCTTGCGAAAAGGATTAGAAAAATATATGTGATTATTGAAAGAGAAAATAAGTAACATGTTAATGTATCTTACTATAATTGATTCCAAAGAAGGTCAGCAAAAGTTTGAATTTATATATAATAGATATAAAAAACTGATGTTTTATATAGCAAATAAAATTCTGGGTGATACGAGAGATTCTGAGGATACTGTGCATGATGCCTTTCTAAAAATTATTGAAATAATCGATGATATAAAAGACGTAGAGAGTCCCCAAACAAGATCATTGATCGTTACAATAACTGAAAATAAAGCGATAGATTTGTACCGCAAACGGCAAAGAAAAACAGTCCTGCCTTTTGAGGAGGAATACTTAGGAGTGCCAAATTGCTCGGATATTGAGAGCGTAGAAGATAATGAGGTAGTGACCAAAGCGATTGCCTCTCTGTCAGGAAAATATCGTGAGGTTCTTTTTCTGAAATATTCCCACGGATATTCTATAGATGAAATGGCGCTGATTCTTTCAATGTCAAAAGAGAATGTAAAGAAGACAATTCAACGAGCAAGAAGAAAGTTAGAACAAGCATTAAAAAATGAGGGGCAGATATGAAAATAACAGACTCACAGCTTTATAAGTATGTACCTAAAGCAGAAAAGTTGTGGTTGAGCTGGCTGCCGACGGATGAGGAAATTCCTGAACACATATTTTCTAAAAGATTTGAGAGGAAGATGAAGCGGTTGATTCGAAATCAGCGGCGTACACCAAGAATCAGGAAAATATTTCTTACAGCAAAACGGATCACGGCAGCTGTGTTGGTTTTAACCATGCTTAGTTTTTCGGGATTAATGACTGTAGAGGCATACCGTGAAAAATTTATTGAGATGATTACCGAAGTTATGGATGATTTGACACACTTTAAAATCTTCTCTTCTTGGAACGAAAGTATAAGAATGGGGGAAATTATATTTGGATATCTACCGGAAGGAATGTCTGAGGTTGAGCGAATGTGTGACGAGGAAACTCAGGGACAAATAATTTATTTTGAAGATTTAGATGGCAAACAGCTTAGAATAGATATACAGTTAGTAACAGAGGAAACAGACTATGAGATCATTTTGGATACGGAGCTTGTTGACTCTACTAAGGTTGATATAGCCGGAAACGAGGCAAAACTCGTTGTTAAAGGTGAGAGGAGTACGTTGTTGTGGAAAGATGAGCCCTTCATTTTGATGGTAACAGGAGATATGAATTCGGATGAGTTAATTCAAGTGGCTAAAGGGATTACAGTAACGACAAAATAAATTGAAAAAATTTTTGAAATTACTGTCCCATAATTGCTTCTTCATTCGTCACAATATATGAAAGGGAAGGGAGATGGTTTTTATGAGAAAGTATATTCCCAAGCAGTTCTTTGGCTTTTTCTGTGCCATTATATGCGCGTTCTCTCTGGCGATTCCAGGCTATGCTGTGGAATTGCCTGATCCCGATACGGATATCAGCTTTTATATGGAGAATATCTCAGATGCCCAGTGTGTGTTGAGTATTCGAAACGGGAAAGCAGCAGCGCGTGTTAGCGTGAATGGAAATCGTGGAGCGGAACGTAGCAAAATCATCTTGGAGATTCAAAAACAGCGGGGAAGTCAATGGGTCACTGTTGAGTCTTGGAGTGTGGAGGAAGATGGACGGAATGCATCTCTCAGCAAATCAGTAGAAGCCGAGAAGGGGACAACATACCGAGCAAAAGCTGAAGTAACTGTGTGGATTAATGGAAAATCGGAAACAAAAACTATAACCACCACAGGGAAGACGGCATGAATAGATCCCTGCCTATAGGCAGGGATGCGGAGAAGAATCTCCGCATCTGAAAGTGTTATAGAAGAAATTCTATATTATTTTGAGAGGCTGTCCCAAACTTTGTGTAAACCTGCTGTGTGGTGTAGAATAGAAGCAGCACACAGGAGGATTACCATATGGCCAGAAAGAATCGCACCCCGG
>SFGA01000045.1 GCA_004556705.1 Ruminococcus sp. | reverse complement strand
CTGTCCGCAATTTATACACACAGCCTCTCCACAAGTCTGCTCAAATGTATATGTACCATGCACACCTATGGCATTTGTACATACGTCCTTACACATTCCACATTTAATACATTTTTCTTCCAAACGAGTAATACTCGGATTATTTCCCTCGATTGGAACACGCACATTTAAAGGTAAATGATTCATCGTTTATCCTCCTAAAAATATAGATTTGCAACACTATAAACCCGTTTGTAAGCATACAAATATTGTGTTTCCATTATACTACAACATCTGTATTTAAGTCAAAAGGTTTTGCATTAGCAAAACAAATTCAAATTTATCTATTCAATCCTCTATAAACCCTGTATTTTCAAGGCATATCGCCTATTAAATGTTCAAACCTTATGTATTTTCCCTTGTTTTTGCCCTTATGAGCCGAAACAAGGGAAATTTTTATTCTCCGCCGATTACCTTATCCAGCAGTCTTGCGGAAGTACGCTTCGCTTCCCTTGTAGCGTGAGCGTAAATGTTCATTGTGGTACTGACATCAGCGTGTCCGAGAAGTTCCTGCACATCTTTAGGTGCTGCACCGTTTGAAAGCAGATTGCTTGTATAGGTGTGTCTGAGCATATGAAAGTGGAAATCCTCCAATCCCTCCACCTTTTTTCTCGCTGTCCTGCACATAATCCCCACCGTACTCGGTGCTTCAAATGCCCCATCAGGTCTAAGGCAGACAAAGGATAATTCCTTGTACCCCTCTGGGACTTCCTCCGACCTCGGCAGACTGTAAACCTCATAATAGGTGCGGTCTTTTTCTTTGACCTCCAAATAGTAATTAAGGCTGTACAGTTCCCCGTATCGAAAACGGTTTTTGTGCTGTTCTGTTTTCGCAGTTTTCAGGATTGCGGCAAGCGTATCGCAAAAGTCCACGGTGCGGATTTTTTTACGCTTTGTTGCCCCTATTTCTGTTTTGTGCCTTGCCCCGTTGTAACGCATACTGCGGCGTACTGTCAGATATTGTTCTTCAAGGTTAATGTCCTGCCAAGTCAGACCACAGACCTCTCCAATACGCAAACCTGTATAATAGGCTATCTGTATAGGAAGAAGTGCAGGATTGTTTTTCTTTTTCAGGAAGTCCTCTAATCTCTGATACTGTTCGTAGCTGAGCGTTGGTGTGGAGGCAGTTTCTCCGTCCTCGTCCGAGAACAGTTCGCATTCTTCTTTCTTTCCTCGCCATACCACATACTGCATCGGGTTAAAGGTTATCAGTCTTTTCGGGAATACCGCAAAACGGAACGCCCCTTGTAAAACAGCCGAAAACAATCGGAGATACCCTTTGCTGAGTGCCTTTGCGGTTGTACCGTCAGGATTTGTACCGCCAAAGCTGAGAAAGTCTATATACGCCTGTAAATGGTCGGCGGTTACGGTTTTCAGCTTTCGGTTTCCTATCGGGTGCTGTTTGATACGGTTGACCGTTCCCTGATAGGACATTACCGTACCATTGCTGAGATTGCCGGGTTTCAGTTCTTCCTCCACCCACAGATCGAGCAGCATACCAACTGTGATGTTTTCAGACTTCGCAACGAATTTCTTTTCCTCATAGTCAGCGATTGCTTTTCTGAGCAGGGCTTCTGTTTCAGACTTGCTTTCTGTTCCCACAAACTCTTTCTGTACTTTTCTGCCGCTTTCATCTTCGATATAGAAGCGTGCGTACCACTTTTTACCTTTTTTTCTTACAGAACCTTTTGCCATAGATAAATTTCTCCTTTCTATCCGTGGCAATCGGGACTGTGACATATGGTGTGCGTAAAGTAATAGTGTCACTTATGCCGATGAATGTCAATCGGCATTTTCACTTGTCAAAGTGCCACGGAATTTTTCTTTTTCAGCAACCCTTTCTTCGGCTGCTGTCACTATCCCGAACAGGTCGCCCATCTTTACAGCGGTGCGTCCCTCATCGTAGATATGTAAAATCCCATCTAAAAACTGCTTCATATTCTCGATAGGAAGTTCCATTTCTTTACGGTAAACCCTTTCCATAATCGCCCCTGACTCAATCGCATAGCGGCGTAAGGACTGCTTTAAGCCCTCGTCCTCCGCTACACGGTCAACCTCAGCCATTGCGTCTGCAAAGTGATAAGTCATAACCGTATAGAGGTCAATCATCTTTCCGAGGAATGTGGTAAGCAGTTGTTGGTGCGGTTCTCCCTTTACCACAGAAGAAACCGTATCAAGATATTTTTTGATATGTTCCTCCATATCCCTTGCACATAAAGTGCGGCTGTCATATTCCTTATCTTCGGAAAGTCCTGTCAGCCATTCGGGAGTGGTCAGGAGTGCTTCTGCCAGCCCGTTGATAATCATTGTACGCTTCGGGTCTACTCCGTCCGCTTCATATCTTTGAATGGTAGATTTGTTTACCCCGACACGCTTACCAAGTTCGGGCATTGTTAAGTTTAATTCTGTTCGGCGTTCTTTCACTCGTTCACCGACCTGTTTTGCGGTGAATGTAATTTCTTTTTTCAAGGCTTTCACCTCCTATTGCTGATAGTATAGCACAGAAAAACCTATTTTGCAACCATAAATTTAATAATAGACAAAAATATTTCTTAATAAGTTGCAAAACGAGTTGACAAGAGGTATCAAAATAAGTATAATTACAGATACATAGTTGCAAAATGCGTGTTTTGAAAGGAGGTTGATAAAATGGGCAACATCAAAATGGGTTTAACCATAGAAGAAGCAGCAGAATGTACGGGTATCGGAAGAAATACAATGCGTAAGTTGGTAGACTGGGGCAAACTTCCCGTCCTCAAGGTCGGAAGAAAAGCGATTATCCGCAGGGATACTTTAGAGCGATTTATGAGCGTCAATCAGGGAAGAAACCTGCTGAATGAAAACGATGTCCGCAAAGTAGAATAACCATTCTCCAAGCCCTCGGCGTTTGAGAGCGAAATACACCCCTCGCACAAATCTTCGATTTGTACTCTGGGTATTTCGCCCTTGCAGGGGGCACTGTACCATCGCTTCGGGCAATGCACCGCCGCTATGATACAGAAGAAAACAGCCCGCTGTTTTCTTCGCTGTCCGTCTGCTTACGCCGCCGAAACAGCGGCAACCGATTTCTCGGTTGCAAAAAGAGTATGCCCGTCACGGGAGGAAGGAGTATATGGCAAGACATTCATTTATACAGATGTCGAAGCTATCCAATGTCAAGGGAAGAATATCCTATATCACAAGCCACGCAAAGCAGGAAAACCTTTATGCCACCTACCGCACCGCCGACAATGAATTTTGGAGTAACCTTGCAAGGGAAAGCCAGCAGGAGTTTAAGCGGAGCGGCACAGAGGGCAAATGTATCGAAGCAAGGGAATTGATTATCGCCCTGCCCGAAGTTTATACAAGATACGAGCCGCAGGAAGTCCTTGAAGATTTTACGGAGGAGTTCCGCAAGAGATATGGTGTGGAGTGCGTGTCAGCCCTCCACCACAACAAACGCAAAACCAATTATCATATCCATCTTATCTTCAGCGAAAGAAAACTGCTTCCTGAGCCTGACATCAAGAGAGCCACACGCAGCGTGTTCTATGATGAAACGGGCAAAAGGGTACGCACCAAGAAAGAAATCACAGGGGAGGACGGGCAGATACGCAAAGGCTGTACCGTCATTAAAAAGGGCGAGGTTTACGAAAGCCACCTCTTTACCGTGAAAGATGATAAATTCAAAAGCGAGCCTTTTCTTCGGGAGATAAAAGAGATTTACACCGACCTTATCAATCGGCATATCTCCGATCCCGAACAGCAGTTAAAGGTATTTGATAAGAACAGCGTTTATCTTCCCACCAAGAAAATCGGCAAGAACAATCCCAAAGCCGCCGAGATTGAAGCGGACAATACCGCAAGGCAGGAATGGAACAGGACAGCGGATATGGCGTTGTTATCGGGTATTTCCGAAGCAAAGATTTTAGAAGTCAAGCAGACCGAGATACACGAAAAAGCAAGCCAGTCAATTAAAAGCAAAGGCTGGCTTCCTAATCTGTTCCGTGGGATTGTGGCAAAGACAAAAGATTTTCTGCAAAACCTTATTCGGGAAAAGGATATGCCACCCAAGCCTACACTTGATATTGATATGGCAGAGTTCCGTCATATGCGAAATCTGATGATAAAAGTACAGGATAGGGCAAAGGAAATTAAAAACTTGCAGGACAAAGTTCTGCCGCACTTGAAACAGCAGCTTGCTGATACAAAGGGGCTTTTCAAAGGTAAAGAACGAAAAGCGTTGGAGGTAAAAATCAAAGAAACCGAAGTGGAAATTGCCGACAGGCTGGATAAAATCCCCGATACACTCAAAGCGGACGGTTATCCTGATGTGCAGGTATTTATGCGTACTTTCCGAGAAATGGAAAGCGTTGTAGAGCAGTACAACCGTGACCTTGCCCAGTGGGAATACCAAGTCAGCAGGAAGCCGACAGCTGCCACTAAAGAACAGCACAGACCGCCCGAAAGGCAGAGCGTGTTAAAACATCTGCGTGAGATACAGGAACGCAACAAGCAGCAACCACCGCAAAGACAGTATAAAAAATCCATTGACAGAGATAGCAGGTAGCATTGAAAAACCGCCGTTACGGTTTTACCCATAGCGGCGGCGTACATAACATTATCGTAGAAAAAGAAGGGATTAGTTTAATCTATCCAAATCTTCAAGATAAATAGACACTTCTCCACATTCAGGGCAAATGGCTACTTTAGGCTTTCCTATTCGACCACCAAATAACTTGTTTTCATCAGATGATAAAACAATTCCATATCCCGCCCCTTCAATTTTTACAGCACAATTTTCTTTCATTTCACATCCACATCTGATACACTTTCTCATTTCTTACTCCTAACTATATATATTTTTTTCTGAAAAACAAGTTTGACAGTACAAAAGACAACCCGCATATTGCAACAACAGAAACTCCTGCAATAGCAATGCTTACTTCAAAATTCTCTACAACAAACCACATAATTGAATTATTTGTTGCCTTAGTCCATAAGCCCAAAACAACAAGCAGTATAATTAAGATAAACATTGTCGCAAATCCAGCATTAACACCTAACGAGTAATTTGATGGCAAAACAAATGCCAAAAACAATAATGTCAGTGCAAATGAAGCACAGGACATAAAGAGATAAAAACCATATGCATATTGTGGAAACAGAATATATGAGGCAGAATTTACAATGAGTGCAACCACAAAGCCAATTAAGGACAAAATACCCGCACAAGCATATCTGCTGCATACAATCTGTTTTTTAGATACAGGAAGTGATACAGCATATTTCCCCCATTTCCATTGCTCGTCACAAGTTGTTAGGGAGATAATCATTGACATTATTTCAATAGGAATGAGTAAAAAACTGATATATATTGTTCCGCTTTTTTCCAATATGAACATTAACGCAATAATAATGGCTATATCCATAATCACACGAGGTAAGCCATATTTCTTTTTAATTGTAAGAAAATCCTTTGTTAATAGCCCTTTCATTTCATTTCCCCCTTTACATAGAAAAGCATAATTTCTTCGATTGCGGCTGGAACAACAATCGCTTTTGGATATTTTTTCTCGGCAATGTGACGGTCTTTTACAAGCACTTTGTATTGATAATCCTCTTTCCTATAAGCGATTATCTCTGATTTATCTAAGTTGTCAAAAACCATAGCACCACAACTCATTACACCGTAATTATCAACTAATTCGTCTTTTGAGTGGGTGAAAACCAATTTCCCCTTATGAATAAAAGTAATATAATCTGCCACTTTTTCTAAATCGCTTATGATATGAGAAGATACCAATACCGAATGATTTTCGTCTTGAACAAAGTCAATCAAAATATCTAAAATGTCATCTCTGATAATAGGGTCAAGACCACTTGTTGCTTCGTCCAAAATTAAAAGTTCTGCTTTGTGCGAAAGTGCCACAGCAAAAGCCAACTTAACTTTCATACCTTTAGAAAAATCCTTTACCCTTTTATCAGCAGGAAGTTCAAACTTCGAGAGATAATTGACATAAGTATTTCGTTCCCATTTTGAATATATTCCCGACATATATGTTCCAATTTCATTTGGTGTAAATATATCTGGGAAATGGTTTTCATCAAATACAACGCCTATTTTGTCTTTGATTTCAATTTCTTCAGAGAGATAATCCTTTCCGAAAATTTCAATATTTCCATCTGTCTTTGATATTTCATTAAGAATACAGTTAATAGTTGTTGATTTTCCTGCACCATTTTCTCCAATCAGTCCCATAATTACGCCTTTAGGTACAGTGAAGGTCAATTTATCAAGAACGAAATCACCGTAATCTTTTGTCAAACCTTTAACTTCTAAAATATTTTCGCTCATTTATTCGTCCTCCTGATATAAAAGTGTCAGTAAATTGATTAGTTTATCAAGTGATATTCCACTTGCCCTTGCCACTTCGATTGCGTCTGTAAAGTGTTCCTCTATCTTCTTTTGTTGTTCCTCAAGATAAAAGTCCTGATTTTGTGCCGATACATAGCACCCTTTACCAGCTGTTGACTCTATAAATCCATCTTCTTGTAATGTGGCATAAGCTTTTTGTACCGTTAAAATACTAATGTGCAAGGACTTTGCCAATGACCTTACAGACGGAATGGCTTCACCTGTTTTCAATTCACCACTCATAATTGCCGCCTTGATTTGTGTAGAAATTTGTTCGTACAAAGGTCGGCTTGCCTTATTGCTTACAACAATATCCAAAATTCCACCGCCATTCTGTTACTTGCTATTATATAGTGTATTACATCTACAAGTACAGTATATAATAGTTGTGCCTTATTGTCAAGGGCAAGAATAAAGCGACAGAGATTTCTCCCTGCCGCTCTAATCTTTTATGTGTATATAATTTCTCTATTGATTATTTCTCTTGCCCTTGCCTGTATCTCGTTCATTCTTACAACCCACAACATCGGGTTTTCCGCTTTGAGTTGCTCAGTCACACCTTCCTTGTCAGCCATTTGCTCAACCAATCGGAACATCATATCCATTGCCTGTTCGTCAATATCAGCAAGATAACCGTTCAATTTTCCGCTTGTGAGCAGCGTGGTGTAAACTGCTCGTTTATGTTCCTGTAAATAGCGTTTGTACCGCTGTCCCCATAAGCCGATAAACTTGTGTTCTTTTTCGGTTGGTAAAGTAATGCAAGGAATATAATAATCTCCCTGCAACTCATACCATAAACCGTTGCTTTCATCATAAATATACTTGTCCATTAAAAAATCCTCCGTTATAATATATTCGCACATATGTCACAGTTCTCCGATTGCCACACTCTGTTATATCTTGTTATGAGATTTTCTTGCCCTTGATTTTGCCCTTATAAGTAGGCAGGGAAAGAGTAAACTTGTGTGAAATCATATAAAAGGATAAGGTGAACACATTGCGATAAATCCTTTATTTTCAAGGCTTTTGGAGGATTTTATTGATAACCTATGGAGAGCAATAATCACTCATAATTTTATGGTTTTCAAATTCCAGTTTGTCTTTTTCTATTATAGACCAAAATTATGAATATTTCTACCCGCCGTCTATTGACATCAAATAATTTGAAATACGGCGGTATAAATACAACTCATATTCCCATATTTCTTTGCATTTGCTAATAACCTGCTAAAAGGAAGGCAAAAAACCACGAAAAATTAGCAGGTTTTGGACGAGAATTTACTAACAACGAAACCCCGTAAACGCCGGTAAAATCAAGGTTTTTCGGCGCTTTTTTATTTTTGCGAAGAAACAGCAAAAACGAAAAATCACAAATTTTCATAATCGGTCAACAAATCCATTTGTAATTATTGACAACAAAAACGAGCGATGTATAATATTATTGTTTAATTTCAACAATTTTGTTGAGGGGGCTGTTCATGGAAACGCACGGAATTAAATTTAAGGATAAGCTTGGTTATGCTTTGGGCGATATGGGCGGAATACTCTCGTTTAGTCTTGTTTCTTCGTATTTAACAATGTTTTATACCGATATTTTGGGCATTTCAGCCGCAAGCATAACAATCTTAATGCTTGTTGCCAGAATTTGGGACGCTGTAAATGACCCTATGTGGGGTTCGTTTATAGACTCAAGAAAGCCGACAAAGCACGGCAGATTCAGACCCTATATTTTAGGGGCTTCTTTTCCGCTTGCCGTGGGTGCGTTTTTGATGTTTTATAAAATCCCCGGATTGTCAAACGGGCAATACTTAATCTATGCTTACATAACATATATTTTCTACGGAATGATGTATACCGGCGTCAATATTCCTTACGGCTCATTGGCAAGTGCCATTACGGATGATGAGGTTGAACGCTCATCTCTTTCAATGTGGCGCTCTGTCGGTGCGGGAATCGGCGGCTTGCCGGCACAAATTCTTATGCCGCTTGTTGTTTTCACGACTGTAATCAATGCCGACGGCAGTTCGTCAAAGGTGCTTGACGGGAACAAGCTTTCATTGTGCGTAGGCGCAATTTCGGTTTTAACGATCGTTCTTTTTATTATCCACTTTAGATTGACAAAAGAGCGAATTCAGCTTCCGCCGACTCAAAAAACAAGCGATTATAATTTGCTGAAAACCGTCAAAGTCCTTTCTAAAAACAAGCCGTTTGTTGTGCTTTGCTTTATATCTATGTTTCTTATCTGTTTTCAAATGTACACGCAAACGTTTTATAATTATCTTTTCAAAAATTACTTTGAGAATCCGGGGCTTTACAGCATTGTTACTATATGCACCTATTTGCCTATGGCGTTGTTTTTGCCGTTTATGGGTAAGCTTATCAGAAAATTCGGCAAAAAGGAAATTTGCGGCGCAGGCTTGGGCTTTTCCTTTGTCATCAGCGCTTTGATGTTCCTTTTGCGTTTTACCCCGTTTGCTCACAATCCTTATGTTTTCCTCGGACTCGTGTTCCTTTCGGGTGCAGGTCAAACCTTCCTTGTGCTTGAGGTTTGGGCGCTTGTTATGGACGTTACGGATTATCAGGAGCTTTTGTCGGGCAGGCGTGAAGAGGGCACGACATACAGTATTTATTCTTTTGTTCGCAAATTAGGTCAAACCGCCGCAGGTGCAGGCGTTCCCGCAGTGCTTGGAGCTATCGGCTACAAGGGCACGCAAGCCGTACAATCGCAGCAGGTTTTAACGAAAATGTTTGATGCGGCAACAATAGTGCCGTCGGTTATTCTTTTGCTTATGTTTATTTTGACGACTTTTTGCTACAAGCTGGGCAAATCGGAAATCGAGAATTTGCACAAGCAGCTTTACGGCAATAAAAACGATTGATATACTTAGGGGCATAATTTTATGAAAACAGTCGAATTGCAAACAAAATGCGGAAAAATTCAAGGCATAGACGGTGAAAACTGCTTTGAATTCAGGGGCATAAAGTACGCAAATGCCAAGCGTTGGGAATATCCTCAGGTGATTGAAAAGTGGCAGGGTGTTTTTGATGCAACTTGCTTTAAGGAGTGCTCATATCAGCACCGTGGGTTTGATGATGATGCAACAGTTAACCCTTTTTATCATTATGAATTCAGAGACGGTTTGGCGTTTACATACAGCGAGGATTGCCAATTTTTGAATATATATGTGCCTAAAGAGGCAAAAAGCTGTCCTGTTTTAATTTTTATTCACGGCGGCAGCTTTACAGGCGGAAGCTCAAACGAGGCGCATATCAACGGCGAAAATTTTGCAAAAAACGGCGTGATTTTCGTTGCGATGAATTACAGGCTTAATGCCTTCGGCTTTTGCTCACACCCTGATTTAACCGATGAAAACGGAGTTTGCGGTAATTTCGGACTTTTTGACCAATATGCCGCAATTAAATGGGTTAGGGAAAATATTGAAGCTTTCGGCGGAAACCCGAATAATATTGTGCTTTCAGGTCAAAGCGCAGGGGCTATGAGCGTTGACATTCATCTTTCAAATCCGCTTTGCAAAGGTTGGTTTTCAGGAGCGATAATGATGAGCGGCGGCGGTTTACAGCGTTTTCTCGCAAAACCCTTAACCCCTGAAAAAACAAGAGCTTTTTGGTATAAGATTGTTGAAAATGCAGGAAGTAAAAGTATAGCCGAGTTGAAAAAAGCGGATAAAGAGGTGCTCTATCGTGCTTGGGATAAGGCATGCAAGGAGGAAAAGCTTAAAAGTATGCTTTACACCCTGCCGGTTTGCGACGGAAAAATAATTACACAGTCAAATTTTAACAACAGGACAATTCCTCAAATGCCTAAAATTATAGGTGTTACAAAAAATGATATGGTGCCTGCCGTTTTGCAGGCTGTCGATAAAAAATGGGTTTCCTGTGATAAAAACAGCGATTGCTATATTTATTATTTTGCACGCAGCTTGCCGGGCGATGAAAAGGGTGCTTGGCATTCAAGCGATTTGCTTTATGCTTTTTCAACTCTTGATAAAAATTGGCGGCCTTTCGAGTCTGTTGATTATGAAATTTCAAATCAGCTTGCAAAATCCTTTATTGCTTTTGCAAAAAACGGAAATCCCAATTGCAATGAAATACCGATGTGGAAGCCCGGCACGGCTAAGGTTATGACTTTTTGTGAAAACACAAGGGCGGCACATTGGAACATCCCACAGCTTTTGAAAAATACATTTATTGGCGGAGCATCAATATAATGAGATTTAATCATATTTTTAAGCTTACAAACGAAAACGAAACGCACCGTGAATATAAGTGCGATAACGTTAATATCAACATTGATTTCATAAGCGGCAGTGCTTTGCGTGTGGCTGTTTTTAACGATAACGCCGAAATGCTGCCGACCTTTACCGTAAATCCGAATAACAACCTGTCCTCTCTCGGCAGAAGCAGATTATCCGTGGACGGATTTGACTGTGTTGCGCCTGTTGTTGAAAAATTTGAAAATAAAGAGAAATTTGTTCTTGATTGCGGCGTTACCGTTGACCTCGATTTGAATAATTTTATTTTGTCTTACAGTAAAGAGTCGAAGCTTTTGTTCGCAGACAGAGCACCGCTTGCCTATAATTTTGAAGGCGAATTCGGCAACGGGTCTTATCATTATATTACCAGAGAAGATGACGAGCATATTTTCGGACTTGGCGACAAAAGCGGTCTGATAAATAAAGCAGGTCAGGTTTACCGCATTGAAACGGCGGACAGTATGGGCTTTGACGCAGAAAAAACAGATCCTCTGTACAAGCACGTTCCGTTTTACATTTGCGAAAATTCTGTTGGCGCTTACGGTATTTATTACGATACAACAGACACATCTTTTGTTGATTTGGGCAGACGGATGACGATTGCTTGGTTTATTATGTTTTTTTCGGAAGCAAGCTTTCTGTTTTACAACAATATGCTCGCTTGTGCGGCAAGCAGGCTTTTCCGCCTAAGTGGAGCTTCGATTATTGCGGCAGCACAATGGCATATACCGATGCGCCTGACGCACAAAATCAGATGCAGGGCTTTTTGGATAAAATTAAAGACCTTGATTTGAGCTGCGGCGGATTTTATCTTTCATCGGGATATACTTCAATAGGAAATTTGCGCTGCGTTTTTAATTGGAATTACGATAAGTTCCCTGATCCTGAAAAATTCGTTGCCGATTACAATAATGCAGGAATACATTTAATTCCGAATATTAAACCTGCTTTTTTGACCTCGCATCCAATGTATGATGAGTTGGCGAAAAAAGGGTTTTTCGTTAAAAATGCAGACGGAACACCCTATGTAACGCAGTTTTGGGACGGCGTGGGCAGTTATTTGGACTTTACAAATTCCGATACCTTCGATTTTTGGGGCAGTCAGGTAACCGAAAAGCTACTTGATTTCGGAATTGATGCTACATGGAATGATAATAACGAGTTCGATATTAAGGCAACCGACGCTGTTGCCGCAGGCTTTGGCGAAAAAGCTTCTGCGTGCAGAATTCGTCCGATATTAACTTATTTAATGGTATTATCTTCGTACAAGGCGCAAATGAAAAAATATCCCGAGAAGCGTCCGTTTTTATCTACAAGAAGCGGAAACAGCGGTGTCAGACGCTTGGCGCAAACCTGGTCCGGCGATAATTTCACTTCGTTTCACGATTTGCGTTTTTGCCATTATGTGGGAATGACAATGTCCCTTTCAGGCTTTTATTTTTACGGTCACGATTTAGGAGGCTTTTCAGGCGAAATGCCTTCCGAAGAATTGCTTTTAAGATGGATGCAGCACGGCGTTTTTGAGCCACGTTTTACAATTCATTCTTGGAACGGCGACGGCTCTGCCACTATGCCGTGGAGCTATGAAAGCGGCTTGTGCGGCGCAAAGGCGATTTTAAGACAACGCAAAAGCCTGATACCTTATTTATATAATTGTGCTTATAACAGCGTGGAAAACGATGTTCCCGTGCAAGCTCCGCCTTATATTTATTACGATGATGAAAATATTGACGTAAATACCGATGCGTTTATGCTTGGCAGGGATGTTTTGGCAGCCTGCGTGCTTGATGAGGGCGTAGATCAGGTGTCTGTTTACCTGCCAAAGGGCGACGATTGGTATCTGAATGAAACAGGAAAGCTTTATTGCGGCGGAAGCACGGTAAAGGTCGATTTGCCGCCGGATAAGCCTGTGCCTTATTTTATTCGTTCCGGCTCTGTTTTTCCCGTTGATGAGGGCGAGTGCTCATACAAATCCGCAGAAAAAGTCGTTTTTACCGTTTATCCTGTTAAAAACGGCAAATTTACAGCCCGTTATTTTAATGATGACGGCGAGTCCTTTGAATACTTAAAAAACAACTGCGTAAAATTAGAGTTTGATGTAAATTGCGATAACGATAATGTGAATGTTGTTGTAAATAATAAGGGTAATGTAAAATTCACACCTGAAATCAAGCTTGTTTCTACGGATTTACGCAAGTTGAATGTTACGGTAAAATAAATATTTTAATCTTTTGAGCCGTTGCGGCTTGAGCAGACGGAACAAAAGAGCTTGCTTGATACAGTGAATTTAATTCAAAACAACAAACCGATTTCGTTTTTAGCGGAGTCGGTTTGTTTTTCTTGAATACGGCGTCTTTTACAGAAGCTAATGCAGTGGCTTCGTTTTTTGCTTTGAAATATAGCTTTAACTGTTGACAATAAAAGTACGGCTGTGCTAACATTATACAATAATAAGAAAGCAAAATTTATAAGGTTTCGGGGGAATGAAAATGACTCTTGATATGCTTAAAAACGGAGAAACGGCGATTATAAAAACCGTGGGCGGAGAGGGTGCGCTCAGGCTGCGTTTTCTCGATATGGGACTTATTCCGCACACAGCCGTAACTCTTCAAAAAACCGCACCTATGGGCGACCCGATAGAAATAAGGGTGCGAGGCTATGAGCTTACGCTTCGAAAAGCGGACGCAAGACTTATAGAGGTTGAAAAGATATAATATTTTATATACGAAAGGTACAGACTATAAATGATATTTGCACTTGCAGGTAACCAAAACTGTGGCAAAACGACACTTTTTAATGCGCTGACAGGCTCAAATCAGCATGTCGGCAATTTCCCGGGTGTTACGGTCGATCAGAAAATGGGCGACATTAAGGGCACGAAAAATTGCTCTGTTGTCGATCTTCCGGGTATTTACTCGATAAGACCTTATACGCAGGAGGAAATAGTTTCACGGGATTTTATACTTGACGGAAAGCCCGACGGTATAATCAATATAGTTGACGCTACGAATATTGAGAGAAATCTTTATTTGACGTTGCAGCTTTTGGAGCTTAATTTGCCGATGGTCGTGGCACTCAATATGATGGACGAGGTCAGAGCGAACGGCGGCACGGTTGATATTAAAAAGCTCAGCGAGAGCCTCGGCGTTCCCGTAATCCCGATAAGCGCAGCAAAGAACGAGGGCGTTTCCGAGCTTTCGGATAAAATGGTGTATGTTGCGAAAAATCGCATTTTGCCAAAGAGGATAGACTTCTGTTCAGACGGTCCTGTACACCGCTGTATTCACGCAGTTGCGCATGTAATCGAGGATCACGCACGCAACATATCCGTTCCGCCGAGATTTTGCGCTACAAAGCTTATTGAGGGCGACGACGAATATTTTGCCGACAGGCTTGAGCTTGACAAAAACGAGCGAGAACTCATTGAACACAGCATAGTTGAAATGGAGCACGATACAGGTCTTGACCGCAACGCTGCTCTTGCCGATATGCGCTATACATTTATTGAAAAATCCGTGACACAGTCGGTCGTAAAATGTAATGAGAGCCGTGAGCATAAGCGAAGCGTTAAAATGGACGAGGTGCTTACGGGAAAATATACCGCCCTGCCGGTGTTCTTCGGCGTTATGTTCCTTGTGTTCTGGCTTACGTTTAACGTTATCGGCTCAAGGCTTTCGGACTTGCTTTCACTCGGCATAGACGCTCTTACAAATTTGTGCGATAAAGGGCTTACGGCATACGGAATCAACCCCGTTGTGCATAGTTTGATTATCGACGGCATATTCGCAGGCGTGGGAAGTGTTTTGAGCTTCTTGCCGATAATCGTTACGCTGTTTTTCTTCTTGTCGATACTTGAGGACACGGGATATATGGCAAGAGTTGCTTTTGTTATGGACAAGCTTCTTCGAAAAATCGGACTTTCGGGCAGAAGCTTTGTACCGATGCTTATCGGCTTCGGCTGTTCCGTTCCCGCAATAATGTCAACGAGGACACTTTCGTCTGACCGTGACCGTAAAATGACAATACTTTTAACGCCTTATATGAGCTGCTCGGCGAAAATTCCGATATATGCGGTGTTTACGGCGGCATTTTTCGCAAAATACCGTGCGCTTGTTATGATAGGGCTTTATGTAACGGGCATCGTGCTCGGTATAATCGTGGCTTTGATACTCAAAAAGACCGCTTTCAAGGGCGAGCCCGTACCGTTTGTAATGGAGCTTCCGAATTACCGTATGCCGTCGCCGAAAAGTGTTTTCCTGCTTTTGTGGGAAAAGGCACGTGATTTCCTGCAAAGAGCCTTTACGGTAATTTTCCTTGCGACGATTATAATTTGGTTCTTGCAGTCGTTTGATACAAGGCTCAATGTCGTTGATGACAGCGCAGACAGCTTGCTTGCTATGGTGGGCAAATTTATAGCTCCCATATTCACACCGCTTGGATTTGGCGATTGGCGAGCTGTAACGGCTTTGATTTCGGGCTTTACGGCAAAAGAGGCTGTTGTAAGTACCCTGTCGGTGCTTATGAACACGGGCACGGCGGAGCTCGGAACTGTTCTTCCGAGCATTTTCAGCGGACTTTCGGCTGTCAGCTTCCTTGTGTTTACGCTTCTTTATACACCGTGCGTAGCGGCTGTCGCAACAATTAAAAAGGAGCTCGGCTCACGGGCAAAAACCGTCGGAGTTGTGTTTATGCAATGTGCGGTAGCGTATCTTGCGGCGTTCATAGTGTACAGCATAGGAAGACTTATAGTATGAGCAGGGCGGATATTATCGTAATTTCGATTTTGGCGATAGCGGTTGCGGCGGCAATTATTTATATCGTAAAATGTCGAAAAAAAGGCAAATGCGTAGGCTGTTCGGGCGATTGCTCGACGTGTACGCTCTCAAATAGGAACGAAAACGGCAAAAAGCCGTAAAATAAACAAAACGGAATGTGAAATTTGAGTTTCACATTCCGTTTTTTTGCGTTCATTGATTATTTCATTTCATAGCTCTTGCAGAAATGAGGATTTTGCACCTTTTCATTTGTGCATGAGCAGTCGTGAGTTACCTCAATGACGGTCTTGTTACAGCCGCAGCCGTTGGTGTTGTGCACACACTCGCATACGTCGCACTTAACGCCTGTATTTTCCATAATATCACCTCCCATAGATGATATTATAGCTTGTGCAGGTTTTGCCGTTTTATTCGTGCATTTTCAAATCAAAATTTTTACAATTTCAAAGGGTGCCGAGCAGCTTGCCCGACACCCTCGTTTTTACCCGATAACCGACAAGATTCAAATGTCAGTTATCTTGCCTGTGAAATTATATCCTCGCTGCTGACGGAAGCACTCATAATCAAGGATATATCTGCGATTGTGATTTCGCCGTCTGCATCGGTTTCGTAAATAACATCAATGTATTCAGTACCGTAGTTGCTGTTGGAAACCTCCCCCTCTGCGAGCGGCGTAAAGGAAGTACTGCCGCCCACAAGCGGAGTTTTGAGCTTATAGTTTGTGCTGCGATAGAGACTGATTAAATCATGACCGTCTACCGTTTTTTTCGCCCATCATTGTAATTATGCGAGCGTTTATCATATTGATAGGATGGTAGGCTAATGTAAAGGTCATACAGCCGACTATCCACACAAGGCAGGCATAGTAAATCGGTTGGTGCGTAAAGCCGTTGCTCGGATTACTCGGAGCACCGTTGAATGCAAACGCTAATTGGTGCAGGTCGTTTGTAATGACAAACAAGAAAAGCACCGACGGAATAATCGCAAGCATACCTGTTTTTTCGGTAAGACGGTAGTTTTCGGATTTTCCCAACGTCATGCGATAAACACTCCGAACAGCGGAATAAACAGCATGGGAAGATAATAGAAATACCATAAATATCTTGATGCGGTGGGATCGCTGACAAGCTCATATTTCACGGTGCGTAAGGAAATCCAAATAATAATAAGCGCAGAAATCATACGCAGATAATGAAGTACCTGCTTTTGAATTATGCGCCTGTCAAGAGAAAAGCCCCATGCGGAAAACAGCAGCAAATAAAGCCCTGCACGGATGAAATTGTATGCTTTGCCGCTGATATCGAGCCGCGCAAGTGTACGGCAGCCGTAAGCCGCCGCAATAATCTCAAAAACGAATATCACACAAAGTATTTGCTTCCTGCTTCGCTTCACGGGGTAACGCCACGCTTCCTCATAACACTTTTTGCCCGAAAATTCAATATAGAACGAAATAAAATGAAATATTCTATATTTTAGTCTATAATAAAGCACGCCTTTACGCAACTTTTTTGTTTAAGCACGTTTTGCTTAAAGGCAGCTTGCCTTGATAAAATTATGGTGTTCTGTATGCTGTGAAATCTCAAAAAATAACTTGATTTTTTATTTCTTATATGATATTGTTGGTATATATACCAATACAATTACTAAGAGGTGCTATAATTGAGAAGAAACAGCAGTGAGACAAAGAGAAAAATCCTGACCGCATGCGTCCGTCTTTTTTTGGAGCAGGGGTATAAGAATACCTCGGTCAGCCAAATCGTTGACGAAGCAGGTGTTGCAAGGGGAAGCTATCTGAATTTGTTCCCGACTAAGGACAAAATTTTGCTTGATTTAGTCGAAACAATGTTCAGCGGTCAGTTCAGCGTGGCAAGGAGCATTGCGGATCAAAATTTGCCGCCCATTTTTGCTTATGCGGTGGAAACCTCTATCCAGCTTACTCTCACGGAGCTGAATGAAAATCTGAGAGAAATATATATTGAGGCTTATTCGGTACCCGACACGGCGGAATACATTTATTTGCACACTACGGCGGAATTAAAGCAGATATTCGGCGCAAATTTCCCCGATTACAGCGACAGCGACTTTTATGAAATGGAAATAGGCACGGCAGGACTTATGCGTAACTATATGGCTCGCAAATGTGATATTCATTTCCCGTTGGAGCGCAAGCTCAGCAGGTTTTTAACGGCGGCAATGCGTGTGTATCTTGTGCCGGAGGAGAAGCAGGCGAGGGTGCTTGCTTTTATCGGCTCGATTGATATTCGGAAGCTTGCCGTTACGGTTATGCATAAGCTGTTTGCCATGCTTGAAATGAAATATGATTTTAAGCTGTCTACGGATGGCGAAGCGGAGGTAACATGATGAAAAGCCGACTACTAAGCATCCTGCTCGTCTTTTGTATGATGATGAGCTTTATACCGATGATGGCAAGTGCAATTGAGATTCACATTGACTTGAAAATTGTCGGTCAGGCAAATTTAACGCTCGAGGTTGAGTCGGGCGACAGCATTGACGTAATCAAGGAAAAAATTCGGGATAAAACGGGCTTTTCTCCCGATGCGCAAAGACTGTTTTTTGGCGAAAAAGAGCTTGAGAACGGGCGCACGCCGGCAGATTACAATATTCAGAATGAAAGCACACTGCACTTGCGTCTGCAAAAGACGATACAGAACGGCACAGACGCACTGAATAAAACTGTAAACACAGCGAACGCACCGACCGTATATTTCGGGCAAAACCAAGAAAATAAGCCTGCCGCATGGCGAGTTATCGGCTATAACGGAAACGGTGTTGCCGCCGCACAGGGGGATATGACACTGCTTGCGGCAGGTAATATGGGAGTTGTACAATTTGCCGATGGCGGAGCAAACAACGAATACGCACCGAGTTATTTAAAAGCCGCAATAGACGCGCTTGCAGCAAAGCTGACGACAAAAGAAAATGCTGTCGTAAAGAAACGGACGCTAACAAGCGGAAGCTACGACGCCACCCGAAATACAGGCAGTACGGCAAGAAATTCTTTGAGGGTGTAAACGAACGATACACCGAATATGCTAAGAGCTTAGAGCCAAAGCTGGGGATTCCCCACGAAAAAATCACACCGCTTATTTTCATTCTGATCCGAGCCTGCGTACATTACGCATTGTTTGAGGATGAGTTTTATCTTAAGGCACAGATAGCAGTGCTTAAAGAAACCCTTGAGCTGTTTATTGAGAAATATAACCCTAACATAAATTCTTAGGAGGAAAATACAATGAAAAAACGAATTTTGAGTATTATTATGGCAATATGCTTGGTATTGTCCTGCGTGCCGATAACGGTATTTGCGGCTAATACCGATGCTACCGAACTGCAAAACAAGCTAGACAGTGGCGGCACGGTAACGCTGAGCAAGGATTATACAATCGACACTACTCTGAGTGTGCGAAACACCATTACCCTTGACCTGAACGGTCACGTAATTAAAATGACCGGCAGCGGCAGTGTGATTTCAATCGCATGGAGCAATCTGACCTTGCAGGACAGCAGCCCGACGGCAACCCATACCGATGCCTCCCTGCCCGCCGGCGGCGTTATCACCGGCGGCAATGCTCATGAAGGCGGCGGCGTGTATGTTGGCAGTGGTGGTAGCATGACCATGAACGGCGGCACCATTAAAAAATGCAGTGCAGAATATGGCGGCGGCGTGGCTGCTGCCGATGGCTCCTTTACCATGACCGGCGGCACCATTGCAAATTGCACGGCAACAACTTCTAATTATACCTATGGCGGTGGCGGCGTGTATTTCGCCAGCAGTGCCACCTTTACCATGAACGGTGGCACAATTGAGAATTGCAGTTCAAAATCTTCAGGCGGCGGCGTGTTCTCCACGAGTAATTTTTCGATGAGCGGCAACGCCATAATTCGAGGCTGCAGCGCAAAATCCGGAGGAGGGGTGCGTATCGACAAAAGCAGCATGACCATGAACGGCGGCACCATTGAGGCTTGCACATCAACGAAAGGAACATCTGATGCTGTCACGATTACTTCTAATGCATCCCTTCTCGCCAATGGCGGTATTGTTAAAGGCACGGTTACTTTTGGTTCATATTCCGCAATTAACACCACAAGCACCGACAGCTATACCAAGTTCTACAACGAGGTTACAAACAACGGCACCATCAGCGGCGGCGTTTACTACGGCGGAATTTCAGGCTCCGGTACGGTCAGCGGCACATATCACACCGTCAGCTTTGATACAAACGGCGGCAGCTCCGTTCCTACCCAGTGGTTTTTCAATACAGATAAGGAACCGGCGCTTCAGCCTGCCGATCCCACAAGAGAAAACAGCATATTCATGGGCTGGTACAACGGCGACACCAAATATGATTTTACCCAACCTGTTACAAGTGATATGACACTGACAGCAAAATGGGTAACTACCAATGTATCAACCGAGGCAGAGCTGAAAGAAGCCCTTAACGCAGGTGCAACCTCAATCAAGCTGGTTAGCGACTTCAAGCTTTCAAGCACACTTGATCTGACTGACAAAAATATTACTCTTGATCTCAACGGTTATGTTCTCACAGGTAACATTCAGTTAGCTGATACCTCTGCGTCGCCTAATTCAATACTTACTCTTATCGACAGTAGACCAACCGCAACTCATGCAGACAGCTCTCTGCCGGCGGGCGGTGTGGTAAAAGGTAATATCACGCTGACCCGCGGAAACGGTAGCGCAAGCCACCTTTACGCCAACGGTGGTACTGTAACGGGGCAGACATCCCTGCCCAGCTATGCCGGCGGAATTTTCTGCACAAGCAATACCCCGACTGCCTTTACAGGTTATGTCGGCAATTACGGCGAAATCCACGGCGGTATCTTCTACGGCAGTATCAAGGAAAGCTGTATTAAAGAAAACACCGTGACATTTATGAACGGAAGCAGCCGCTACGCACTTGAGGTTGTGGCAAGCGGCAATAAGGTGGTCGCACCTATCTCTACGCCACTAAAAGCCGGATATGACTTTGAGGGCTGGTACAACGGTGATACCAAGTACACATTCGGCTCTACATTAAGCGAAAGCATTACTTTGACGGCAAAATTCAGCAATCCGAAAACCTACAATATCTCATATGATTTAGACGGTGGCACGGCAACTAACCCTGCAACCTATACTGTGGAAAGTGATGCGATTACGCTGAACAATCCTACCAAGACCGGCTACACCTTTACCGGCTGGAGCGGAACAGGCTTAACCGGCGAGAACAATATGACCGTTACTATTGCTAAAGGCAGTACAGGTGACAGAACCTATACGGCACATTTCTCTCAAAACAGCTATACTGTTAAATTTGACACCGTTGGCGGTAGCAGTATAAGTGATAAAACAGGTGTTACATGGACGGATAAAGTGCTTGACGGCATTACTGCTCCCACAAAGGACGGCTGGGAATTTACCGGCTGGAAATGCGGGGATGTGACCGTAAACTCAAACACCAAATATTCCGATCTTGCGTCTAATGATACTGTTGCAAGCGTTACACTTGTTGCACAGTGGAAGGATATTACTGCTCCCATAGGCGAAATAAGTGTTGGCACAAACAAATGGAACACCTTCCTTAATACCATTACTTTTGGTCTGTTCTTTAAGGATACTCAAAGTGTAACAATTACTGCAAGCGACTACAGCGGCGAAGATGTTACAATAGAATATCTGTTAAGCGACAAAGAGCTTACTGTTGATCAACTAAATTCAGCCACCTTTAACGCATACAATGATAACTTCAGCATTAACCCCGACAATAAGTATGTGATTTATGCAAAGCTTACCGATAAAAGCGGTAATGTAGCATACATTAATTCCGAGGGCATTGTGCTTGATGCAACATCTCCTGCTATCACAGGCATTGAAAACGGCAAAACCTATTGCGAAGCACAGACGGTTACCGTTACGGAAGAATATATTGAAAGTGTGACAGTAAACGGCACAGCGGTTACACTCGATGCAAACAATCGGTTTACACTGAATCCGGCAGAGGGCACACAGACAATCGTTGTTACCGACAAGGCGGGCAATGAAACCTCTGTGACCGTAACAGTCAATGACGGACACACCTACGAATGGCAGAGTGAAAACTCACAGTACTGGAAGAAGTGTAAATTCTGCGGTGATGAAACTGCGAAAAAAGATATTCCAACCATTACCATAAACGGTGCGGATACGGTTTGCATAACGCAAGATTACAAATTCAGCTTTACTTTGCCGGAGGGCACAACCGACGCCGAATCCGGGTATAAATTCACCAACAAGGGCGGAGGTATCAAATTAACCGCCGAAAACGGCATGTACTCCGGTGTGCTGGAGTCGCAATTTTATGATGAGAACGAAATCAGCTTCAAGCTGAAGGCGTATGCGAAAACCACCGACGGCTTCGT
>SFGA01000044.1 GCA_004556705.1 Ruminococcus sp. | reverse complement strand
TCCTCCTTTTCCGCAAAAATCACGCTCGGCTCGCCTGTTCGGTTGTAAACGCCCTCACGACGGCTCGCTGTCGCTACCAACTTTTGCGGATTGCGGACAACCGCAAGGGCTGTCCCTACGGTTCAATATATTTTTCAATTTGTGCGAAGCACCCACTTCTTTTCACTCTTCACTTTTAACTCTTCTCTGCCCGATAGGGCATTTGCCATTCCCTACGCTATTCCGTATTCAATTAAAATCCTCGGGGGTTTTGCCGAGGGCGGCGATGGGGTCTGCGTACGCTCCGTTTATACGCACCTCAAAATGCAAATGCACTCCATCCGCCGACTCAATCGGAATTACCGAGAGATTGCCGACCTTATCATTGATTTTTACCGTGTCGCCCTCGTTTACGGTACTGCCCTTACCGAGTCCGCAATATCGGGCAATCATACCCTCGCCATGGTCAATTTCAACGACAGTTCCCCAAAGTGCGTCATCTTTTACGGACAGGACTATACCGTTGTTGACAGCTTTCACGGGGTCGCCCGTCGCACCGGGGAAATCAATTCCGTTGTGCGCTCGCCAATCCTCCATGGTCTTTGAATACACAAGCTCGGAGAGTGAGGCGTGCTTTGATACGGCGTTTCCGAGGGGCAACGAAAAGCTCTCGGCTCTCGTGACGGTCGCAACTGCCGACTGCGGCTCTGTTTCCGGTTCGTAACGGGTGTCGGGAATATCGTCCTTGACCTCGTTTACCTGCTCGTCGGGGATTTTCGGCTGTTCGTCAACGCTCGGCATTGTAATTTCAAGCGGAACGGTTATGTCCTCGGGTGTGTTTGCGTCCTTTACCGTTCGATAGGTCGAAACATAGGAAGCGGCACCTGCCACGGCAAGGCAGACAGTTACAATCGAATAAAAGGCAAGGCGCTGTCTTTGTTTTTTAGTAAGCGAAATATCAGTTTTCATATAAAAACACCTCCGATATGAGTGTTCCCATATTTTTCCGAATATATGCAAATGTATAAAAACGGTAAAAAGGCTTATTTTTATGCTGTTTGAAATATGCTGAAAGTTTTTGGAATAAAAAATGCCCTCTTACAAAGAGAGCATAATAAATTATTCTTAAAAAAGAAAAATGACCGATTGCTCGGTCATTTCCCTTCAATTTAGGGTTGTTTGAGGAGGGGGTATAAATACTCTGACGGGTTGCGGCCCCCGTTCAAAGTACACTGTTATAATAACGGCAATTTATGAATTGCAAATGAACAAATAATTAAGATATCGCAAATAATTTATTAACATGTATATTTTCACAAAATATGCACTCTTTTTCACGAACAAATGTTTGACAAGCAAGAACATTTGTGCTATCATGATTACAAGAGAAAATTTGCGAATTTATAAGGAGGTTTTTATGGCATCCATAAATCAAAAGCAAAAGCAGATATATGAATACCTTATGGAGCGTTCACAGGTGAGCAAGGTTCCGCCCACGGTGCGTGAAATTGCCGCTGCGGTCGGTCTGAAATCACCCTCGTCGGTGCAGGCTAACCTTGACGCCCTCGAAAAGGCAGGACTTATAGAGCGTGACCCGATGCTCAAGCGTTCCGTGCGTGTTTGCAACGAGCCGCAGAACGATTATACCCAAGTTCCGCTTGTCGGTACGGTTACGGCAGGTATGCCGATTTTGGCTGTTGAGCAGATTGAGGGCTATGTTCCGTATATCGGCAGAAGCTCGAATGACAAGCCGCTTTTCGCTCTTAAAATCAGGGGCGAGAGTATGATAAACGCAGGCATTTTGAACGGCGATATTGTTATCGTTGAGAAAACTCCCTCGGCGCAGAACGGCGAAATGGTCGTCGCTCTTATTGAGGACGAGGCGACGGTTAAGACCTTTTATAAGGAAAACGGTCATTTCCGACTTCAGCCGCAAAATGATGCGTATGAGCCGATAATCGTTGACGAGGTTGTTATTCTCGGCAAGGTAGTCGGTCTTATCAGAAATTATTAAAAACAGAAAATTAAAAATTAAGCACATTCGCTCCTTTCGGAATGAATGTGCTTTTGTTTTTGGGTTATTCCTTATCTCTGTTTGCGCACTCGGCACAGCAGCCTGTGCAGCCGCCAAATTCCTTTTTGCCCTCCTCGGTATCCCTGTAATACTGAGTGTGGGTGTCTCTGTGCTTCCTTGAATTCCAAATTCGCTCTGCCTCGGGCGCCCAAGCGGTTGCGAAGTCAACGCACTTGTCGCAAAGCTCGTCAACAGGCTCTGCGTGAAGCAAATCCGAAGAATGAGCGCCGCTTTCCTTGACCATCTTGCGAAGTGCCTCGGGGTTTTCAAGCATCGGGCAGGGACGCAAATGGTTGTCGTTGAACGGCTGATTTTTATAATACTGCGTAAACAACGGAGATTTAAGAGCCTCCATAAGCGTATGCGTTCTGATGTTTGTATCGGAATAGTGGATGAATACGCAAGGCTCAATATCGCCTGCGGAGTTGATGTGGAAGTAGTTTCTGCCGCCTGCGATACAACCGCCTACATACTCGGCGTCGTTCTGGAAGTCCATTACGAATATCGGCTTTCCCGTCTTTGAATTTCTGACCTTGCGAAGCCAATTATACATATATTCACGCTGCTCGGGTGTGGGGATAAGCTCCTTATCCGCATCATGACCGACAGGCATATAGTTGAACATAAGGGAATACTTTGCGCCCTTCTTTATAATCATATCAAAGAATTCGTCGGATGTAACGAACTCGATATTCTTCCTTGTGTAGCATATAGAAACGCCGAAAAGACACTTGTTCTCCTTGAGCAGATCCATAGCCTCGATTGTGCGCTTGTATGCACCTTCGCCTCTGCGCCAGTCGTTCGACTCCTCTGTGCCCTCAAGGCTCAATGCAAGAGCGACATTTCCTACCTCTTTAAGATCGTCGCAGAACTTTTGGTCAACCAACGTAGCGTTTGTGTAAATTACAAAGCCTGCGTCCTGATTGTTCCTTGCAAGCTCGATAATATCGTTTTTACGGATAAGCGGCTCGCCGCCGGTAAGCATATAGAAATGAGTGCCCATTTCCTTGCCCTGAGTAACGATTGACTGCATTTCCTCGTTTGTAAGGCTCTGCTTATAACCGTATTCGGCAGCCCAACAGCCCTTGCATTTAAGGTTGCAGGCGCTTGTCGGGTCAAAAAGTATGATGAACGGGACGTTGCAATGATATTTTTCACGGTTTGCACGAACAGCCTTTGTGCCGTAAAGAGCTGCGTCAACACCGAGAGCCATTGTCATTTCCTCGACGATATTTCTGTCAATATCGCTCAAAAGACCTAAGACATATTGGCGCCAAATGTTGTCCTTATCGGCAGCCGCCTTCTTAAAGGCTTCGAAATTCTGTTTCGGGAAAACGCCCTTAAAGAGCGTGCTTCCATGATTAACAAGCTTGACAAGGTTTGCGTCCGGGTCCTTACCGATATACTTCAAAATCTGTTCAAGAGTTTTGCGTATAGCTGCTTTTTGAAATTCGTGTGCTTGTGCCATAAATTATGCATCTCCCATTCATGTTTGACAGTATAATAACATAATTTCGCTCTAATGTAAATGAACAATGTTTTAACTTTAGAGGCGAAATATGCAATTTTTCAAGAAACGGGTTATAAATGTGCAATTTTTTAATAAAGTGTGGAAATTCTTATATCAATGTGATAAAATAAATTTTAATATCCTAATCAAAGGAGTGTAAGTATGAAATTTTTGACCGATTATACAGCGGTTACGTTTACAGGCATAGGAAAGGCGTTTAACGTCTATTCGACCTTCGTTGAGTTTACGATACCGTTTGTGAATATTGACGTGAGCATCAAGTTTTACGGCTTGATAATCGCCTTCGGCTTTTTGCTTGCCGTGCTTTTCGGCGGCAGAATGGCTTATAAGTGGAAAATCGACTTGAACAAAATGCTTGACGTTTTGCTCTACGGTACTATCGGCGGAATTATCGGCGCAAGATTATATTATGTGCTTTTTGAGTGGGATTATTACAGCCATCATCTCTCTGAAATTCCGAAGATATGGAACGGCGGTCTTGCAATTTACGGCGGACTTATCGGTGCAATACTTGTCGCATATTTTACCTGCCGTAAGATTGATTTGAACTTCCTCAAATTGCTTGATATGTGCGGTATGAGCTTCCTTATCGGACAGGGCATAGGCAGATGGGGCAACTTTGCAAATCAGGAGGCTTTCGGAACGAATACGAGTATGCCGTGGGGTATGTACAGCTCAAAGGTTGCGGATTATCTCACAGCCAATAAATCCTTGTTTGCGGAAAAGGGTATTACCGTTGACCCGAGCTTGCCGGTTCATCCGACATTTCTCTATGAGTCGCTTTGGTGTATTATCGGCTTTTTCATTATCTATTATATATGCAGAAAGCATTATAAATTTGCGGGAGAGCTCATACTCTGCTACGGCATTATCTACGGTGCGGAGAGGGCAGTCGTCGAGGGCTTCAGAACGGACAGCCTGTATATTCCGGGCACGACCATCAGAATTTCGCAGCTGCTTTCGGCGATAATTGCGGTGCTTTGCCTTGCAATTCTCATAGCAAAGCTTGTCGAGCTTAAAAAGTATCCTAAACCCTATGATCCCGTCGAGGTTTTACCTGCGGAGCTTGACTATGTGGTAAAATCGAAGAAAAAGGACGAGGAAAAGGCTAAGGCTAAAAATATAATCAAAACGCAGCAGAAGAAAAAGAAGCAAGCGGAAAAGGGCATAAAGGGCGGTAAATAAAATGGCTAAAATAATTGACGGTAAAGCGGTTTCACAGTTTGTAAAGGACGAGGTTAAAAAAGAGGTTTCGGCTCTCGGAGAAAAGGGCGTTTCGGTCGGTCTTGCGGTTATTATCGTGGGTAATGACCCTGCATCGAGAACCTATGTAAACAATAAGAAAAAGGCTTGTGAGGCAACGGGAATTATCTCTGAGGAATACGCCTTACCCGAGGATACGACAATGGACGAGCTGCTCGCTCTCATAAAAGAGCTGAACGCTAAAAAGAGCATTAACGGCATACTTTGTCAGCTTCCGCTTCCGAAGCACCTTGACGAAAAGGCTGTAATCGAGAACATTGACCCGATAAAGGACGTTGACGCTTTCCACGCTGTGAACACAGGTCATATTATGATAGGCGACTACTCATTTTTACCCTGTACACCGGCAGGCATAATGGAAATGCTAAAATACTATAATATTGAAATCGAGGGCAAGGAATGTGTTGTAATCGGAAGAAGCAACATTGTCGGCAAGCCTATGGCAATGCTCCTTTTGCAGAAAAACGGCACCGTTACAATCTGCCATTCGAGAACGAAAAATCTTAAAGAGGTAACCTCCCGTGCCGATATTTTGGTGGCGGCTGTCGGTATTCCTTATTTCGTAACAGCCGATATGGTCAAGGACGGTGCGGTTGTAATCGACGTCGGAATGGACAGAAATAAGGAGGGCAAGCTCTGCGGAGACGTTGACTTTGCGGAGGTTGAGAAAAAGGCTTCTTATATCACACCCGTTCCCGGCGGAGTAGGACCTATGACCATTGCAACGCTTATGAAAAACACCGTTACAGCGGCTAAAATACAGAATAATATACCTATTGAATAAAAATAATAGATTTTTGTTGACTGCAAGACAGCAATGATTTATTATTAAGATATTATTTTTTAGGGGTGATTTTAATGGGAAATGACACAAAAAAGTATATGAGCTTCAAGGAGGTTGCGGCATATTCGCTCGGACTTTTCGGCTTTCAGGCGATAGTCGGTCTTTTGAACTCATATCAGGCAGAATTTGACGCATCAATTCTCGGCGCAGACATTGCGGTAGTCGGAATACTTATCCTTGTAGCAAAGATAATTTCCGCCGCAGCCGACCCTGTTGTCGGAAGCTTGGTTGACCGTTCAAGGTCAAAGCTCGGCAAGTTCAAATCAATGATCGTCTATTCGCTTGTACCGTTGTTTGTGTTTACGGCGGTCGTGTTCGTAAAGGTTCCGTTTAAGGGCTTCGGTCTGTATGCGTGGATATTTATTACATATCTCATCTGGAGTATCGCAATGACAATGGGCGACGTTCCCTCGCAGGGTATCGCCTCCGCACTCACTCCCGACCCGACGGAGAGAACGAACGTCGTTTCAATCTCAAACACCTTTAAGCAGATAGGCTTTTCGGCTTGCGTCGTTATCGTGCCGATTGTCTGTCTTATAATTAAGGGAGGCTCAAGAGTTATCGTCGCAAAGGGCGAAACCGATACCCCGATGATAGCGTCGGAATATCTCGGAACGGCTGTTTTGACGGCAATTCTCGGCTGCGTTCTCTTTGCGCTTATTCCGATTGTCAACAAGGAACGTGTCAAGGTCGAAAGCAATGAAAAGACAACCGCTAAGGATATGCTTGCGGCTCTTAAAAACAATAAACCGCTTATGCTCATAATCGTATCCTATTTCCTCGGCTTCGGCAGACAGATGGCAATGGGTATTCAGGTGCAGGCGGCAAACGTATTGTTAGGCTCGCAAAATCTTGTTGCGGTGCTCGGTATCGTAACGGCGGTAGGCTCAATGATTTCAATGGCGCTTTGCCCCGTTCTTATCAAAAAGCTCAACGAAAAAAGAGCATATATTTTGCTTTCGGTTTACGGCTTTGCGGCTTCAATATTCTCATTTGTAATCGGTCATTTTTGGTTTAGAAGTCCTGAAAATGCGGTTCTTACCGTTTTGTTCTATATTTCGCTTTTCCTTATCGGACTTCAGTTCGGTGCGGTTACGCTTATGCCGATGATTATGACCGCAGATGCCGTTGACTACTACGAGTACGAAACAGGCAAGAGAATGGAGGGTGCGGCTTATTCGATCCTCACTCTCACAATCAAGGTCTGCTTGGCTCTCGGTACGGCGCTCGGTCTTGTGTTCGTTCAGCTCTCGGGCTATGCCGACACGCTTGCCCAAATTAACGCAGGTACAGCTACGGGCTTTACCGTAGCTACAAAGGATATGATTTTCTTTGCTTACACGGCAGTACCGGGTATTCTCGCACTTCTTTCGATTATCCCGATGTTCAAATACGACATTGTGGGCGAGAAAAAGCAGAAAATTTCAAAGGCTCTTCAGCAGCGCAGAGGCACAAAGTAAGAGGCTTAAAATTCAATAAAAAGATAGCGGAGATGTTTTTCGTCATCTCCGTATTTTTTTGTTGACAAGTGTGTGTTCGGTGTGTTATCCTGTATTTTGTTACGTAACAAAAATTTACAAAAAGGAGGCAGAAAAAATGATTAACAACTATTCAAGAAACAGACTTTATACGGATTTCCCAATGGATTCTTATAATATTTTCTGCCCCGAGAGGACGCATTATCCCATTCTTGCGATTTAACTTTTTGTTATTTATGGGTGTATTGGCGCTGTCGGAGCTTCGACAGCGTTTTTTTTATTTGTTTTGGGAGGAATTATGAGGTATATTAAGCTTCACGAGAACGAAAAAGTTCCCGTGTTCAAAAATGTTATTTATGCCCTGCGTCTTGTGTGCAAAGCCGACAAACGTCTGCTTATAAGCTATCTAATAAGCTATATTTTCGACGATATTTTTGTGCGCTACATTCAAAGCATACTCTTTTTGAAGGTACTGCTCTCGCTGTTTGACCGAGGCGCAGAATTCAGGGAATATGTGCGTGATTTATTGCTGTTTTTCGCCATTGCCGCAGCGACAAAGATTATTTCGTGGGTAGCGGCGTACATAAGGCAGGTTGCGACAAAAAATGTGTTAAAGGTTCTCAACAATATGGTTTTCCGGAAGGCGGTAAGCCTTGATGTCGGCTGCTATGAGAGCCCCGAATTTTACGACAAATATCAGCGTGCCACGCTCATTATGTCGGCAGGGTATTTCGATATAATCTGCTATGACGTTGCGCTTGTTGTCAGCGGAATTGTGTCGCTGATGCTTGTTATTGGCACGGTTACGGCGATAAGCCCCGTGTATTTGCTGTTCCTTTTGCCGATTGCCCTTGTGTTCGTTATCGAAATTTACAAGAGCAAGGCGGTTTACAAAAGAGACCTTGAAATGACGGGCAACAACCGCACAAAGGCGTATATACAGCGCACGGTGTTCCTAAAGGATTTTTCAAAGGATATGAGGACGTCAAACATTTTTTCGGTTATGATGAAAAGGCTTGAAAAGGCTGTTGACGGTAATATTAAAATACTTAAAAGCTACGGTGTAAAGCTGTTTTTGTACAGTATCGTAAGTTCGCTGTTTTCGGAGTTTATCCCGATAATCGGTACTTATGCGTATGCTGGCTATAAGTTTGTAAAGGGCGGCAATATGACCGTTTCGGGCTTCTCGGTCGTTGTATCGTCAATTTCAACTGTCAGGGAGGCAACGCTCGATATTGCGGAGGCGTTCGATGAGATGACGCAGATGGCTCTGTATTTTCAAAATCTCAAGGACTTTTTCGATTTTGAGCCGAGCATAAAGGACGGAAATATACAGGCAGGCGAATTTGAAAGCCTTGAATTTCGCAACGTAACCTTTCGTTATCCGAGCGCAAAGAAAAACACGCTTGAAAACATTTCGTTTAAGATAAACAGGGGAGAGACGGTAGCGGTCGTCGGCATAAACGGCGCAGGAAAATCGACAGCCGTCAAGCTTATGCTCCGTTTTTACGATGTTACGGACGGCGAAATTTTATATAACGGCGTGAACATAAAGAAGTACACGCTGTCCTCGCTTCGCATCTCGTTTGCGACGGTTTTTCAGGACTATAAAAACTTTGCAATATCGGTCTATGAAAACGTAATGTGCCATGAATGCACCGACACAGACAAGCAAAAGGCGCAGACAGCGCTCAAGCAGGCAGGTGTATGGAAGAAAACGCAGTCGCTTCCGAATGGCGGCGACACGGTGCTTACCCGTGAATTTGATGAGGACGGAGCAGGTCTTTCGGGCGGCGAAAATCAAAAGGTATCGACCGCAAGGCTTTTTGCAAGCGATTATGAGATAGCAATTCTCGACGAGCCGTCATCGGCACTCGACCCTGTCGCAGAGTATGAGATGTATGAAAATCTTATTGCCGCAACAAAGGGCAAAACGGTAATTTACATTTCGCACAGGCTCTCGTCCGCAGCACTTTCGGACAGGGTGCTTGTAATCGGAGAAGGAAAAATAATCGAAAGCGGTACGCACGAGGAATTGATGGAGAGCAAAGGCAAATACTGTGAGATGTTTACCCTGCAAGCTTCCGCTTACCGCAGAGAAGGGGGCGACTGCAATGCTTAAATCAAAGAAAAACAAAACCGAGCACTCGGTGTTTTCAAACATAATGTACTTTTTAAGGCTTATGTTCAAGCTCTCGCCGGGGCTTGTAATCGGCGACATATTATCGGGTACTTTGAGGCTTTTACCGCAAAGGCTGATAAGCGTAATCGGCATAAAATATATAATCGACGTAGTGGCGCAGGGCGAAAACCTCGGAAGAATTTACAAGGCGGTCATTATCATTGCGCTTATAATCGTTTTAAGCAGAATTGCCGTCCTGATTTACAGGGAATTCTATTGGAACGCCGCAAAGGAAAGGCTGTATTTCAGGCTCAACAAAACGCTTTATGAAAAGGCGCATTTGCTCGACCTTGAAAGCTATGACGATCCCGATTTTTACAACAATTTTATTTTGACCATAGAGTCGTCCTCGGACAATATTCAGGGACTTTTGGGAATTGTGCAGAGCTATGTCGGCAATATTATCTCTTTGGCGGCTGTTGCGGCGGTAATTCTGACAATAGACCCCGTGTGCCTTGTAATTATTTTGGCGGCGATTTTGCTTTTCTTGCCGCTTAGCGGTAAGATAGCCGACTATCAGATGGGCAGGCGTATAGACAATACGAAGTTCCACCGCAGAAGCGACTATTTTCAGCGAATTTTCTATTTGCAGGACTACGCAAAGGAAGTGCGTATGAACGACATTTCTCCCTTGCTTTTCGACCGATACAACGATGCGGCGGATGACGTTATAGCAAATCAGGCAAAGTATTGGAAGAAAATTTCCGCTTGCTACTGTGTTCAGCATATCGGCGTTCAGGCGCTCGGCTTTATGCTTATACTGCCGCTGTATCTCGGTTATCAGGTAATAGTAAATAAAACTTTGTCGGCAGATGATTTTGTCGCAACCTTTAACGGTGCGTATTCGATAGCCATTTCGCTCAATTTCCTTATGGTGTGGGCAAGCGCCGTGTTGTCGGAGAGGGCAAAGATGATTGAAAAATACCGTGAGTTCTTAAAGAGCGATTTCAAAATTAAGGACGGTAAAAACACGGCTGAAATTACCGAGCCTAAGACGATAACAGTCAAAAATATGTCATTCACTTATCCGGGCAACGACAAGCCCACGCTCAAAAATATAAATCTTGAAATTAAGCCGTATGAAAAAATTGCGCTTGTCGGCTTCAACGGAGCAGGAAAAACAACGCTCACCAACTTGCTTTTGAGGCTTTATGATGCCACGGACGGCGAAATTCTCATAGACGGCGAAAATATAAAAAATGTTACCGTAGCCTCGCACCGTGCAAGATTTGCGGCGGTGTTTCAGGATTTCCAGACCTTTGCGTGTTCTGTGGGCGAAAATGTTGCCCTTGATGAAAATTTTGATTCCGAAAAGGTATGTCAGGCACTTAAACACAGCGGTTTTACAAAGTCGCTTAAAAACGGCGTTGATACGGAGCTTTTGAGGGAGTTTGACGACGACGGCACAATGCTTTCGGGCGGCGAGGCGCAAAAAATTGCCATTGCAAGGGCGTTTTATAAGGGATGTCCGTACGTAATACTCGACGAGCCGTCGGCAAATCTCGACCCGATTGCGGAATATAAGCTCAACAGGGCAATGACCGAGGCTGCCGAGCATAAGACGGTAATTTTCATTTCGCACAGGCTTTCGACAACCGTGATCGCCGACAGAATTTACGTTATGGAAAACGGCGAAATTATCGAGTCCGGCTCGCACGAGGAATTGATGAGCCGTGGCGGCACGTATGCCAAAATGTTTACCCTGCAGGCGAAAAAATACGAGGCATAAGCAAATATCAAACACAGTAGGGCGGTGGCAAAAGTTCTGACAGGCAGAGAAGAGTGAAAAGTGAAGAGTGAAAAGAAGTGGGTGCTTCGCACGGATTGAATTATATATCATACCGTAGGGACAACCCTTGCGGTTGTCCGTCAAAGGCTCCCTTGTAAAGGGAGCTGTCGTTTTTCGCAGAAAAATGACTGAGGGATTTTTATGCAACCCACCGTCTCACCTGCCGGTTCGGTCGGTGCTTCTGCATTAAATGCAGAGGTCTCCACAGGAGACCCGCACCCTTTACACAAGGGAGGCTGAAATGCGGCTGTCCGTCATTTGATTTTATATGTGATTTGCTGCGGACAGGGGCAAGCCCTGTCCGACAAAGGTTCGTTATCTCTCCCTCAGTTTCGCTACGCTCAACAGCTCCCTCGTCAGAGGGAGCCTGTGTTTCATCAAATTTGATATAAAATTGCATTTACGGACAGGGGCAAGCCCTGTCCCTACGGTCGCATAATTTTTTCAAATTTGATAATCTATGCACCCGAAAGCAGTAATATATTTGCTAATTCGTTCGGCACCTCCATTTACACAAGGGAGGCTGAATGTGCCCCTGCCAAACCGTGTGGTTGTCCCTACGGGATAAAATCAAATTATGGAAAAATCACCCCGACAGTATTGTCAGGGTGATCATTTATATACTGTTATTCGGTTTTCTGCAATTCTTCGAGTGTTGCCCTCTGAGCCGAATAGTTTACCGTGATACTTTTCTTGAAAAGCATATAATCATATTTCGGAAGCCACGGCTTACCGAGCTGTGTGTTCGCAAAGCTCTCCTCGCTTGCGGCAACGTTCATTTCGGAAATTCCTATAAGCTTGCCGTCGCTCTTGTAAACAGCACCCCAAAAAGCGTGGTGTCCTATGTAGGTAACGCTTTCGGGAATATACATATAGCTGAGCCCTCTGTCCTTTGTAAAGCAGTCGGAGCCGATTTTTTCAAGCCCCTCCGGCAAGGACGGATAGACAAGCGAAAAGCCTTCAACCGCTTTGTATGACGGATCAAGATTTTTCGTGTCGGTTTTGTAGGAATAAATATTTCTGATGTTTCCTGCGTCAAAAAAGCCGAGCGGCTGTAATGTTATATAAGAGCTTATTGCATTATCACGGTTGCGAGTGAATTTTCGGGAAGCGTCAGCGTGCTTTTGTACTCTCCGTCATAAGCCGTGAAAAATTGCTTTTCGTCTGTTGTGAGAACGATCTGCATTTTCGAAAAATCTCCGTCAAAGGAAATTTCGGTCTGCTCCTTTTCGTTTACGATTACCGTAACGGTTTTTCCGTCGGGAGTGAGGAACGAAAAGGCGTTGAGCCCGTTATCATTCTCGGGAACGGTCAGGTTGTCAAGGCATACCGATCCCACAGGAATGAATTTTGAATAGTGCGCAAGTGCGTAATATCGCTTTGCTTTTTTATATTCGCTGAAATAGTTCGTTGCCGAGAAAAGTCCGTCGGAATAATCCTTGCCGTCCTCCTTGACGGAAAATTGATTTACCGCAACCCATGAGGTCCAGCTTTCGCAGCCTCCGAGAATAAAGTCCTGTCCGATAATCCTTGCGGTTATAAGGGCGGCTTTTACGCAGTCTGTGGGACTTTTGTTTGGAAGCTCGCACCATTCGCTCATATCAAAGCGGAATTCGGGATGCGCTTTGACAATTTCGTTTTTGAAAACTAATCTTGTCTCGGGGGAATTGTCGGAATGATAGGAGTGATAGGCAAAAACGGGCATTACCTTTTTGATTGTCTCGTCGCCTGCAAGAGCCTCGATATATCGCTTGGTTTCGCCGAGCATTTCTCCGCTTTCGGGACCGTAGAGCAATACGGGAGTGCCACGCTTGAGTATCTCCTCGGCAAATAGATGAAAAACTTCTAAAACCTCTTCGCACTCATAATGACAGCCCTCCTGCCAGACGGAAGCGCCGCCCCATTGCCATTGCGGCTCGTTTATGGGACTTATGTATTTTACGGGGATTCCCTCGCTTATAAATTCCTCGGCAATGTCGAGCATATAGCTTACAAATTTTTTGTAATTCATTTTCGGCAGGTTGCAGGTGTGCGGCAAAAGGCTGCCCGAGCTCTGACCAGTCGAGGTCTGCGACCAATGCGGAGAGTTTGCGAAAAGAATTACCGTGTCAATGCTTCCTTTTTCAAGGCAGAGCTTCATAAACTCTCTTGCGGTGAGGTCGCTGTTGAAATTATATTTTCCCGTTTCCTTTGTCTTGTCAAAGTCATAAAGGCTCTCAGTTCTGCGCCACATATTTTCCACACGGTTGTTGTCTGTGTCAAAGCCGCCGCCGACATTGTAGCGATAAATGTTGAGCCCGAGTCCGTCCTTGCCGTAAAGCAGCTCGGAAAGCTCATTTGCGGCGTTCCCTGCACAATATTGACTCCACCAGCACGACGACGTGCCGAAGCCCTTGACTGTCTGCAATTCCTTTGGCGAGCGAAGCATGATTTTCATAGTTTTCACCCGTTATCAGTCTAAATCAATATCATTTTGAATTCGTCCGTGCCACACGGCGTTTCCGATATTTACAGGCGAGGTCAAAACCTTTATTTTGTTCTTGATTGCCGTAAACGGATTGCCGTCCTTTTCGACGTCGCAAAGGCTCATTACGGATATGCTGTCTTTAAGCTCCGCAAGGCTGAAGCGGCTGTCCTTGCCTATTTTGACCGTCTTTTCTTCGTTCGGGAAGAGGTCAAAGAAATTGTCCGAGAACGGCTCTTGTGAAATACTGCTTTCAAGCTTTACAAGTCGGGAATAGCGGTCGCTTTTAAGCTTTATTTCAAGTCCCGACGGCGTTTCCGAAATGTGCATTTCAATTTTTGCCGAGGGTAAGTGTATTTTCTTTTCCTTGTCGAACAAAAGCGTTCTGTCGGCTGTCAAAATGCCGTTTTCAAAAAGCTTTATACGCATCACGGCACTGTGCTTACCCGAGCCTTTAAGCAAATCTGAATTTTTAAGGTCGAAAGCGAGTGTGCTTGAAAGGGCAGGCACGCTCAAAGCTTTTTCGCCCGAACAGACTGCAACTTCCTTGTTGAAATCAAACACGCTGTATTCTACACGAACCGATTTTTCGCCGCTAAAATCGTTTAACACGAACAGCTTTACACCATCCTTCGAGTCCTCGGCGGATACGGTTAGGGGTGCGTTGAAATTCCTTGCGCAATACTGCAAAGCCTTGTAATTGCCGTAATAATCATAGCTTGCCCAAGAGCATACGGGCCAACAGTCGTTGAACTGCCAATACATAGCGCCGTTGCACCTGCCCCTGTTCCTGCGCCAATGCTCGGTTGCGTCCTCGATACACTCTGACTGCGTTATCTGTGAAAGATATATGTAATCCTCAAATTTTTTCGGCAGACAGAAGCGAGAGGCAATGTAGTATATCATTTTATCGTTGCCGTTAAGGCATTTTTGGTGCGAGAGGAAAACCTTGCTTGAAAGCGACAGTTCACCGCCGCCCGCAAATTTCCTTACGGTCTTTATGTCGGGCAGACTTTCAAAGCCGAATTCCGAGCAAAATCTTGTCATCCTCTTGCGGTAAAAGGTCATGGGCTTCAAGCCGTGCCAAACTGCCCAAAGATGCGTGTCGCCCACATTGTCGCAGTCAACGCCCTTGTTGTGCGATACTCCGCAGGGCGAGCCGGGGATATACGAGGTGTCGGGATCGTATTTTCTCAGCTCGGGCTCAAGAATTTCATAGAAAAACTTTTCAGTCCAAGCAACATAGTCCTTCATGAGCATCCAGCCGTTATGCATTTCCTCGATTTCGTTGTTTCCGCACCAAAGAGCCAACGACGGGTGGTCGCAAAGACGCTTGACGTTGTATTTTATTTCCTTTTTGACGTTTTCAAGAAAGCTCTCCTTGAAGAACGGGTACGCCTGACAGGCAAACTGAAAATCCTGCCACAAAAGAATACCCATCTCGTCGCATTTTGAGTAAAATTCATCGCTTTCGTAGAAGCCGCCGCCCCAAATACGAAGCATATTCATATTCGAAAATCTGACGGCATTGAGCATTTTTTCAAGCTGCTCCCCGTCAAATCTTGTAATAAACGAGTCGGGCGGAATGTAGTTTGAGCCCTTTATGAAAAGCGGAACTCCGTTTAACACGAATTTGAAATTTGAGCCGTATTCATCACGGCTTCTGTCAAGATACAGGGTGCGAAGTCCGATTTTCTTTTCGTAGGAGTCAACTGCTTTCCCGTCTTTTTTCAATACGGCTTTGACGGTATAAAGCGGCTGTTTTTCCTTGCGTGAAAGCTCATAGGTCTGCCAAAGCTCGGGGTTTTCTATTATAAAATCGGCACTCTCGCCGTCTTTTTTCAAAACAGTTCCGTCGGGGGAAATAACGCTCAATTCACATTCGATGTTATCGGCATATTTTTTCGTTTCGGTGCTTAATTTAACCGTAACCCTGCAGTCTGAATGAACTTGCTTTGCGGAAAGATAGGTAATTCTTGCGCCGTTTATGAAAACAAGGCTTATATCGTCGGATATTCCGCTCGGCGGCAAAACGGGACCCCAATCCCAGCCGAAATGCGACTGCGGCTTGCGGATATGCACAATGCCGTTTTGACCGTTGCTGTTCGGCGGCGCTGACTCTTTCTTATATATTTTTTCGACATAGTTTACAGGCGAATAGAAAACTATTTTAATTTCGTTTTCGCCTCTTTTAAGGGAGTCTTTAACGGGAAATTCGTGCTTTATAAAGCAGTTGTCGGCACTTCCGATTTTCTCGCCGTTTATGAAAATATCGCATATAGTGTCAAGCATTTTGCAGGAGAGAATAATATCGTCTCTTTCGAGCTGCTCTTCGTCGAGCGTGAAAGTCCTTTTGTATTCCCAATCCTTTTTGCCGACAAAGTCGGCGTCCTTTTCATTAAGACCTATAAACGGGTCCTCGATAATTTTGTTGTCGATTAAATCTAAAAAGTTGTAGCCGGGGACTGTTGCGGGATAATATTTATCCGTGTTACATTCCCGAAATTGCCATTTTCCGTTGAGTGAAAGCTCCATTTTTGCACCTCTTTCCGTTAGTTCTTTGAAAATCATTTTAACAGAAAACTATAACCTATGCAATAAGCAATCGCATATTTTAGGTTGACACAATACGCTTCTTATGATATCATCTTTAACACAAAACCCTAACGGGAGTGGATTTTTCAAGAGAAATCTTTTTTCGCCACGCAGAGATGCTCTGTGTGGCTTTTTTGTTGTGAGGTAAGAGATGGATAATAATTTTATGAAGGAAAAGAAAATTTTACCGCTAGTTATTTCAATGTCGCTGCCAATGGTGGTGTCAATGGCGGTAAACTCGCTTTATAATATCGTTGACAGCTACTTTGTCGCAAAAATAAGCGAGGACGCAATGACGGCACTTTCGCTTGTCTATCCCGTGCAAAGTCTTATGACGGCGATTGCGGTCGGCTTCGGAATAGGTATGAACGCAAGAATAGCCTATTGCCTCGGCGCAGGCAGAAAAAAAGAAGCCGACGAAGCGGCTGTAACGGGCTTGCTTTTGAGTGCGGTGCACGGCGTTTTGCTTATGATAATTTGCATTTTTGGTATGCGTTGGTTTTTGTCATTGTATACGGATAACGAAGAACTTATCGAGATGGGACTTGCCTATGCAAACAGGGCGTTCTTGTTTTCGGTTGTGATTATGCTCGGCATTTCGCTTGAAAAGGTGTTTCAGGCAGTCGGCAGAATGAACAGCACAATGGTTTGTATGCTGCTCGGCTTTATAACAAATATCGTGCTTGACCCGATTATGATTTTCGGCTTGTTAGGCTGTCCTAAAATGGGAATGTCGGGTGCGGCATACGCTACGGGTATAGGTCAGAGCGTAACGCTTTTGGCTTATGTTGCGGCTCTCATTATTTCTCCGTTGCCCGTATCGTTTTCAAAAAGAAATATCAGCTTTAATAAAGAGCTTATGAAAAAGCTTTATTTAGTCGGCATACCCGCCTCGCTCAATATGGCGCTGCCGTCAGTTCTCATTTCCTCACTCAACGGAATTTTGGCTGCATTCTCGGATAAATATGTGCTTGTTCTCGGTGCGTATTATAAGCTTCAAACCTTTATTTATCTTTCGGCGAACGGAATTATTCAAGGCATCAGACCGCTTGTCAGCTTCAACTACGGCGCAGGCGAAAACGGCAGAGTACGCAAGATTTTCAACACTTCGCTTGCGTTGACCTCGGGTATTATGGCGTTGGGCGTTGCACTTTCGTTTATCATTCCCGACAAAATGATAGGACTTTTTACGGAAAATCCCGACACGGTGCAAATCGGCGTCAAGGCACTTCACATAATCTGCACAGGTTTCATATTCTCGGCAATGTCCGTTACCTGCTGCGGTGTGCTTGAGGCTCTCGGAAAAGGACTTGAATCGCTAATAATTTCTTTCTCAAGATATGCTATGATTATCATTCCTGCGGCTTATGTTTTGAGCAAGATAATGGGCGCACAGGGTGTGTTCTTCGCTTTCCCCGTCGCAGAAGGCTTGACCGCCGTCGCATCATTCTTCATCTATCAAAGGCTTCGAAAAAAAGAGCTTAAATAACAAAAAACGGAGTAGCTTTTTCAAGTTACTCCGTTTTTATTGCAATGTTATTTTGCTTCCTTTTCCTTTAACATATCAATCATCATGTGTGCCGATTTGTAAATATCTCCGCAGCCCATTGTCAACACAAGGTCGCCCGCCTTTGCGTTTTTAACAACGTAATCGGCAACCTCCTTTTGAGTGTTAAACCAAACGGAATTCGGAATTTTTTCGGCTAACTGCGAGGTGTAAATTCCATAGGTGTTCGTTTCTCTCGACCCCATAATCTCGGTCATAACGCACCTGTCGGGAATTTTGAGAACGTCCACGAACTCGTCAAAGTGCAAGACCGTTCTCGAATAGGTGAACGGCTGGAATACCGCCCACACGGTGTTGTATCCCAATTTCATAGCCGCTTCGAGCGTAACTTTAAGCTCTGCCGGATGATGAGCGTAATCGTCTATAAAGTCAATTCCGCAATAAGTGCCGAGCTTTTCAAAGCGTCTGCCTGCACCCGTAAAGCTTTCAAGTCCCTCAACGCAAGCCTCGAATTTTGCGCCCGAATATATTGCGCTTGCGATTGAAGCGAGTGCGTTCAGAATATTGTGAACACCGGGTACTGCAAGAGAAAGCCTGCCGAGCTTTTTGCCCTTGTACATAACGTCGAAGCGAGTGTATGCGCCGTTTATAGACTCGATATTTTCAGCGTAGTAATCGTTTTTGTCGGAGAAGCCGAACGAAATCATATCCTTGCCCTCGATACCCTCAACAGCTTTCAGGGTGTTTTCGTCGTCGCCGTTGTAAATTACCGCACTTTTGGCAAGGCAGGCAAATTTATGGAAGCTCAAAATTAGATTGTCGAGCGTTTTGAAGTATTCCATGTGGTCCTCGTCAATGTTGAGAATAACCGCAACATTCGGGAAAAGATGCAAAAATGTATCGACATATTCGCACGCCTCACAGACAATCGTATCGCTCTTTCCCACTCTGCCGTAGCTGTCCGTAAGCGGAAGCTTGCCGCCCATAACAGCAGACGGATCAAGGTCAGCCGAAAGCATTGCCTGAACGGTCATTGAGGTAGTAGTCGTCTTGCCGTGAGTTCCGCAAATTCCGACACAGTTGTCAAAATGCTTCGTTACCTCGCCGAAAAGCTCTGCTCTTGTAAAGGTCGGAATACCGCTTGCAAGGGCAGCCTCCAGCTCTTCGTTCCCACGCTGAATTGCGGCGGAATAAACTATCATATCCGCACCCTTTATGTTTTCGGCCTTTTGTCCCATCATAACGGGAATACCGAGCTTGCGAATACGCTCAACGATTGAGCTCTCGTTATTGTCCGAGCCTTGAAGCGAATAACCCTTTGCGTGGAGAATTTCGGCAAGAGGGCACATACCGCTTCCGCCTATGCCGATAAAATGTATTCTTTTTGCGTTTCTTAAAACTTCGGAAATATTACTCATTTATAATACCTGCTTAAATTATTTTATATTTTATACATTATATTATATTGCAAAATCAGAAAAATTCAAACACTATTTTACCGATTGGCACAATAAATGTTTTCTTTTCATAGAATGTATTGTAGAATTAAGACGGAGGTATGCCGTATGGAAAAGAAAAATATAATTATTCTCGGCGGCGATAAACGCTTTGAATGGGTAAAAACGCAGCTGTCCGACAAGGGCTTTTCCGTTTGTGAATGTAAGAGCGAAACGGAGCTTTTATCGCACACGGAGAACGGCAAAACGGTTGTTCTTCCGCTTCCTGTGAGTCGGGACGGCGTAAATATAAATATGAATTGCGAAAATGAGCCAATAAGTCTCAAAACGCTTGTTTCCTGCCTTGAAAAGGGCGACACGGTAATCGGCGGAATAGTCAGTCCTCAATTAAAAGCCGAGTTTATTAAAAAAGGCGTTGCGGTTTTTGACTACTATGACGGCGAAATGATAAATGAAAACGCCGTGCTTACCGCAAAGGCTCTTTTGAACGTATTTTCGGAAAATGATATTGACTTTCGCAATATGCGTTCTGTGATAACGGGCTTCGGCAGAACGGCGAGGGCGACGGCAGATTTATTGTGTGCAGAGAGTTGCGATTTTTCTATATGTGCAAGAAGCGAGCAAGCAGAAAAAGAGGCAAAGAATAAAGCTTACAGTTTCTTTTATCTCGACGCTCTTCCCGATAAAATCAAGGATTATCGGCTTGTTATCAATACCGTACCCGCCTTAATACTCAACGAAAAGGTTTTGTCCGAAGCGGATAAATCCACGGTTATTGTCGATATTGCCTCCGCACCGTTCGGAGCAGACGAAAATACGGCGAAAGCCTTTTCAATAAAGCTTATCAGAGCGTTGTCTTTGCCCGGCAAATACTGTCCGAGGAAGGCAGGCGCTCTTATAGCGGACAGAATAGAGAGTATTTGTTCAGGAGGTAGGTAAATGGTAAATGTGGGCTTTGCAATGTGCGGCTCGTTCTGCACATTTTCTAAGGTTATCCCGCAGATGTCCGTCCTAAAGGAGATGGGATATAACGTTATCCCGATAATGTCGCAAAATGCATATTCAACCGATACCCGTTTCGGAAAGGCAAAGGCTTTTACGGACGAAATTTCCGAAATCACGGGCAACGAAATTATACACACGATTTATTCAGCCGAGCCGATAGGTCCTAAAAAAATGCTTGACGCACTTGTTGTCGCACCCTGCACGGGAAACACGCTCGGAAAGCTTGCAAACGGAATAACCGACACCTCGGTTACGCTTGCCGTCAAGGCTCATTTGAGAAATAACAGACCTGTTATTATCGCTGTTTCGACAAATGACGCACTCGGCGCATCGGCTAAAAATATCGGCTTACTTATGAATTCCAAAAATATGTATTTTGTGCCTTTAAGGCAGGACGACTGCATAAACAAACCGAACTCGACGGTTGCGGATTTTGAAAAGATACCCGAAACGCTTAAAAATGCTTTGACGGGTAAGCAGCTTGAGCCTATGATATTTTGAATAAGAACTTTTTGACGGGAGCGTACTTGATTTAATGCGTTCCCGATTTTTTATAATAAAATTCCGTTGTTTTTGTACAAATCCGATAGAAATGTCTTGAAAACCCTTGCAAGAATGTTGATTTTGTTTTATTATATACTACGAAAATAAAATCGTTTTCGTTTATTAAGGGAGGATACATAATGGCATTAAAACACGCAGACTTAATCGCAAAAATGACGCTTGAAGAAAAAGCGAGCATGTGCGACGGACTTGATTATTGGCACAGCCAGCCCGTTGACCGTTTGGGTATTAAATCGGTAAGCCTTAACGACGGACCTCACGGTATTCGTAAAAAGGGCGATCCGGATGCTGCAAAGAAGGGTGAAACAGACCTTCTCAAGGGCGTTCCGGCTATCTGCTTCCCCACGGCGTCGGCTACGGCTTGCTCATGGGATACAGACCTTATCAGAAGAATGGGCGAGGCTCTCGGCGACGAGTGCAGAAAGGAAAGAGTTTCCGTTCTTTTGGGACCGGGTACCAACATTAAGCGTTCTCCCCTTTGCGGAAGAAACTTTGAGTATTTCTCGGAGGATCCCGAGCTTGCAGGCGAGATGGCAGCTTCGTTTATCAACGGTGTTCAGTCAAAGGGTATCGGCACATCGCTCAAGCACTATGCCGCAAACAATCAGGAGACAAGACGTATGACCGTCAACACCGTAGCGGACGAAAGAACGCTTCGTGAGGTTTATCTCCGTCCGTTTGAAATTGCCGTTAAAAAGGCCCAGCCGTGGACAATAATGTGCGCTTATGAAAGACTTAACGGTCATTATTGCGCAGAAAATAAATGGCTTCTTACAGACGTTCTCCGTGACGATTGGGGCTATGAAAACCTTGTTGTAACAGACTGGGGTGCTGAAAACGAGAGAGTTCCGGGTCTTATCGCAGGTCAGGAAATCGAAATGCCCTCATCCTGCGGCGCAGGCACACAGAAAATTTGCGACGCTGTAAAGGACGGCTCACTTGACGTTGCTGTTCTCGACCACGCAGTTGACCTTATTCTTGATATGGTTGACAAGTCGGTTGCAACACTCGGTGAATACACTTATGACCCGAAGGAGCATCACCGCCTTGCAAGAGAGATTGCAGGTCAGTGCATGGTTCTTATGAAGAACGACAACAATCTTCTTCCTCTTAAAAAGGACGCTAAAATCGCCGTTATCGGAGAGATGGCAAAGAAGCCCCGTTATCAGGGTGCAGGCTCATCACTCATCAACCCCATTGACCTTGACAATGCATTTGACACAATGACTAAGGAAATGGGCGTAAGCGTTGAATATGCACAGGGCTATTCAACCGAAAAGAAGAATAAGATTTCTGACGATACATTTGTTAAAGAGGCTGTTGAAAAGGCAAAGAATGCAGAGGTTGCAGTTCTCTTTATCGGTCTTACAGACGAATTTGAGACAGAGGGTAACGACAGAAAGCACCTCGGTATTCCTCCGCTTCACAACAGACTTGTTGAGGAGGTTCTCAAGGTCAACAAGAATGTTGTAGTTGTACTTTCGGGCGGCTCTTCGGTTGAAATGCCGTGGGCTGACGAGGTTCCCGCTATTCTTAACGAGTTCCTTACAGGTCAGGCGGCAGGCAGTGCTGTTTGCGATATTCTCTTCGGCGACGTTAACCCCTCGGGTAAGCTTTCGGAGACATATCCCATCGCTCTTGAGGACAATTCAAGTGCTAACTACTTCCCCGGCACTCCTGTTTCGGTTGAGTACAGAGAGGGCATTTATGTAGGTTACAGATATTATGATACCGCAAACAAGGCAGTTCGTTTCCCGTTCGGTCACGGTCTTTCCTACACAACCTTTGAATACAGCGACATTAAGTTGTCGGCTGACAGCATAAAGGACACAGACACCGTTACAGTTACCTTTAAGGTTAAGAACACAGGTTCAAGAGACGGCGCAGAGGTTGCACAGCTTTATGTTTCGGATGTTGAATCGACAATTTACAGACCTGTTAAAGAATTAAAGGGCTTTAAGAAGGTATTCCTTAAAGCAGGCGAGGAAAAAGAGGTTTCAATCGACCTTGAAAAGCGTGCGTTTGCGTTCTACAATGTTGACGCTCACGATTGGCAGGTTGAGTCGGGCGAGTTCAAGATTTTGGTCGGTGCGTCAAGCCGTGATATTAGACTTGAGGCTTCGCTCAACGTTGAATCGACAGTTGCTTACGCTGTTCCCGATTATCATAAGATGGCTCCGTCATACTACGGTGCAGACATTATGAATGTTTCCGACGAAGAATTCACGGCTGTTCTCGGTCATGAAATTCCCCCTTCGGTTCGTGATAAGAGCCAGCCGCTTAACTACCTCAACACCATTGAGGACGCTAAGGACGGCAAGTGGGGCGGCAGAATTTACAGAAAGCTCCTGAAGATGCTCGGCGAGGACACAATGATGGGTGCAGTAGCGGTACAGACACCCATTAAGAACTTTATTTCAATGAGCTTCGGCATATTCAGTCCGAAAATGGCTGACGGCTTGCTTCTCATTCTTGATGAGGATAAGTTCTGGAGAGGTCTCGGTAAGATTATCGGCGGCTTCCTCTTCGGCGGCGGAATTAAAAAGCTCGGCAGACTTAAACAAATATAATATCAATAAAAATAAGGCACTCTTTCGTTTTGAAAGTAAAATGATATAATGATGGTAGACACAAAAAAGTGTCTACCATCATTTTTTGTGTTAAAATGAGAAAGAGGAGATGAAAAGATATGGGACGACCAAAA